>NZ_JBIAZA010000011.1:0-305086 GCF_042898655.1 Streptosporangium sp. NPDC000396
GTGCGCGAGGGGCACCCCGGGCTCACCCACGCCGTGCTGATCCGGCTCGAGGACGGCACCTACACCGACACCTGGCACTGGGAGAGCGCCGAGCAACTGGGCGCCGCGTTCGCCGCCCTGCCCACCTTCCCGGAGGCGCCGCTGACCATGGCCCTCACCAAGGACGCCACCGCCCTGAACGGCCAGGTCGTCGACGAGCACTGAGAACCGATGATCGTCTCCAGCACCGACGATCTCGACGCGACCTTCGAGCGGGTACGGGCATCCGGCGCCGAGGCACTGCACGAGCCCATCAATCGGCCCTGGGGGGGCACGCGACTCTACAGTCACGGGTCTCCCAGCTCGAAAACGGCGACCTCGACGCCATGGAGATGGAGACTCTCCGCGCTTACGCGACCGCGCTGGGCGGACACGTCGATGTGACGATCAACGGCCGAACACGATGTCCTTGCCCATGCCAGAGTCAAGCAGGCCGATCCCGCCTGGCAGCTCTGCTATCAGCACAGATCCGGTGCCGAAGGGACGATCGCCCAAGCGGTGGGGAGCCTGGGCACACGTCGTTCCCGCTACCGAGGCACCGCCAAGGACGCTGCCGAACGCGGTCTGGGCGGTGGACTTCCTGTTCGACGCCACCACCGACGGCCGCCCGATCAAAATCGTCTCCATCGTCTACGAGCACACCCGCGAGTGCCTCGGCGGCCTGGTCGAGCGCAACGTCACCGGAGATGACCTCATCGACGAACTCGACCGCATCGCCGCCGTGCGTGGCTACCCGACCGCGCTGCGACAACGGCCCGGAGCCGGCCTGCACCGCGATGGCCGACTGGGCCCGCGAACGCGTCGGGCCGCACTTCATCCTGCCCGGCGAGCCCTGGCGCAACGGCTACATCGAGTCGTTCAACAGCCGCATCCACGACGAGTGCCTGAACATCGACATCTTCTGGAGCCTGACCCACGCCCGGGTCGTGATCAGCGACTGGAAGGACGACTCCAACCACCGCCGACGACACGGCTCCCTCGGCTATCAGGCACCAGCGGCCTACGCCGCGTCGTGCACACAGCGATGAGTCGTCCGTTGTCGAGCGCAGCCCACATAGCCACACGCGACAACCCCTGTGACGTAAGGTCCCGGGTGTGGACACAACAGCCCCGGTACCCCGCGTCCTCGTGATCGGCCTTGACCCGTATCGGGTTCCCGGGCCCTGGGACCCGAAGCCGGTAGCCGACGCGATCGAGGCCGGCATGGCTCGATTCGCCGAGCACGGCGTCGGCGTCGAGACCTGCCTGTTCGGCCTCGACGGCAGCGACGACGTGGAAACGATCGTCAGCCATACCCTGCGCGCGCGGCCCTGGGAATGCGTTGTCATCGGCGGCGGCGTACGGAAACTCGAAGATCAGCTTGAGTTGTTCGAGCAGGTCATCAACCTGGTACGACGACACGCTCCCAACGCGGCGATCGCGTTCAACAGCACCCCGACGGATACCTTCGACGCAGCCGCCCGCTGGATCGACACTCCCGGACCGACCAGTTCCGGCTAACCAGCGCGGCACCTGACCAAAGCACACCCCGGCCGCTAGGTTTCGAAGCGAAGCACCACCGGACCGCCGGCTCTCACCGCGTCTGGATCACTTCTCGGGGTCCCTCCACGTCAGGCAGTCGAGGGCGGGGGAGAAACCATCAGCGTCCTCAAACGTTTTAAGCCCCATCTGGTGCCGCGTCAGGCAACGTTTACCCAGCGAGGTCTGTGTGATACGTTCAGCGGCGCCGTGCGGCACTACGACTGGAGGAGGTGAGACCGATCAACGCTGTGATGACAGATCGGGGCTCCCTCTCGTGCATGGTCTAGGGAGCGCCCGCACAAGGCACCCCCGAAAGGCTTTGAAACGCTATGCGCTTCAGCTTGACCTCTCAGACGTCGACCAACGGCGTCACCGAACAGTCCTTCACCCTCGGCGAGATCCCCGGCGTGTTGTTCACGCCGCAAGGCGCCACCGGCCCCCGCCCGCTGATCCTGATGGGACACGGCGGCGGCCAACACAAGAAGGCCCCCGGCGTCCTGGCCGGCGCGCACCGGTTCGCCGCCGAGGGAGGTTTCGCCGTCGCCGCGATCGATGCTCCTAACCACGGCGACCGGCCGAAAGACGAACAGTTCATCCAGCTCGCGGGCGACATGCGGGCCCGCATGGCGGGCGGCGAGGATCCGACCGGGCTGGTCGCGGCCATGCACGACCTGCTGGCCGGACAGGCCGTCGCCGACTGGCAGGCCGTTCTGACCGCGGTCCAGGAGCTCGACCACGTGGGCGCCGGCCCGGTCGGCTATTGGGGTGTGTCGATGGGCTGCGGGCTCGGTGTGCCACTACTCGTCGTCGAACCCCGGGTCCGCGCCGCGGTGCTGGGCCTGCTCGGCGTGCACGGGCTGGCCGAGACCGCGGCCCGGGTCACTGTGCCGGTGCAGTTCCTGCTCCAGTGGGACGATACGCGGGTGCCCAGGGACCAGGCCTTGGCACTGTTCGGCGCCCTGGGCTCGACCGGCAAGACGCTGCACGCCAACCCCGGCGACCACGGGGGAATCCCCGCGTTCGAGATCGACAATGCGCTGCAGTTCTTCGCCCGGCACCTTGGATAAGACCGCTGCCTTGTAGCTCGCGACGCGCTGACCGGGGTCCGTTCCCGGTCAGCGCGTTCGAGCCGGACTGTTCGGCATGGCCGAGCGGGTTCAGGTGCGGGAGATTGACGATTCCCGTGATAGCGGCACGTCAGCGCGAGGTTGCCGGAGACCTCTTCGACGTGACGGATGATGGCCGGGCACCGCTTGGCCTCATGATCGAGCGAGGGTTCGGGTTCGACATGGATGATCTCCGTAGTGGCCGGAGACCCAGACGTCAACGACGATCGTCAGTTTTAGAGCCAATCCGTCGACCATCAACTGAAGATCGACACGAGTGATCATGCATCACATAGGTTGGCGAAGTGCACATCCTCGATGACCCATCGGTCTCGCCACGAGTGCGGAATCTACTCCTGACGTACGGCGAGCGGATCACTGCCACCTCGATGGAGCAGATCAAAGCCCGCAACTGCGCGGTTGACCAAACCGGAACCTCAGTCCCGATACCGTCAAGCGTAGTGGCGGCAATGGTCGACTTCGAGGAGCGATACGGCGGTCTCGCCTACGGCTTGCCTGGAAAGAACAGCATGGACTACGCCTCGACGGTGAGATGGAGGCTCGTGAGACTCCCTACGGCTGGGCGTTCCCCGCAATCGTCGACGGCGATTGGACTTGGGAGGCCGATGTCCTGGAGGACGGGCGAGTCGCAATGGCGTTGTCCCCGCCCATTCCATACCAGATCATCAATCGATCGGTTGAGCAGCGCCTTGAAAGCCACGCGCTGCTCGCTGTCGTCCGATCATGGCCACATCGTGCCTTTGGGCTGACAGTCGACACAAACGAGACCCCTATGATCGCGTCAGATGAGCTCCCGCCGGTCGTGTCGGAGGCCACCGGACCGGCAGACCTCTGGTGGTACGACGACGAAACGGCAGTGCATCTGCAACTCGACTCCTGGTGGGAAGATCATGACACTTGGGTGCTGCGGTGCTTCGCCAAGCGTCTCGAACCACTCAAAAAGATCCTGGCAGCGCCCAGACGCGCTGCCACCGGGCTGCCCACCATGGAACGTGACTGCTGCGAACTATGCGGACGGTCCGTCCGGCCTCGAGAGATCTGTCTCTGGACCCGTAGGCCCTGATCGTCCGGCGCTCAGATGCGGGTCAGCCCCGTGGCGCCGACTGGACCCCTCGCGAGATGCGGCACAGCTTCGTCTCGTCGCTGTCGGACTCCGGCGTCCCGATCGAGGACATCTCACGCCTGGTCGGCCACCGGAACATGGTGGTCACCGAAACCGTCTACCGGAAGCAGATCCGCCCGGTGCTCGTGCAGGGCACGGAGGCGATGGACGGCAGCAGGTCCGGGGCGACGAGTTCGGCATGTGCGTGGACAGATCCGGCGTGCCGCGGATGGTCGACATCAGCCGGCCGCAGATTCAGCAGCTCCGGGATACAGGCCAGGCAGTCGCCGGCGGCCAACGACGCCGAGGTCATCGTGAGCAACGAGCCGATGGTGCACGACAGCGAGGCCACCGCGGGACTCAGGCCGTACCCGTACAGCCGGCTTTCCCTTTGAGCTACAACTTGAGCTACAACTGACGCAGCACCTGCATGGCGTCCTTCTCGATGCGCGAAAGATCGCAGAGGATGACGCCGGCCTGCTCCAGGTACCCCGCGTCGCCGCTCTCTCCAGCCTTGGCTATCAAGGTGGACACGTCCGTCCACAGGACGGCGGCCTCGGCGTACAGCCTGTGACCGGTGCGGAGGTTGCCGTCGTCGATCAGCCGGGTGCACTCGTCGAGGAAGTCGCGATAGAGGGCGCGAAACAGGGCACCGCCGGTACCGGCTTTCTCCATGAGGAGGGCGGCCTGCGGCAGGTCCTGCTGCGGCTCGCCGGCGCGCAGCAGCCATCTGGGCACCTGTTTGCCGGCTTTCTCGATGCCGCGGTGGCCCAGGTTCGCGATGGGAGCGGCGAGGAAGGCGTCGGCGCAGTCCCTGATGGCGGGGATGATCTGGTCCTGCCAGGAAGGCGAGTGAGCCGGCAGGGTGATGGTGAAAGATCGGTTCCTGGCGGTCATCGGGCCGCGTTCGGCCCGCGCCATGGCGAGGCTGGCCCGGCTGGTGCGCACCGCTCCTCCCTGCTGGCCGGTGTCCACCAGGTAGACGTCGTGCTCGTCGTAGCCGTACATGGCGACGACATGACCGCCGAAGTGCACCTTGGAGCGGAAATAGTCCAGGTGGTAGCAGTCGAGCTGAAGGCCGACCGGCCGACCGGCGTCGATGGGGGCGGCCACGTTCTCCCACGCCTTGCGCGGCGAGGTGGTCTCCTCGGCCAGTAATGTCAGCCCCAGCCGGGCGGCCAGGTTCCTGGTGAGGTCGAAAGGCTTGACGCGGCCTCCGAGAAAGGGGAACGCCATGCCCTTGCTGTCCCAATAGACGAAGGACAGGCCCGAGCCCAGCCCGAACAGCATGGGCTCGGACAGATCAAGTCCTTCATGCCGCAACAGCACCCCCAGCGCCGTCGTCTCGCAGTGGTGCATGCCGCGGGCCTCGATGTCCTTCACGATGGTCATGCGTCGCTCTCCTCATTCTGACGCGGCGAACGGTCACACCGTCCCCATCCCTGACACTTTCATGATCAGCTGCTGGGGACCGCTGGGAGTAGCATGAGGCCTCTCACAGTGGGAGAGTCCAGCCGCACGACAGGGCAGTGGCGGCTTCGGGAGCTGGTTTGAACGGAGAAGGCCGTCAATAAGGGGTTCCGTTCTCGGAGAGGAAAGCGAGTCAGGCGGCGGGCCTCCCGATAGGCGCGCTGGGCATCGATCAGATCAGGCGGAAAGACGCAGGCGAGCGCTCACTGAGCAACGTAGCCGTTTGCCCAGGTCCAAAAACGCAAAACCCCCGACCTGTCGTTGCAGATCAGAGGTCTTTTTTGTGGGCACCACTGGGTTCAAACCAGTGACATCTCGCTTGTAAGGCAATCCGAGCAGGACCCTCACCAGGACCGACACCGCCCCTGACCTGGACGTACGGTCCACGGTGATCCACCGGCGTCCGGGCCTGTCCGCGGTCGTCGTCACTCAGTTGGTCACTCAAATACGACATGCGGCCAGATGGGGCGGCAGCAACGCAAAAGGTGGCACAGGAGAGAAGAACACCGGAACTACGTACCCATCATGAGCACATCACCCCGTACGACGACCGCGAGGCGTATCGAGCACCATAGCCGAGTCGCCGAAGTCGGCCACGATCTTGAGCTGACCTCCGAGCGCCGTTACGTAGGCGGCCAAGGTGGCCACTTCGCTGATCACTCCGCTCTCGATCTGTGAGATGCGAGCCTGTGACACGCCCATCGCCTGAGCGACATCCTCCTGCCGTAGGCCAAGCTTGCGTCTGGCTTCAGCGAGTTGGTAGGCACGCTGGCGAGCCACGAGCCCGTCGCGGAGTTGAGCGACCTCCTGCTCATCGCTGGGCTGGACAAGCTCAGCACGCAGTTCCTCCCACGTCACCGCCTGATCGCTCATTGCTCCCCCTCCTTGAGGTACCGGGCAAAACGCACCTCGGCCGTTTTGATCGCCACGTCATACCAGCCGCTCCAATCGCCGGACTTGTCTCCGGCGACCAGGAACACAGCTTGACGCCAAGGGTCGAAGACGAAGAGCATCCGTACCTCGCTCCGCCCACTGGATCCAGGCCTCAACTCCTTGAGGTTACGGATAGTCGATCCTTGAAGCGTGTCCACCAAGGGCCGCCCCAAACCGGGACCTTCCTCGGCGACCCGATCCAAGGCCGCAGCGATCAGCAAGAGTGTCTGCCGATCCGCCTTCCGTAGCTCGTGAAGCCAGTCACGGACCTCTGGAACGATCACTATCTGCCAGTTCACTCAAGCATAATAAATTTCTTATCTTGATCCAAGAGAAGCTTTGGCAACTCAGCGTATCGCCAACGTCACAGAATCTCCCTCTCCTCTTGATGCGGAGATCTTGAGGCAGGGATCACGAGTGGCTCAGAACGGAGACCGCATATCGCGAGCAGATCCCGCCCGGCGCGCCTACAGGCTCGGAGGCGTTAGACGAAGCCTCCAGAAGTTGGTCACCCAGTCGCCACCCTCGCCTTACGCCCAAAGCGAGATGAGAGACGTTTTGCCTGCTGAACACTACTGACTGGTGGGCACCACCGGGTTCGAAGCAGTGGCATCTCGCTTGTAAGGCAAACCGAACGAGTCCCTGACCGGGGTCGACACTCATCCCGACCTGGGCGTACGGTCCACGGCGATCCACCGGCGTCCAGCCTCGTCCGTGGTCGTTGTCACTCAGTTGGTCACTCAGAATCAACGCTCTCCTCAGGTTCTCTTAGTTCATTCGGACCTTCTGGCCGATCCTTCGGACTGAATATGAGTCAGAGGTTATATTTCGAAGATGGCTTGGGAGATCGTTCTGCTGGAACCCGTGGACTCCTGGTTCCTCAAACTCTGCGCGGGTGACCCAGACTCGGCGGTCCTCGTCGAGAAGGCCATCGATCGGCTCGCCGAAGTCGGCCCTGCTCTCGGTCGCCCCTTGGTGGACACGTTGGAGGACGACGACCTGAACAACCTCAAAGAGCTCCGCCCAGGCTCGCGGGGACGGTCAGAGATTAGAATCATCTTCATCTTCGACCCCGACAGAGAAGCGATCTTCCTCGTGGCAGGAGACAAGGCAGGAAAGTGGTCGCGCTGGTACGACGAGGCGATTCCGCTGGCCAAGTCTCGCTACGCGGAGTACCGCGCGGAGAAGAAGGCCGAGAAGACGAAGGAGGACAGGCGATGAGCCCTGCTCGCCGTTGGCAGGAGGTCAAGGCCGAGGCCCACCGGCTTCATCCCGAGTTGGCCACTCCCGGGCGACAGGCCACCGCCGAAGCCGGACTGGATGCGTACGTGGCCGGGCACCACTTGAAAGAGCTGCGCAAGTCACTGGGTAAGACCCAGGCCGATGTCGCCACCGCACTCGGCATCTCCCAGTCACGGGTCTCTCAGATCGAGAACGGCGATCTCGACGCCATGGAGTTGGAAACCCTCCGCGCCTACGCGGCTGCGCTGGGCGGGCACGTCGATGTGACGATCAGCGTCGGCCCGCATTCCGTCAAGGTCGCCTGAGGCCGATTGATCCGCCTGGAACGGCCCCTTTCACGAGTACACGAGCACTCAGCGTTCCGCTGACCCGACAACATATTGATGACACGAAGCCCCATCCAAAATTCTTGGATGGGGCTTCGTGAGCTGTGGGCACTACTGGGTTCGAACCAGTGACATCTCGCTTGTAAGGCGATCCGAACGAATGCCCGACCAGGGTCGATATCAACCCTGACCTGTAGTTACGGTTTCTGATCGTCCACCGATGTCCGGCCCCGGACGGGGCGATTGTCACCCAGTTAGTCACTCACGCCCATGTCTTCCGAGACGCTGCGAGCAACGCTGTCCCTGCCGGTGACTGCTGTCGTCATCACACGTAACTGATCAAGGGAGCCACGGTGACGGACTCGCACGAAGAATTCGGCTGGCTTGCAAAGCACGGCCCGTTCTATCACGTCTCCTGCATCACCTTCGCCCGATCCCTCAGCCCTCGCGAGGCGTTGATGCGTCTCGGCGCAGACAGCAATGGGATCGAAGAGGTGACCTTTGAAAAACACCAGGAACGAACAATGGAGTACATCGACTCGGACAACATGCGCACCAGCTACGCGGGCGCACTGGAGATGAACGGCTGGACCGTGCTGATCCACGCTTTCCTGCGCATCACCCACATTCGCGATCTGGTAGGCCAGGGAGCATGTAGACGGCACCCGTGGGCCGGGCGGATCATGGAAGCGGAGTCATGGGCTCGGTCGAACAGGGGTGCGTAGTGGACGTCGGTTTCATCGGCCTTGGCCTCATGGGGGAGCCCATGGCGCTCAACCTGGCCGGGGCAGGGACGTCCCTCGTGGTGTGGAACCGCACGGCCGGGCGCGGGCAGCCGCTGCGCGAGGTCGGCGCCGAGGTGGCGACGAGTCCCGCAGAGGTCTTCCGGCGAGCCCGCGTCGTGATCCTCATGCTGGCCGACGGTGCGGCGATCGACTCCGTCCTGGGCCGTGGCAGCTCGGACTTCCCGGTGAACGTCGCGGAGCACACGATCGTCCCGATGGGCACCACATCGCCCGACTACTCGCGGGGACTCGAAGCCGACATCCGGGCGGCCGGCGGACACTATGTCGAAGCCCCCGTGTCCGGCTCCCGCACGCCCGCGGAGGCCGGCAGGCTGGTCGCCATGCTGGCCGGTGAGCAGGCGGCGGTGGAGGAGGTACGCCCGCTGCTGCGGCCGATGTGCCATGAGGCGTTCACCTGCGGACCGGTGCCGAACGCCTTGCTGACGAAGCTCGCGGTGAACCTGTTCCTGATCACCATGGTCACCGGCCTGACGGAGGCGTTCCACTTCGCCGACCGGAACGGGCTGGACTTGAGGCGGTTCCTCGATGTGCTCGACGCCGGTCCAATGGCCAGCACCGTCTCCCGGATCAAGGCGGCCAAGCTGCTGGAGCGCGACTTCGCGGCGCAGGCGGCGGCCCTGGACGTCCTGACCAACAACCGGCTGATCGCCGAGGCGGCCCGGAAGGCGCACGTTGCCTCGCCGCTGCTCGATGTCTGCCATGCCCTTTTCGGGGAGACCGCGACACTCGGGTACGGACAGGAGGACATGGTGGCCGTCCTCCATGCGCTCGAAGCCCGCACGCTGAACGCCGCACGCCGCGGACGAGACTGACCTCACCGGCTGGACGCTACTTCTCAGTCGCAGATTCAGTTGCTCTCGTCGATCAGTCCGAGGATCGGCCCCGGCTCGTACGGCTCCGCAGGTTCGTTTTCGGCCGCCTGGGTGTAGGCGAGCGCTCACCGAGCAACGCAGTCGTTTAGCCAGGCCCGGAAAAGCAAGATCCCCTGACCTGTAACGACAGGTCAAGGGTCTTTTTTGTGGGCACTACTGGGTTCGAACCAGTGACATCTCGCTTGTAAGGCGAGCGCTCTACCGCTGAGCTAAGCGCCCCGAAATCCCGTCGGACGGACGGGATAACACCTTACGCCACCGGAGGGGACTTCAGCACATCAATAGACCATGTGGCGCCCGCGTCGGGGGCTCCGGCCGCGCGCCAGCCCAGGAGGGCCGCGCCGAGCATGCCGGCGTGGATGCCCAGGGCCGCCGAGCGGAGCGGAGGGGCCTCGCGGAAGGTGAGGCGTTCCTGGAGGCGGTCGGCCAGCGGGTCGGCGAGGAGGGCGCCCGCCTCGGACAGGCCTCCGCCCAGGACGATCGCGGAGGGGTCCAGGAGGAGCGTGTAGGTGGCCAGGGCGAGAGACAGGGCCTCGACCGCGGTTCCCCACACTTCCGCGGCCACGGGATCACCGGAGGCCGTCAACGCGGCCACCTGCTCGGCCGTGGCGGGCTGGGCGGCCCGGGTGGAGTAGCGACGGCTCACGGCGGAGGCGGAGGCGTAGGTCTCCAGGCAGCCGATCTGGCCGCAGGCGCACGTCTCGCCATCGGGGAAGACCGGAATGTGGCCGATCTCGCCGCTCCATCCGGCGGTCCCGCCGTACGGCTCGCCGCTCAGGATCACGGCACCCGCGATGCCCGTCCCGATGGGCAGGAACAGGAAGTCGGAGACCTCGCGACCGGCGCCGAGCACGCTCTCGGCGAGGCCGCCGGTGCGTACGTCGTGACCGAGCATGACGGGTACGTCCAGCGGGACGAAGTCCGGGGCCGGAACGTCGCGCCAGCCGATGTTGGCGGAGTAGACAGCCGTGTCGGAGGTGACCAGGCCGGGTACGGCGAGGCCGACTCCGGCGGGGGTGCCTCCGCCCGCGATGGCGAGGTCGTCGATGAAGGACCGGATCGCCTCGATGACGGCGGCCGAGCCCTTCTCACGCGGGGTCGCACGGCGGTCGGTGAGGACGATCTCGCCCGCGTCGGTGACGAGGCCGCCCTTCATGGACGTGCCGCCGACGTCAAGGGCTACAACGAACGAGCTCATGCACGCATCCACCGAATCGAAGGGGCGGGACCGAGGCCGACCTTAGCGCATAGAAACATCGTCATATTGCCTCATATGCTCATGAATGCAGTAAAAACAGATTTATGAGCACTAATGTGCACGCCCGAGGACTCGGTTCAGCGCCGCCTCGACCTCGTCCGACAGACCGGGGGCGCCGGACACGATGAGTTGCTCTCCGGCCCGCGCGAGCCGTACCGACCCGCAGGAACGGCACTCCACCTCGCCGAGCCGGCAGATGAGCGCGACGGAACCGCACGAGGAGCATGCGTCGAGGTCGAGATCGTGCGTGCGCTGGCAGTCCGGGCAGATGAGCACCTGGGTTTCCTGGCGCACGCCGCGTTTCCACGGACTGGCGCCACGGATCGGGTCGGTCTGCCGGGCCCCGCAGGAGAAGCAGGGCATGATCGCCTCCGAGAGGTCGAGACCGGCGGTCGCCTCGCGCGGCGACCGCCGGTCACCACTTAGGAAAGTTCGGCAAGCACCTTGCGGTACTCGGCGATGTCGCGCGCCTCCGGAATCGGGTTGACGACGCTCCAGCGGACCACGCCCTCGCCGTCGATGATGAAGGTGCCCCGCACGGCGAGACCCTTCTCCTCATCGAACACACCGTACGCCTGGGCGACCTGCCCGTGCGGCCAGAAGTCAGAGAGCAGAGGGAAGGTGTATCCCTCCTGATCCGCCCAGGCGCGGTGGGTGAACACCGAGTCGACCGAGACGGTGATCACCTGGACGTCCTCAGGTGCGGTGGCGATGAACTCGTCGCGGAGGGCGCAGAGCTCACCGTGGCAGACACCGCTGAACGCGAGCGGGTAGAAGATCAGCACGACCTTCTTGCCTCGGTAGTCCGAAAGCTTGACCGGAGTGCCGTGCTGGTCCTTCAGCTCGAAGTCCGGAGCCGGGGAACCCACCTCGACCGCCATATCCAAAGGTCCTTTCATCGGATGATGGACAAACGCCATCATCCTGCCGTACGGCTCACGCGAGCCGTACGGCAGGGCGGGGCCCCTAGCGGCGCGTCTTGGGAGGAGCCAGCCGCGTCCCCGACCAGTCAGGGGCCGCACTGATGCTGCTGGTCTGCGAGAGACCTGCCGTCGCAGCGTCTTCCCCGATGTCACTGGGCTCCACGTGCCCGTCTCTGCCGGCCTTGGGAGTGAGCAGCCAGATCTGGCCGCCGGCACTCAAGTTGGTCAGCACACTACTCAGGGCGTCGAACAGATCGCCGTCACCGTCGCGCCACCACAGCAGCACGACGTCGACGACGTCCTCGAAGTCTTCGTCGACCAGTTCGTTACCGGTCAATTCCTCGATGGAGTCGCGCAGATCGTCGTCGGCGTCCTCATCCCATCCGACCTCCTGCACCACCTGACCCGGCTTGAGACCGAGTCGTTCGGCCAGGCTGCGTTCGCCCTGCGCCTGACCCGCGGTCGCGCTCACGTTTGTCCCTCCTGCTTGAATGGCCCCGTAATTACACGGTGCTCAAAGTGCTTCGGCACAGTCCACACGCTGTGACCCTCGGTCGTCAACGGTCGCCACGGCAACGACTGGGCTACGCATGAATTAGTCCGACAAAAATGACAAACGGACCTGGCGTTCCCGATTGTCGACGTTGAGATCCACGACAGCGATGGACTGCCAGGTGCCCAGCGCGAGCCGTCCGGACAGGACCGGAACGGTGGCGTACGGTGGAATGAGGGCCGGCATGACATGCGACCGCCCATGCCCCCTGGATCCGTGCGCATGCTTCCATCTTTCGTCGGCCGGAAGCAGATCCTCCAAGGCCGCGAGTAGATCGTCGTCGCTGCCCGAACCGAGCTCGATCAGCGCGATCCCCGCGGTCGCGTGGGGCACGAAGACGTGAAGCAGACCGTCTCCTCCGCACGACCGGACGAAGCTCCCGCACTCGGAGGTGATGTCGTGAACCCGCTCACGGGATCCGGTCACCACCTCGATCGTCTGAGATCTCACATACCGATCCTACGATCCATGCTGAGCTGGGACGACGACCGAGTTCGGTTCGAGGGGAACCCGTTGCGCATCCGTCGCCGGGCCGTACTGCACATGAGATCCGCCGTGGCCCCGGACACCCCTTCTCCAGCAGGCATGACGACCGGTCAGGGCTCCCCGCGCGGGTCCGGTCGCAGGCCGTACGGTCCCGTGACCGTTCCGGCCGTCCCACGCCGGAGCGCCTCACGTCCATGGGTCCGTTCACTGAAAGCCGAACTCACTGGAAGTCGGCCGCCCGTTCGCCCCGCGGGTCTCTCCCGCCACCCCGACTCCGCAGGTCAAGGAGTCGTCCGAATCCGTTCTCCCCGCGCCTCCATAAAAGGAGGAACCTCGATGTAACCTGTGGTGGCCATTCGTCCTACCATCGGTGGTCTAGGCCACATTTAGCCCCCTGCCAGCAGGGACTTCCTGGTTACCGGTCAGTAGAGATGCACTTTCCGGGGTAAGCGACCAGGATGGAAGACGACCTACACCAGACAAAAGTCCATCCTCGGAAGGCGAGACCCAGTGGCTTCCGGACGCCAGCGTTTCTCGGTCATCAGCGACGGCCTACCCAGCCAGCTCCCTGATGTCGATCCCAGCGAGACCCAGGAGTGGCTCGAGTCGCTCGACAACGTCATCAAGACGGAAGGTCGCACTCGGGCCCGTTATTTGATGCTTCGCCTGCTGGAGCGGGCCCGTGAGCACCAGGTCGGCGTGCCCGGCCTGCGTAGCACCGACTACATCAACACCATTCCTCCGGAGCGCGAGCCCTGGTTCCCCGGCGACGAATACGTCGAGCGCCGGATCCGCGCCTACATCCGGTGGAACGCGGCCGTCATGGTGACCCGGGCCAACGCCCGCACCAACGTCGGCGGCCATATCGCCACCTACGCCTCGGCCGCGTCGCTCTACGAGGTGGGCTTCAACCACTTCTTCCGCGGCAAGGACCACGGCGAGTCGGGCGACCAGGTCTTCATCCAGGGCCACGCCGCGCCGGGCATCTACGCGCGCGCGTTCCTGGAGGGCCGCCTCAACGAGGCCCAGCTCGACGCCTTCCGGCAGGAGCTGTCGCACGGCTTCCAGGGCCTGCCCTCCTATCCTCACCCGCGCCTGATGCCCGACTTCTGGGAGTTCCCCACGGTCTCCATGGGCCTGGGGCCCATCGGCGCGATCTACCAGGCCCGGTTCAACCGCTACCTGCTGAACCGGAAGATCAAGGACACCAGCCGCAGCCACGTCTGGTGCTTCCTCGGCGACGGCGAGATGGACGAGCCGGAGTCGCTCGGCGCGATCGGCCTGGCCGCCCGCGAGGAGCTCGACAACCTCACCTTCGTCATCAACTGCAACCTGCAGCGTCTCGACGGCCCGGTGCGCGGCAACGGAAAGATCATCCAGGAGCTGGAGTCCTACTTCCGCGGCGCCGGCTGGAACGTCATCAAGGTCGTCTGGGGCCGCGACTGGGACCCGCTGCTGGCGGCCGACGTCGACGGCGTGCTGGTCAACAAGATGAACACCGTCCCCGACGGCCAGTTCCAGACCTACTCCGTCGAGTCGGGCGAATACATCCGCGAGAGCTTCTTCGGCGGAGACCCGCGCCTGCGCAAGATGGTCGAGCACCTGTCGGACGAGGACATCCGCAAGCTCTCCCGCGGCGGCCACGACTACCGCAAGGTCTACGCGGCCTACAAGGCGGCCACCGAGCACGTCGGCCAGCCGACGGTCATCCTGGCCCAGACCATCAAGGGCTGGACGCTCGGCAAGGACTTCGAGGCGCGCAACGCGACGCACCAGATGAAGAAGATGTCCAAGGCCGACCTGAAGGAGTTCCGCGACCGGCTCTACCTGCCGATCCCCGACTCCGCTCTCGAAGGCGACCTGCCGCCCTACTTCCACCCGGGCGAGAACGACCCCGAGATCGCATACATGAAGGAGCGCCGCGCGGCCCTGGGCGGCTTCCTGCCCAGGCGCGTGGTCCGGGCCAAGCCGGTCAAGCTCCCTGGCGACGCGGCCTTCTCGCAGCTGAAGAAGGGCTCCGGCAAGCAGAACGTCGCCACGACCATGGCGTTCGTCCGCCTGCTCAAGGACCTCATGCGTGACAAGGAGATCGGTCACCGCTTCGTGCCGATCATCCCGGACGAGGCGCGCACCTTCGGCCTCGACGCGATCTTCCCGACCGCCAAGATCTACTCGCCGCACGGCCAGACGTACGAGGCGGTCGACCGCGAGCTGCTGCTGTCCTACAAGGAGTCGACCGAGGGTCAGATCCTGCACGAGGGCATCAGCGAGTCGGGCTCGATGGCCTCGACGATCGCGGTCGGCACGTCGTACGCCACGCACGGCGAGCACATGATCCCGGTCTACATCTTCTACTCGATGTTCGGCTGGCAGCGCACCGCCGACCAGATGTGGCAGCTCGGCGACCAGATGGGCCGGGGCTTCCTGCTCGGCGCCACCGCCGGCCGTACCACGCTGAACGGCGAGGGCCTGCAGCACGAGGACGGCCACACCCCGCTGATCGCCTCGACGAACCCGGCGGCGGTGTCCTACGACCCGGCGTGGGCGTTCGAGATCGGGCACATCATCAAGGACGGCCTGCGGAGGATGTACGGCGAGCAGCCGGAGAACGTCTTCTACTACCTGACCGTCTACAACGAGCCCTACCTCCAGCCGGCCGAACCCGCCGACCTGGATGTGGAAGGCCTGCTCAAGGGCCTGTACCGGTTCGCCCCGGCTCCGGCCGCGGCGGGCCCGAAGGCCAACATCCTGGCCTCCGGCGTGGCCGGTCCGTGGGCCATGGAGGCGCAGCGGATGCTGGCCGAGGACTGGGGCGTGGCGGCCGAAGTATGGTCGGCCACCTCGTGGTCGGAGCTGCGCCGCGAGGCCCTGGCCGCCGAGGAGCACAACCTGCTCAACCCCGACGCCGAGCCGCGCGTGCCGTACGTGACCCAGGCGCTGTCCTCGGCCCAGGGCCCGTTCGTGGGTGTCAGCGACTACATGCGCGCCGTGCAGGACCAGATCTCCCAGTGGGTTCCGGGTGACTGGACCTCCCTCGGCACCGACGGTTTCGGCCTGTCGGACACCCGGTCGGCGCTGCGCCGCCACTTCCACGTGGACGCGGCCTCGATCACCCTGGCCGTGCTCACCCAGCTGGTCAAGCGAGGCGAGCTCAACCCCGAGGTCCTGAACGAGGCCATCGCCAAGTACCACCTGAAGAACGGCGTGACCGAGGCCGGTGGCGCCGAGAGCAACGACACCCAGTCCATGGGCCTGTGATCCCCACCGGGCGGGTCCTTCTATGGAAGGCCCCGCCCGGTTAGGGTTGACTTGCTTCCCCCGGCAACGATTCAAGGGGGAGCACTCTATGCGAAGAATACTGATGGCCGTCGCCGCGACGGCGGCCATGTCCACCGCTCTGGCCGCCTGCGGCGCCGATGGCAGCGCCCGCGGGGCCGGTGGCGATCCCTCCACGCCGAGCTCCGCCCAGGGCGAGACCGGGACCTCCGGCCCGCTCGCCTGGACCACGTGCAAAGACATCAGGCGCCCGGGTGAGCAGAGCCCGGCCAGGCCTGACTCCACGTTCCAGTGCGCGAAGCTGAAGGTTCCGCTCGACTACGCCAAGCCCGGCGCCGAAAGCCTGGAGATCGCGCTGATCCGGGTCAAGGCCACCGGTCCCGGCCAGCGGATCGGCTCCCTGGTCTTCAACTTCGGCGGTCCCGGCGCCTCGGGCGTCGACACCCTGGCCCAGGCCGCCAAGGTCTTCAGCACCCTGAACACCCGTTACGACCTGGTCAGCTTCGACCCTCGGGGAGTGGAGCGCAGCTCCGGCATCAGGTGCGACGGCAAGGAGGTGATGGACAGGTACACCGCGATGAACAGCTACGCCTCCGACGAGGCCGAGTGGGCCACGCTCGAAAAGACCGTGGACGAGTTCGTCAACGCCTGCCAGGCGTCCTCCGGCAAGCTCCTCCCCTACGTCGGCACGGTGAACGCCGCCCAGGACATGGACAGGATCCGCGAGGCCCTCGGCGACCAGAAGCTCAACTACTTCGGCATCTCGTACGGCACGCAGCTCGGCGCGGTCTACGCGACCAAGTTCCCCCAGAACGTCGGCCGTTTCGTGCTGGACGCCCCGCTGGATCCGGACATCAGCATGAGGGAGCGCACGCTGGTCCAGTCGGCCGGGTTCCAGCAGGCCTACGACTCCTTCCTGAAGGACTGCGTCGAAGGCCCCGGCGGATGCGAGATCGGCTCCGACGCGACCGTCGCGAACAAGAACGTCGACAAGTTCATCGTCGACCTGAAGGCCAAGCCGCTCTCGGTCAACGGCCGCCAGCTCACCGAGGGACTGGCCAACACGGGCATGGCCGCCGCCCTGTACTCGAAGCTGACCTGGCCGCTGCTGGAGCAGGGGCTGAGCCAGGCGTTCAAGGGTGACGGCCGGCTCCTGATGGCCCTCTCCGACAGCTACAACGGCCGCATGCCCAACGGGTCGTACAACACCCTCATGAGCAGCTTCCCGGCCATCAGCTGTGCGGACACCTCCGAACGGCCCACCCGTGACCAGGTGATGCAGACGCAGACCGAGGCGTTGAAGGCCTCCCCGCTGTTCGGCAGCCCGGGCATGGGGCTCATCTGCCGGGTGTGGCCTGCTCCGGGCAGCGACGAGGCCAAGAAGGTGAACGCCGCGGGCTCCGCGCCGATCGTGGTGATCGGCGGCACCGGCGACCCCGCCACGCCCTACAAGTGGGCGCCGAAGCTGACCGCCGAGCTCAAGACGGGCGTGCTGGTCACCTACAAGGGCGAGGGGCACGGCGCCTATCTGGCCGGCAACCCGTGCGTCAAGAAGACCACCGACGGTTACCTGCTCGACGGGAAGGTCCCCGCGACGGACACCACCTGCACCGCCTCATGACCGGCCGCCGGGCCTCTCCTTCCCGGCGGCCCCACCGTCCTCCCCGGCGGCCCTACCGGCGTCCCGGTGACCCGTCGGCGGGAAGGTGCCCCTATCGGCAGGTCTCCAGGCGGGGCGGCCTGGCCTCGAAGCGGAGGCCGACGTTGCCGAAACGGCGCTCGAACAGCTCCTTCATGGTGCCGTCGGCATACATGGACGCGATCGCCTCGTTGATCGCCTTGCAGGCCACCGGGTCGCGGCGTTTGAGCGCCACGCCGTACCGCTCGGAGGTGAGCCGGATTCCGGCGATCTTGAATCTCGTTCCGCGCAGGCGCGCGCCGAACCCGGCGAGCAGCAGGTCCTCGCCGGGCATGGCGTCGGCGGAGCCGTCGGCGATCCGGGTCGCGCACCTGGCGGAGTCGTCGTCACGGACGTCGACGAACGTGATGCCCCTGTCCTTGATCATCCCACCGGTTTCCGCGCCGGGCGCGATGCAGATCGTCTTGCCTCGCAGGTCCTCCAGCTTGGAGATCTTCGCGCCGGCCCGGACGAGCACGTCACGGTGGGCCACGTAGTACGGCCCGGCGAAGGCGACCCGCCCTCGGTCTGCGTTGTCGATCGAGAAGTTGGCGATCACGAGGTCCACCTTGCCCCGCTGGACCGCCTCCTCACGGGTGGAGAGGCCCACGGGCACGAGCTTGAGCCCGCCCTTGGGCACCTTCAGGGCTCGCGCGATGTGTCTGGCCACGTCGATCTCGAACCCGTCGGGCGGATCGCCCAGCGCGACCCCCGGCAGGCCCCCGCGATAGCCCACCTTGAGCACTCCGGTGGCCCTGATGCGGTCGAGCAGGGGCGAGCCGGTGGAGGGCGCCGGGGTCGGGGTCGGGGTGAGTGCCATCGGCTTCGGGGTGACCGTCACTCCCCCGCTGGGGGCGGGGAGCAGCTGGATGATCGCGAGGACGGCGGCCGCCCCCAGGATGACGCCCCCGCCGGCCACCGCCCATCGGCGGCGCCGTCCCGCCGGAGTCCGCCTGTCCGTCCGGGTCAGGTCGACCGTGGCGGCCTGGGCGCCCTCGGCCAGCACCTCGTCGGAGGCCTCGGCCTCGTCCACCGGATGGCCGAGCAGGCGTTTCAGCACCCCGTCCGCGGTCGGCCTGAGTTCCTGGTCCTTGTTCAGGCAGTCGGCGACGACCTCGCGCAGGCCGTCGGGGAGGGCGCTCAGATCGGCCTCGTGGTTGATGACGCGGTTGAGCGTCGCCACGATCGTCTCCCCGCCGAAGGGCGCCTTGCCGGTGGCGGTGAAGACCATGGTGGAACCCCAGGCGAACACGTCGGCGGGGCGGCCGACGCGCTCGTCGGCGATCTGCTCGGGCGCCATGTAGGCGGGGGTCCCGACGGCCCGGGTGGTGATCGTCCCGCTCTCGTCGATGATCTTCGCGATGCCGAAGTCGACGACCCGGGGGCCGCCCGTGGCCAGCAGCACGTTGTCGGGCTTGAAGTCGCGATGGGCGATCCCGGCGTGGTGGATGGCGGTCAGCGCCGTGATCGTGCCGAGGGCGAGCTGTTCGAGCTCCTCCCCGCTCAGCGGCCCGTCGCTCTCGACGATCTGGCGCAGCGAGGGCCCGTCGATCAGCTCGCTCGCGATGTACGGCGTCTCGCCGTCGAGATCGGCGGCGAGCACCCGGGCGGTGCAGAAGGCCTCCACCCTCTGGGCCGCCGCGAGCTCACGCGCGAAACGGGATCGGGCGTGGGCCTCGCCGGTGAAGCGCACGTGCAGCAGCTTGACGGCGGCGCGTTCCCCGCTCTCCGACTCCCCCAGATAGACGACCCCCTGACCGCCCTCCCCCAACCTGCCCTTGAGCGAATAACCCCCCAGCTGCGGCGGATCCCCCGGCCGCAGTGGTTTGATCTCCGGCATCGCCGACCCCTCGCGTGCACCACTTTGCCCAAACATTACACATCGGAGAGGCCGAGATCATCTGCTCTGAGGGGCCGGGACAAGGATCGGTCGGGCGAATTCACCCAAGGAAGTTTCGGCAGGGTTCCGGTCATACCCGCGGCGACAGGAAGGGAATTCCGGCGAGAACAGATTCCACGGCCGCGGCAGTCGTCTCGCGGCCACGCGGGCGGGCGGGACGCCTTTTGGGGATCGCTCAGCGTGCACGAGGCAGCAAGGTCAACTGAAAACCGGATTTATCTCGTTAAAGCACATTAATAGGAGGAAAAGGGATAACTTCTAACTCTTCTCCGGAGAAATAAGGCGATGAAGACCCGCGAACAGCGCCCGCCCGGCCCCGGGAAGCGGCCGGCGACGATCACGGCGTCCACGTCGCCGACGTCGGCGGCGATCACCCCGTCCTCGACGAGCACGTCCGCTTCCGGCAGGACGCGCGGCTCCAGGTCGGTGTCGATCACGGTTCCGCCGGTGATGAGCATTCGCATGAGAAATTTCCCCGTCGACAAAGCAATATGGAAAGCTTTTCATAAAGCTATCAATCTGGAGAGACATCCTCAATCCCACGGCGCGGCCAGAGACGACGGAACGCGACCGCGTCGACGAGATGATCGAGGGGGCGGGCGGAGCCCCCCGAGGCCGCCCGCCGTCCAGCTGGAGATCATCAAGCGCACCGCTGAACCCACCCGGCCGTCACGGCGAGACGGCCCGCCCCGGGAGCGCTACGCCTCGGCGGCGGCCTTCGGCGGGGTGAAGACGCCGAACAGGTTGCCCGCGGTGTCGCGGAGGTAGGCGAAGTCCGGGCCGTTGGAGTTGCCGAGCAGCCTGAACACCACCTCTCCGCCCAATCCCTCGACCCGCTCGCAGGTGGCCGCCGTGTCGGCCACGGCGACGGAGAAGATCGCGTGGCCGGGCGACGCGCCACCGGTCGCGTACAGGCCGCCGCCGAAGCCCTCGGCCCCCGGGTAGCCGATGAGCCGGTAATCCATGCCACCCTTCGCCGCGTTCTCATCGACGGCGAACGACCAGCCGAACAGCTCGCCGTAGAACTTCTCCGCCCCCTGCGGGTCATCGGTGGCGATCTCGAACCAGGCAACAGTGTTGATCATCAGATGTCTCCTCGAAGTAATTTTCGAACACATCTACGATCAGTCAGCCCGGCGACAACCCTATGTCGGTGTTTTCGGCCAGCGTTTCAGCCGAGATCAGGATTTCCCATGACCGCCTCGGGGATTCGCGTGGCGAACCGCTCCGCCGGGTGTTCGGGCGCGATCTCCTCGGTCTCCTCCGCCCGGCCGATGCGGTCGAGGCGGAAGATCCGCGCGTCCTGCCGGAGCCGGCACATGCCCACGAGATACCAGTGGCCGCCACGTCCCCCCACGAAGACCGCCGGCTCCACCTCACGCGAGGTGACCTGACCCTTCCGGTCCTCGTATTCGATCCGCAGCACTCGCCGGTGCAGCAGCGCCTGCTCGATCACCCGTGACACCCGGGGGTACGGCTCCGGCTCGACGACCATGTGCACCCGCGCGGCGAGATCCCTGGCCCTGGCGTCCTCTGGCGGCGGCATCGCGGCGAGAAGCTTGCGCAAGGCGCTGCGCGCGTGGGAGGCCAGTGGGTTGTCCGCCGCCCTGCCCAGCGCCACGGCGACCGCCACCGCCTCGGCCGGGGTGAAGTTGAGCGGGGGCAGGGACATCCTCTTGTCGAGAACGTAACCGCCCCGCCTGCCGGGCTCGGCGTAGATCGGCACACCGGACTGCTGGAGCGCGGAGATGTCACGCTCGACCGTGCGGACGCTCACCTCGAACCTGGCGGCGAGCTCACGCGCCGACCGGGGCCGGGGCGAGATCGCGCGAAGCTCCTCGACCAGAGCGTAAAGCCGATCAGTACGGTTCACACTTGTGACGTTACGCGCCCATACCGACACTCTCGATGGGGACCGGCACCTTTCCCGCAGTTGAACAGACAAAACAGCCTCGATAGCCTGTCGCCACACATCTCATTGGAGTTCGATGGCCGAAGGATCGAAGCACCCACTGGCCGTGAGGCAGAACCTCTCGCACATACCGGAGCCCCGGCCCTCAGGCGTGAAGGCGTCCACGGTCATCACGCTTACCGGGATCGGCGTCGTCTCGCTGATCCTCATCGGTTACTGCGCGGCCCAGGACGACTACGAAGAGGTCAACGCCGAGTGCGTGGATCTCAACAGCTACCAGCCGGACGGCTCCTACACCGTCGTGGACGATGACTACTGCGACGACGACGGCCACTCCCACTACGTGGGGTCCCACGGCGCCTATCGCTGGTATTACGGGGGCACGAGATCCGGGGCCCGGATCAGGCAGGGCACCACCGTGCGTCCCTCGGACGTCCAGATCGTCACCCGTAAGGGCACCGTGATCCAGCGCGGTGGCTTCGGCGGTCGCAGCGGCTGGGGCAGCGGAAGCTGAGCCCTGACCGATGAGACGCGAGACCTCACTCCCCCGGGACGACTGGGAGAGCATCATCGAAGGCCACGGCCTGGCCTATCACCGTTCGGCTCACCCCGAAGGCCTCGACCGCCCCTATTGGGACGAGAGCGTGCAGTACGTCTTCTCCATGGACGAGGTCCTCGATCTGGAGAACCAGGTCGAGGAGCTGCACCGGATGTGCCTGCACGCGGTGGAGCACGTCATCGAGCACGGCCGCTACGCCGACTTCGCCATCCCCGCGTGGGCGGCCCCGGAGATCGCCCGCTCCTGGGAACGGGGCGCCCCCCACCTGTTCGGCCGGTTCGACCTGCGCTACGACGGAACCGGTCCCGCCAAACTGCTGGAGTACAACGCCGACACCCCGACCAGCCTGCTGGAGAGCTCGGTCGTGCAGTGGTTCTGGCTGCGGGATCGCTACCCGGACGACGACCAGTGGAACTCCATCCACGAGCGGCTGATCGAGCGGTGGCAGCAGATAGCGGCCGGTCTGCCCACCGGGCCCGCGCACTTCGCCTGGACCAAGATGGACGAGACCGGCGAGGAGGCGATGACCCTCGCCTACCTCCAGGAGACCGCCGAGCAGGCCGGGCTGAAGACCATCTCCGTGGCCATGGAGGACATCGGCTGGGACAGCCTCAACCTGCGGTTCGTGGACGTGGAACGCCGGGTGATCCGCTCGCTCTGCAAGCTGTACCCGTGGGAGTGGGTGATCGCCGACCCGTTCGGGGCCCACGCGGTGCGCCAGCAGGTCTCGATGACCTGGATCGAGCCGCTGTGGAAGATGCTGCTGTCCAACAAGGCGCTGCTCGCCGTGCTCTGGGAGCTGTATCCCGGCCACCCGAACCTGCTGCCCGCCTACCTCGACGGCCCCCGCGACATGCCCTCCCACATCGCCAAGCCGCTGCTCGGCAGGGAGGGCGCGAGCATGCGGATCGTCACCCCGCACGGCCACGTCGAGACCTCCGGCGGCTACGGCACCGAGGGCTACGTCTACCAGGAGTTCCAGGCTCTTCCCGCCTTCGACGGCTGGCGTCCCGTACTCGGCGCCTGGGTCGTCCACGACGAGGCGGCCGGGGTCGGCATCCGCGAGACCTCGGGGTTCGTCACCGACGACACGTCGTCCTTCGTCCCGCACCGCATCGAACTCTGAGTTCCAGAAAGAGAACCTCATGACCCCCACCCCCCTGCCGTCCCCGCTCCCGACGGGCGTCGAGACGTTCTCGCTCGCCGAGGCCCTCGGGCGCGGCGCGCTCGCCATCGCCTCCTACGCCATGCTCGGCGTGATCCTGCTGATCATCGGGTTCTACGTGCTCGACATGGCCATCCCCGGCAAGCTCAGCCAGCTGATCAAGGCGGACCGCAACCCCAACGCCACCCTGCTGACAGGCTCCGGCCTGGCCGCCGTCGGGCTCATCGTCGCCGCCTCCATCTGGTCCTCGGGCGGAGCCCTGCACGAGGGCCTGCTGTCGACGCTGGTCTTCGGCCTGGTCGGCATCGCCGTGCAAACCGTGGCGATGGTCATCTTCGACAAGGTCGTCGGCATCTCGGTCCGCGATCTGGTCAAGGAGTCCGACCCGCAGCCCGGCGCCCGCCTTCTGGCGATCACCCACCTGGCCATCGGCCTGATCACCGCCGTCGCCGTCATCTGACCCGGGCCGCACGCGCACCGGCCGCGCGGGAACGGCCCGGCGTTACGGCGCCCGGCCACGCACGCTGGGGAAACGCCGGTCACCGGGGCCGGTGCGGGCGGCGGGCGGCGCTTGGCCATGCTTGGCCGTACAGAATGCGAGCCCGGGTACTGTCCGGGACGGCGGCTGGTGCATCCCGCTCGACCTGGCACCCTTAGTGACGTGAGGGAGCGGAGCGAGCGAGCCGGCGGAAACGGCGACGTCATGGTTGACGCCGGCGGAAGAGAAGTCGACCAGGATCGGGTACGGCAAGACACCACGCGCAGGCTGGAGCGGGCCATGGGCGCGCTGGGCACGGCCGCGATGTCCAGGATGGACGACCGGTTGATGTGGTTTCGCGCGTTGTCCGCCGAAGACAGGTCGTGGGTCGGGCTGGTGGCCCAGGCAGGGATCGCGGCCTTCGTGGAGTGGTTCCAGCACGCGGGAGAGGGACGCCCGACCCCCAGCATCGAGTTCTTCGGCACCGCGCCCCGGGAGCTGAAGCGGTCCATCTCGCTGCAGCAGACCGTGGACATCGTCCGGATCGTGGTCGAGGTGGTCGAGGCGCAGACCGGCGAGCTGGCCGCTCCCGGCGGGGAGGACCAGCTCCAGCAGGCGATGCTTCGCTACACCCGGGACGTCGCGTTCGCCGCCGCCCAGGTCTACGCCCGGGAGGCGGAGGCCCGTGGGGCCTGGGACGCACGGCTGGAGGCCCTGATCGTGGACGCCCTGGTGCGGGGCGAGGTCGACGACGGCCTGCACTCGTGGGCCGCCGCGCTCGGCTGGACCTCCTCGCCCATCGTCGTGCTCGCCGGGCAGGCACCTGACGGAGACCCGCAGGCCGTGATCGACGGGCTGCGCGACCGTGGCCGCAGGTCCGGGCTCGACATGCTGGCCGGGGTGCAGGGCGACCGGCTGATCGTGATCGTGGGCGGAGCGGACAGCGTCAACGCCGCCGCCAGGCACGTGGTGCCGCGCTTCGGCCCCGGCCCCATCGTGATCGGCCCCGAGGTGAACGATCTGCAGGCGGCCACGAGCTCGGCCCGGGCGGCGATCGCCGGGCTGCGGGCCGCGTCCGCGTGGCCGGACGCGCCCCGGCCGGTCCACGCCGAGGACCTGCTGGCAGAACGGGCCATCGACGGCGACGCCGACGCCAGGCACCAGCTGATCGAGAACGTCTACATGCCGCTGATCGGCACGCCGCTTCTCGACACGCTCGCGACCTACCTCGAACAGGGCACATCCCTGGAGGCCACGGCCCGATTGCTCTTCGTGCATCCGAACACGGTGCGCTACCGTCTACGCAAGATCACAGAGCTGACCGGATACCAGCCCACGGAGGGTCGTTCCGCCTTCACCCTGCAGGTGGGGCTCATTCTGGGCCGTTTGTCCGACGCTCTGTAACCTGGCTGTCTTTACTTAACCTCCACGAAACTCTCATTGTAGGATTCCCACAAAAGACTGAGGATAAAGTTCGTCCGGATCTCTATCCGAGTAGCGAACTTCTACAGGGCAGGCTGGATTTCGTGCTCGTCATCGCCGCTCCGGGCCAAGGCGCCCAGACCCCAGGCTTCCTGACTCCCTGGCTCGAAATGCCAGGCCTTCGGGATCGCCTGTCCGCTTGGTCCGATCTGGTGGGCCTTGATCTGATCGCTCACGGAACCACTTCCGACGCGGACGAGATCCGTGACACCGCGGTCGCGCAGCCATTGCTCGTAGCCGCCGGCCTGGCCGTCGCCGAGGTCCTCGGGGCCTCTCCGGCGATGGTCGCCGGTCACAGCGTCGGAGAGCTGACCGCCGCGGCCCTGGCCGGGGTGCTCACTCCCGAGCAGGCTCTGACCCTCGTCCGCGAACGCGGCCGGGCGATGGCCAAGGCCGCCTCGATCTCCGAGACCGGCATGGTCGCCGTCCTCGGTGGCGTCGAGGAGGACGTGCTCGCGGCCGTTGAGAAGCACGGCCTCACCCCCGCCAACATCAACGGCGCCGGGCAGATCGTCGCCGGCGGCACGCTGGCGCAGCTTGAGGCCTTCAAGGCCGAGCCGCCCGCACGGGCCCGCCTGATCCCCCTCTCGGTCGCGGGGGCGTTCCACACCGTCCACATGGCGCCCGCGGTGGATCACCTGCGCGAGGCCGCCTCCGGCATCACGCCCGGCGATCCGGCCGTCGCGCTGCTGTCCAACGCCGACGGCGCGGTGGTGACCAGCGGCGCCGAGTTCGTGGAGCGGCTGATCAACCAGGTCGCCAACCCGGTCCGCTGGGACGCCTGCATGGCCACGATGGCCGACCAGGGCGTCACCGCGATGATCGAGCTCGTCCCCGGCGGCACGCTCACCGGCCTTGCCAAGCGCGCGCTGCGCGGGGTGACCACCGTCGCCCTGAAGACCCCCGACGACCTGGACGCCGCCAGGGAGGTCCTGTCGTGAGCCGGCCCGGACCGGATGCGCTGAGCGCGGCGGCCCGTCAGGCGCGACGCATCGGGCCGCGGGCACACTCGGTGGACTCTTGCCCGGCGAATGGGAAGCGGTGAGCAACGAATGAAGATCTCGCAGGGCGCTCCGGGCGCGAAGATCCTGGCCTTCGGCCATTACCAGCCGTCCAACGTGGTCACCAACGACGACCTGTCGGCGACCATGGAGACCAACGACGAGTGGATCCAGAGCCGGGTCGGCATCAAGGAACGCCGGATCGCCCCGGCGGGCGAGTCCGAGATCGATCTGGCCGTGCAGGCGGGCGGCAAGGCCCTCGCCGCCAGCGGTCTGCCGGCCTCCGACATCGATCTCGTGATCGTCGCCACCTGCACGCTGGAGACGCAGATTCCCAACGCGGCCGGCCGGGTGGCCACCCGGCTGGGCATCAACGCCCCCGGCGCGTTCGACGTGAACACCGCCTGCTCCGGTTTCTGCTACGCGCTGGCCGTCGCCAACGACGCGATCCGCGCGGGCTCGGCCACCAACGTGCTGGTCATCGGCACCGAGAAGCTCTCCCAGTGGATCGACTGGACCGACCGGGCCACCGCGGTGATCTTCGCCGACGGCGCGGGGGCCGCGGTCGTCGGCCCGTCCGACACCCCCCGCATCGGCCCGGTGGTGTGGGGCAGCGCCGGTGACAAGTCCGACGCGATCGCCATCAAGGACCGCGACTCCTTCCTGCACCAGGAAGGCCAGACCGTGTTCCGCTGGGCCACCACCGCCCTTCACCCGGTGGCCAAGGAGATCTGCGATCGTTCCGGGGTGGACCCCGCCGACCTCGCCGCCTTCGTGCCCCACCAGGCGAACCTGCGCATCATCGAGGCCATAGCACGGAAGATCGGCGCCGACAACGCCGTCATCGCCAAAGACATCGTGCTGGCCGGCAACACCTCCGCCGCCTCGATCCCGCTGGCCCTGTCCCGGATGATCGAGCGCGGCGAGGTCCAGTCGGGCGGGCTCGCCCTGCTGCTGGGCTTCGGTGCCGGCCTGACCTACGCCGGTCAGGTCATCGAGGTCCCCTGAAGCTTGTACGGCTCTGCCGTGCAAAACCGTAAAGAACACAGAACCCAAGGAGAACACCCGACATGGCTCTGACCGAGCAGGAGATCCTCGCTGGTATCGGCAAGATCATCAACGAGATCACCGGCATCCCGGCCTCCGAGGTCAGCCCGGAGAAGAACTTCGTGGACGACCTCGACATCGACTCTCTGTCCATGGTCGAGATCGCCGTGGCCGCCCAGGACGAGTTCGGCGTCGAGATCCCGGACGAGCAGCTCAAGAACCTGAAGACCGTCAAGGACGTCATCAACTTCATCCAGAGCTGAGACGCCTGACCATATTTCCCAGCTTTGACCCGTGATTCACAAGGAGCGCAGAACGTGAGTACAGACCAGGCACGTGTCGTCGTCACCGGGCTCGGCGCGACGACGCCTCTCGGTGGAGACGTCGCCTCGACCTGGTCGGCGCTCCTCGCCGGTCGGTCTGGGGTTCGGACCCTCACCGAGGACTGGGTCGACTCGGTCCCGGTGAAGTTCGCCGCCGTCGCCGCCGTGGACCCGACCGAGGTGCTGCCCCGGCCGGAGGCACGGCGGCTGGACCGGGCCGAGCAGCTCGCGCTGGTCGCGGCTCGCGAGGCCTGGAAGGACTCCGGGATCGAGAAGGTCGACCCGGAGCGCCTCGGCGTGGTCGTGGGCAGCGGCATCGGCGGCATCACCACGATCCTCGCCGCCTACGACACCTTCAAGGAGAAGGGCTGGCAGCGGCTCTCGCCGTACACCGTGCCCATGCTGATGCCGAACGGCGCCGCGGGCTGGATCGGCATCGAGGTCGGCGCCCGGGCCGGCGTGCACGCCACCGTGAGCGCCTGTGCCACCGGCGCCGAGTCGATCGGCTACGCCATCGAGATGATCCGCTCCGGCCGGGCCGACGTGGTCGTGGCCGGCGGCACCGAGGCGGCCATCCACCCGCTGAACATCGGCTCTTTCGCCGCCATGCGCGCCATGTCCACCCGGAACGACGAGCCCGAGCGCGCTTCGCGCCCCTGGGACAGGACCCGTGACGGGTTCGTCCTCGGCGAGGGTTCCGGCATCATCGTGCTGGAGTCCGAGGAGCACGCCCGCGCCCGCGGCGCCCGCATCTACGCGGTGGCCGCCGGAGTCGGCTACTCGGCGGACGCCCACCACATCGCCCAGCCGGAGCCGACCGGAGCCGGGGTCATGCTGGCCATGCGCCGCGCCCTCGCGAACTCCGGCCTCACCGGCCAGGACATCAAGCACGTGAACGCGCATGCCACCTCCACCCCCGCGGGTGACGTGGTGGAAACCATTGCGATCAAGGAAGTCATCGGCGGTCACCCGCTGGTCACCGCCACCAAGTCGATGACCGGCCACCTGCTCGGGGGAGCCGGGGGCATCGAGTCGGTTTTCACCGTCCTCGCGTTGAACGAGCGGATCGTTCCTGCCACGATCAACCTGGACGACCCCGACGACGGCATCGAGGTGGACATCGTGTACGGCGACTCGCGTAAGCTGCCCGACGGTCAGATCGCCGCGATCAACAACTCCTTCGGGTTCGGCGGACACGACGTCGCCGTGGCCTTCACCAGCATCTGACAGGGAGCTCGTGATGACTGTGCTCGACAATAGGGTGGTGACCGACGCCTCCGAGAAGGAGGCCGTCGATCATCGTGATCCCCAGGTGCGACTCGCAGCCCTTCTCGACGAGGGTTCGGTCCGGCTGATCTCTCCGGTTGACCGCAGCGGCGTGCTGTCCGCGATGGGCCGGGTCGAAGGCGTGCCGGTTGTGGCATTCGTCAGCGACGCCCGCGTTCAGGGCGGCGCGATGGGCAGCGAGGGGTGCGAGCACATCGTGCACGCCTACGACGTCGCGGTCCGCGAGCGCGTTCCGATCATCGGCGTGTGGCACTCGGGCGGCGCCCGGCTCGCCGAGGGCGTCGAGTCGCTGCACGCGGTCGGCCGCGTCTTCGCCGCGATGACCCGCGCCTCCGGCGTGGTCCCGCAGCTGTCCGTGGTGGTCGGCCCCGCGGCCGGCGGCGCCGCGTACGGCCCGGCGCTGACCGACATCGTGATCCTGGCCGACGAGGGCCGCATCTTCGTCACCGGCCCCGACGTGGTCCGCAGCGTCACCGGTGAGCAGATCGACATGGCCGCCCTTGGCGGCCCCGAGCCGCACAGCAAGCGCAGCGGCGTGGTGCACGTGGTCGCCAAGACCGAGACCGACGCCTACGTCCAGGCCCGGCGCCTGGCGGTGCTTCTCGGCCACCAGGGCCGGATTCGCACCGACATCGACGAGGTCGACTTCGGAGGCCTGCTGCCGGACAACCCGCGTCGCGCCTACGACGTGAAGCCGCTGGTCAAGGGCCTGCTCGACGAGCCGGGTGTCGAGCTGCACCCCAAGTGGGCGCCGAACATCGTCACCACGCTGGGCCGTCTCGGCGGCCGGACCGTCGGTGTGATCGCCAACAACCCGCTGCGCCTGGGCGGCTGCCTGGACGCCACCTCCGCCGAGAAGGCCGCGCGGTTCGTCCGCATGTGCGATGCCTTCGGGGTGCCGCTGGTCGTCCTGGTGGACGTCCCCGGCTACCTGCCCGGCGTGGGCCAGGAGCACGACGGCGTGGTCCGCCGCGGCGCCAAGCTTCTGCACGCCTTCGCCGAGGCCTCCGTGCCGCGGATCACGCTGGTGACCCGCAAGGCGTACGGCGGCGCCTACATCGCGATGAACTCCCGCTCACTGGGCGCGACCCGGGTGCTGGCCTGGCCGACCACCCAGGTGGCCGTGATGGGCGCGCTGGCCGCGGTCCGCATCCTCAAGCGCCGTGAGATCGCGGCCGCCCCGGAGGAGGAGCGCGCCGCCCTGGAGGCCAGGCTCGCCGAGGAGCACGAGATCCTCGCCGGTGGCCTCGACCGGGCCATCGAGCTCGGCGTGGTGGACGAGGTCATCAAGCCCGAGGAGACCCGCGGTGCCATCGCCAGGGTCCTGGCCCAGGCGACCCCCGCCCGCGGCGCCCACGGCAACATCCCCCTCTGACCCGCTTTCACGATGCCCCCGCCGGTTCGCACCGGCGGGGGCATCGTGCTTTCCGCCCGGCGGCGGATCTCGCTCGATCGTTCTTCGGCATCGTTGTCCCGCACGAACCGGCCTTGACGGCATCGTGCCCCGCACGAACCGGTCCTGATGGCATCCCGCGCCATCCCCTACACGGCATCACCGTGCCGCCCAGCGGCTCCCCGTCTTCCCCCGCCGCCCTCGGAGCCTTCACCGCCATGCGGCAGCCGTGAACCGGCTTCCTCCCCGGTCCGCGGCCCCCGCCCCTGGCCGGAAGAGGTCGTCCGGTCAGAGTCAGACCGCGGCGTGCAACCAGCGGACCGGGGCGCCCTCACCCGCGTAGCGGAAGGATTCGAGCTCCGCGTCCCACTGCTTGCCCAGCAGGCGATCCAGCTCCTCCTCCAGCACCACCTTGCCCTGCCGCGCCATCAACATGGCCGAGCGCAACCGGTCTTCGGGTATCAGGATGTCACCCGTGGCTCCGATCACCGCCGTGAAGGCGCCAAGACCCGGGGTGTAGGCATGGCGAGACCCGTCGGCGCCCGGCGAAGGATCCTCGGTGATCTCAAAGCGGATCCGCTGCCAGCCCATCAACGACGAGGTGATCGCCGCCGCGGTCCCCTCACGACCCACCCATTCGGCCTGCGCGCGCACATGACCGGGCGCGGCGGGCTGCGGAGTCCAGGTCAGGTCTACGGGCACGCCAAGAACACCCGCGACCGCCCATTCGATATGAGGGCACAGCGCAGGCTGAGCTGAGTGGACGTAAAGCACGCCACGAGCAGACACCGGACCTCCCGTTTCGTACGAGGTGCGCCTTCCCCAACGGCCTCGCCTTCAGGATGATCACAAGTGACTGAAGGAGAGACTACCGTCGGTTGTGACGCGGCACCAGAGGGGGGTCATACCGAGATGTTGCGCCGAAGGCCCTTGCTCTAGGGCATCCTCAAGAGGGAAAGACCCAGCGACCTGGTGATCGACCCCGGAGGGCCGGATGGATCCCGATATCAAGCGGGTGGAGCCTGTTGCCGGAGCACCCGCTCTGATCAGGCCTGGCCAGCTGCTGACCGACGCCTCCGGGACGGCGGCCGTCGCCCGGTGGACCGCCGCCGTGGCCGAGGCCGACGGGGTCTTCCGCGTGCGGCTCTCTCCCGGCGTGGACGTCTGCGATCTGGTGGCCACGATACGCGGCCAGGGCCATCGCGCCTCCCCCAACCACGTCCTGACGGGCCAGCCCCTCTTCTTCGGGGGCCCGGCCTCGCGCCCCTTTCCCGCCGCCCCGCTCACCCCTCCCGAGGGCGCCGAGAGCGCCGTGACCGTCGCGGTGCCCGACACCGGCCTGACCGCGCACCCCTGGTGGCGTGAACGGCCCTGGTTCCTGGAACGGCGGCGCGAGGCCGTCGAGCTGCCCGGCTCCGACGGCGACGGCGAGCTGGAGGCCCAGGCCGGACACGGCACGTTCATCACCGGCCTGATCCTGCGGTCGGCTCCGGGGGTGGAGGTGCACCCGCTGCGGGTGCTGGACAGCCACGGCGTCGGAGACGAGGCAGGGCTGCTACGGGCCCTGGCCCACCTCAAGAACGACCCGCCCCAGGTGCTCAACCTCTCCCTTGGCGGCCACACCTTCGACGACCGGCCGTCCCCGCTGGTGGAGGCCGCACTGGCCGAGCTGACGGGCACGGTCGTGGTGGCCTGCGCGGGGAACACGGCCTCGGACCGCCCGTTCTGGCCCGCGGCGCTGTCCGGGGTGATCGCCGTCGGCGCGCTGGACGCGGCCGAGGAGTCCAGGACACCGTTCTCGGCGTACGGCCCCTGGGTGGACGCCTGCGCTCGGGGTGAGTGGCTGACAAGTGCCTTCCTGGAGCGTGGAGCGTTCCACGGCTACGCGCACTGGAGCGGAACCTCCTTCGCGGCGGCCGTGGTCAGCGGGGCGATCGCGGCGGCCGCCCGGGACCGGACGCCGAAGGAGGCCGCCGAGCACGTTCTCGACCCCCTGCGAAGCAGGCAAATCCCCGATCTGGGGGTTGTCGTGCCCGCGCCCAGGTAAAGTCTCACCCAAAGTCCTCGCTCGAACACCGAGAGTGTTCGACGTTGCCTCGGAGGCGCCGGTGAGTGACCAGCACACGTTCGACGCCGCGCTGGCAGGCGACCAGGCGGCATGGGATGTGCTGGTCAGCCGGTTCTCGGGCCCGCTGTGGTCGGTGGTCCGCGCCTACGGCCTGAGCGCGGCGGACGCGGCCGACGCGGTGCAGGGAACGTGGCTGCGGCTGCTGGAGAACCTGCACACCATCCGCGACCCGGACCGGATCGGTTCCTGGTTGTTCACCACGGCCAGGCGCGAGGCCTCCCTCCTGAGCAGGCGGAGGCGGGGTGAGCGGCTGATCGCCGACCCCGCCGACGCCGAGCATGCTCACTTCGACACGACGCCGGCCGGGCAGGCCTTCTCCGATCCGGCGCTGGCCGTGCTGACCGCCGACGAGGGCCGTCGGCTGTGGCGGGCCGTCGAGGCGATGCACGAGCCCTGTCGCTCGCTGTTCCGGCTGATGGCCACGGCACCCGACGCGGGAGTCCACCAGCTCGCCGGACGTCTCGGCATGCCCAGCGGGAGTTACGGCCCGACCCGGGGCCGCTGCTTGAACCGACTACGCACCATGCTCACCGCCCAGGAGGCGACACCGTGACCCGACATCCCCCCGCGATCGACGACGAGTCCCTGATCGCCGCGCTCCGCCTGGCGGCCGGTCACGACCCCGTGCCCGCTCATGTCTCGGCCGCCGCCCAGGCGGCGTTCGGCCTGCGGCTGCCCGGCGCCGCCACGGCCAGGCCCGTGGCCACGCCCGTCCCGCTGGGCGTCCGGTCCGCCGACGAGGCGCGGCTCCTGCGGTTCACCGCCGCCGAGCTCACCGTGGATCTGGAGGTCACCTCCATGGACGGCCTGGTCGACCTGGCCGGTCAGGTGTCCCCGTGCCCGGGCGCGGGCGCGCGGGTCGAGGTCCGCACCCTGCATCTCACCGAGTCGCGTGAGCTCTCTTCGACGGGCCAGTTCGCCGTCACGGGCCTGCCTCCCGGCTGGTTCAGCGTGGTGTGCCACCGGCCCGGCCACTCCCCCGTCGTCACCATCTGGACCCGGATCCGCCCGTAGGTGACCCCCGACGACGCGATCACCACCGCCGAGCGCGCGGTGGACCTCTCCGGCAGCGACCCGGCACGAGCCCGCGCGCTGGCGCATGTCGTGCTCCGTTCCGCACCGGCGGCCGATCCCCGTGGCGAGGCCGCGGCGATCGCCCACCGGGCCCTGGCGGTGGCCGCGCGCGAGCTGGGCGACCTCCCTCTGGCGGAGGAGCATCTGCGCCGAGCCGTGAGCATCGCGCTCCTGGCCGGGCTGCCGCACCGAGCCGCCCAGGCGCGCCTGTCACTGGTCCACGTACGCACCGAACTCGGTCATCCCCGGCAGGCCCTGGCCATCGCCGCGACCGCCGAACCCCACCTCGACCGGGTCGAGGTGGCCAAGCTCGGCGTCCACCGGGCGGTGGCCCTGAGCCGGCTCGGCCGATACGCCGAAGCCGTCAGCCACTGCGACCACGCCGTGGACGTCCTCCGCGACGACGTCAGGTTCCTGGCCGGGGCGATGCTGAACCGAGGGCTCGCCCGGGTGTTCCTCGGGGAGTTCGAGGCGGCGGAGGCCGATCTGACCCGGTGCGCGGAGCTGGCGAGAGATGCGGGCCTGGACCACCTTCTCGCGCTGGCCGAGGGCAACCTGCCGTTCCTGGCCGCACGGCGCGGTGACCTGCCCACGGCGTTCACCGCCTACCGGCGTGCGGAGAACAGCCTTTTCGGATACCCCGAACGGCTGGCCACGATGCGTTGCGACCTTGCCGAGGCTCTGATCGCCGCCCACCTGCCCGGTGAGGCCCGGGTGCTGCTCGACCTGGCGGTGCCGGAGCTGGCCGCGGCGGGCGCGGAGGTGGCTCTGGCGGAGGCCCGTCTCCTGCTCGCCCGGGTCGAGCTGCGCACCGGCGATCCGCATCGTGCCCGGCAGAGCGCCGAACGAGCCGCGGCCGATCTGACCGCGCAGGGCCGGGTGGCCCTGATACCGCTCGCCACCGAAGTCCTCCTGCGGGCTCGGCTCATGCTCGGCCCGCCCTCCGGAGAACTGCTCGTGGAGCTGCTCTCGTGCGCGGACGCCCTTGAAGGCGCGGGCCATCGGGAGGTCTCCAGGGCGCTCCGGTTCACCGCCGCCGAGGTGGCGCTCCGGCTCGGCGATCGCCCTGGCGCCGACGACCAGCTCGCCCGTCTCGCCTCCGGCGGCTCGGACGTGGTGTCCCGCCAGGCCACGGCGTTGCTGCGGGCGCTGGCCGGGGATCGGCGCGGAGCCTTCGCCGCGGTCCGGGCCGGGCTGGCGGAGGTGGGCGCCGCGGCCATGGCGTTCGAGGACCCCATGGTGCGAGCGCACGCCGTCAGGTCCGGTGAGCCGCTGGCCGCGTTCGGGCTGGCCCTCGCGCTGCGGACCGGGCGGGGCCGGACGCTCCTGGCCTGGGCCGAACGGTGGCGGGCGGTCGCCGGGGGCGCCGGGCGACCGGTCGCACCCGACGTGGATGAGCTGCGGTCCGCGCTCGGAGACGGGGCACTGGTGGAATTCGTCCGCAACGGTGACGAGCTGATCGCCGTCGCGGTCACCCCGGACCGCGTCATGTTGCGCCGCCTCGGCCCCTTCGCCGCCGTCGCAGAGGCCACGGTCAGGCTCCGGTACGGCCTGCGCCGGACCTGCCTGCTCGACGGGCGTGCGCCCGAACTGGCCAGGGAGGCGGCCCTGCTGGAGCGGCTGCTGTTCGGCCCGCTGCGCGGCCGGCTGGGCGACCGGCCGCTGGTGATCGTGCCGACCGGTCCCCTGCACACCCTTCCCTGGCCGATCCTGCCGATGAATGCCGATCGGCCGGTCACCGTGGCCGCCGGCGCCGCGGCGTGGCTGGCGGGTGGGCGGGTGCGAGCCGCATGGGACGGAGGGGTCGTGGCGGTCGCCGGTCCCGCGTTGCGATGCGCCGAAGCGGAGGCGGCCATGGTCGGATCCTGCCATCCGGGCACCGAGCGGGTCGCGGCGCTGCGGGCAGAGGTGATGGCGGCGCTGGAGCGGGCCGAGGTGGCTCATCTGGCCGCACACGGAATGTTCTCCCCGCGCAGCCCGCTGCTGTCCAGCATCACCCTCGACGACGGCCCGATGATGGCCTATGACCTGTTGCGGCTCCGCACGCCGCCACGCCTGGTGATCCTGTCGGCCTGTGAGGCGGGCATGGCGCACGCCCCGGCCGACGGGGCACCGCTGGGGCTGGCCGGCACCTTCCTGTCGACGGGGTCGCAGTGCGTGGTGGCCAGCCTGGTGCCGGTGCGTGATGAGGAGACGCTGGCTCTGATGACGACCTTCCACGAACTGCTGGCCGCCGGCGGCTCCCCGGCCCGGGCGCTGACCACGGCGAGCGGGAAGACCGGGGTGGCCGGGTTCGTCTGCTTCGGATACGGGGATCAGCCCACGGCGACCGGCCGCGAGGGGTCGGCCACCCAGTTGGACCAGGACCCGACGTAGAGGGCGGCCGGAATGCCGGCCACCTCCAGGGCGAGCACCTGGTGGGCCGCCGTCACACCGGAGCCGCAGTAGGCGCCGACCTCCACACCGGGCACGACCCCGAGGGTGTTGAACCGCTCGCGAAGGAAGTCGGGCAGGTGGAAGCGTCCGGACGGGTCGACGTTGGCGCCCGTGGGTGCGTTCACCGCACCGGGGATGTGCCCGGCGACGGGGTCGATCGGCTCGACCTCGCCTCGGTATCTCTCGGCGGCGCGAGCGTCCAGGAGCACCCCGTCCGCGGCGAGTTCCAGAGCCTGAGCAGCGTCGAGCACGGGCATGCCGCCCGGGCGCGCGACGAAATCGCCCGGCGAGACGGCCGGCTCTCCCTTGGAGACGGGCAGGCCTTCGGCGGTCCATGCGCGCAGCCCGCCGTCGAGGACCCGGACGTCGGGGTGGCCGAAGTGGCGCAGCGTCCACCAGGCCCGGGCGGCGCTGGTGGAGTCGGCCTCGTCGTAGACGACGACAGCCCGGGATCCGGACACGCCCAGGCGGCGCATGGCGTCCTGGAACGTCTCGGCCGAGGGCAGCGGATGGCGCCCCTGCGGTCCTGCGGGGGCGGCGAGGTCTGCGTCGAGGTCGCAGAAGACGGCGCCGGGGATGTGCCCCTCGCGGTAGGAGTCGATCCCGGGCGGTCCGCCGAGCTTCCAGCGCACGTCCAGGATGGTCACGTCGGTCATGCCGGCGAGGTCGGAAGGGGTGATCAGCGGGCTCATCGGGTGCTTACCTCCAGCAGAGGGACATACTGCTCGGCGGGGGTCAGAGAACCGTGGTACCCGGTGAACGACGATTCGAACGGCTCCGCGACCGAGGCGGTGATGACGCAGTCGGTGTAGGGCACGGCGAGGACGTCGCCGATCCGGGGCAGCCATTCGGAACGCACGCGCGGCCCGAACCAGCCCGATTCGACCGCCTCCTCCCGGGAGACCACCCATGCCCTTCCGGCGAGGGTATCGCGCCAGGCCTCCAGCACGGCTTCTGCCGCGCCCGGACCGGCGTAGACGTGCCGGGCCCTGGCCTCGCCACCGAGCAGGGCCACGCCCTCACGCAGCGCGGGAAGGGTGTCGGCGTCGACCCGTTCGGTGGCGTTGATCATGCCGTGGTCGGCGGTGACGTACATCGCCGAACCGGGTGGAAGCGTGCCGGCGAGCCGCTCGGCCATCCGGTCGACCAGGGCGAGCTGGTCGAGCCACTGAGGGGAGCCCCATCCGTGCATGTGGCCCACGGCGTCGAGATCGCCGTAGTAGACCGAGACGTGGGCCCGGGGAGTGGCCAGAGCCCGGCGGGCTCCCTCGATCCTGTCGTCGACCTCGTCGGCGCCGACGAAGCGCACGCCGCGGTAGACGGCCTGGCTGAATCCGCTGGCCTCGAACACGGCCGGGGCGACGTAGCTCATGGGGATGCCCGCCGCCGTGGCGCGCTCGTAGACGGTCGGGGCGGGCTGCCACAGGTCAGGGCTGATGGGTGGGCCCGCACTGGTCCAGCGCAGGCAGTTGAGCAGGTAGCCGGCCCCTGGCACGGCGAGCTTGTAGCCGAGCATCCCGTGCTCGCCCGGCGGCAGGCCGGTGCCGAGCGTGCCCAGGCTTGTCACGGTGGTGGCGGGGAAACCCGCGGAGAGCACCCCGCCGGTGGCGGAGGACAGGAACGGGGCCTCCCGCGGGTGGGCGCGGAGCAGCTCCGCGCCCAGACCGTCGACGAGGAACAGCAGGACCCGCCCGGCCGGTTCGAGACCCAGCGGGTTGCCCCCCTCCATCCCGAGGGCGGCCAGAAGAGAGGGGGACAGGTCGGCCAGGGAGGCCGTGCCGTACGCCGGGACCAGCGGGGCGCTCACGAGGCGGCGCGGGCGGTGGCCTCCGACAGAGCCTTGGCGAAGGCGAGCACGTGGGAGACGGCCTCGGGGCCGTCCGCCGCCTCACTCACCCGCAAGGACAGGTCGTCGGCCGTGACGGCGCCGGTATATCCGTGGTCGGCCTCGCAGTTCTCGTCGCCGCAGGTGGCCGGCTCCAGGTCGACGTGTGAGATGGCGCCCCAGCCGATGGTGAGGGTGACCTCCGTGGGCGGCACGCCCGGCACGTAGGAAGCGGGGTCGGGGACGACCCGGGTGACGGCGACCGACTGGATCCGGCTGAGGCGCACCGCCTCGGTGGTCGTGGACGCGTGGGCGGCCGACACCCCCTCCACCGGCGGGTGTTCGTCGGTGTGGCAGACGAGCAGCCGGGTGGGCGAGAGCACGAGAACCGTGACGTGCCTGCGTACCTCCATGGCCGGGTCGAAGGTGGCCTCGTGGTGCACCACGTATGCGCCCACCTGCTCCTTGCCCAAGGCGGATTCGACCGCGTCGGCGACCAGGTCGGGGTAGTAGCCACTGCGGTCGATGGCGTCACGCAGGCCGGCGGCCGAGAGTCGGGTTTCCCTCATGGGTCCATCCTGCCCTGTCCAGGGCAACGCTTTCACCTTGAGCACACGAGGTTCGGCCTTGGGAGCAAATCGTGATCCCGATCGGCCACGACCACGCCATCCCCCACAAAGACTAGTTGAAAATTACACAATTTTTCATATTTCTCGCTAAAGCGGTTGTTTTAACTTCAATCTTCCTCCAGACGAATCGGCTCATCGGCCAGACCCCGAAGAAGCTCCGAGGAAGCCCGAGGAAGTCCCGGAGAAGCACGACCGGCCGCCCTTTCCCGCCCTCAGTCGAGACGGCACCCGGGGTGTGTTCCGTGGATTTCCCCCGGGCGTGTTCCACGAATCCGTGTACCTAGCCAAGGCGGCGCGGACCGGCGTCGACCCGGGGCCCCTCCGGGCTGCGCAACACGACACGCGCCCCCAGCACGATCACCTCGGACTCCCCGACCAGCACGGGGTCGAGTTCGAGCCTGGCCACTTCGGGAAGGTCGTCGGCCAGCCGCCCGACCCGGACCAGCAGCTCCTCCAGCGCCTCGACCGCGACCGGCGGGTAGCCGTACTCGCCGAAGAGCAGGGGCGCACCACGCGGTGACCTGACCATGGTCGCCGCGTCCTCGCCCGTCAGCGGCGCGAGCCGGTACACCTCGTCGCGCAGCAGCCGTGCGGTGACCTCGCCCAGCCCGAAGGACACGACCGCGCCGAACGCGGGGTCGTCGATCACACTGACCACGGCCGGCACCGCGGGCTGCGGTGCCATCCGCTGCACCGCGAGCACGGCCTCGGGACCGAGCTGCTCCTTCAGGCCCGCGTAGGCGTCACGCACCCCGTCGGGACCGGACAGTCCAAGACGCACCGTCCCCGCGCGTTTGGCCGCCTCGGGATCGGCGGCCTTCAGCACCACCGGCCAGCCCAGCCGCTCGGCCGCCGCGACGGCCTCATCGGGCGACTCCACCACCTCGGACGACCACACGGTCAGCCCGTAGCAGGCGAGCAACTCCGTGGCATCGATCTCGACCGCGCCCCGGCCACCGGTCACCGGCGATGGTCCGGCCTGCCCGGAGGCCTCCAGCACCCGGGCGACGAGCTCCCGCGCGGCGGGGGTGTCGACGTCGCCGGTCTCCACGGGCAGGCCCACCGGCTGGTCTCGCCAGCGTGCGTGCCGTACGACATGAGCCAGGGCGCGGACCGCCTCTTCCGGTGCCGCGTAGGACGGGATCGAACCCCGCTCGGGGACGACGCCGACCCGTAGTTCCGGCAGCATGCCGAGCTGGCCCTCGAACGTCGCCAGCACCGGCTTGCCCCCCTCCCGGGAGACGCGGAGCAGTTCGGCGGCGACCTCGTCGGCCCTGCCGGGGATCGGCGGCATGTAGATCACCACTGCGGCGTCCACGTCCGGGAGCAACGAGGCGAGGGCCGTGCCGAACTCCTCGGCCCCCGCGCGCGCACCAAGGTTGACCGGCGGCCGGGGCTCCAGGCCGGCGCTGACGCAGGCGTCCACGGCGAGCAGGGCCAGCGCGTCGGAGTTGCCCACCAGTCCCACTCTGGGGCCCGCCGGCAGCGGCTGGTAGGCCAGGAGCTGCGCCACGTCGAACTGCTGGATCAGGTCGTCGACGCGGATCACTCCAGCCTGCTCGAACAACGCGCTGAGCGCGGTGTCGGGCAGGCCGAGCACGGGGGCGGCGTGACCGGTCGGCACGCCCTGGGTGGTGCCGCCGCTCTTGACCACCACGATCGGCTTGCGCCGGGAGATCCGCCGGGCGAGGCGGGCGAACTTTCGGGGGTTTCCCAGCGACTCCAGGTAGAGCAGGATCACATCGGTCTGCGGATCCTCCTCCCAGTATTGGAGCAGGTCGTTGCCCGACACGTCGGCGCGGTTGCCCGCCGACACGAACGAGGAGATGCCCATGCCGCGCTGGGCCACCCGCTGCAGCAGCGCGGTCCCCAGGGCACCGGACTGGCTGAAGAAGCCGACCCGGCCCCTCCCGGGGATGGTCGCCGCGAGCGTGGCGTTCAGCCGGACCGCGGGGTCGGTGTTGGCGATGCCCAGGCAGTTGGGGCCGACGACCCGCAGGCCGTACGCCCGCGCGATGCGGACCAGCTCGTCCTGCCTGGCCCGCCCCTCGGGACCGGTCTCACCGAATCCGGAGGAGACCACGATCAGCCCGCGCACGCCCTTCTCCGCGCACTCCTTCACCACCTCGATCACCCCGTCGGCGGGTACGGCCAGCACGGCGAGGTCGACCTCCCCATCGATGGCCGTCACGCTCGGGTAGGCTCGCACCCCGGCGACGGCACGCGCCTCCCGGTGCACCGGGTAGACCGGGCCGGTGAAGTCCGCGCCGAGCAGGTTGCGCAGCACGGTCTGGCCGACGCCGCCCGGCTCCCGGCCCGCGCCGACGACCGCCACCGACCCCGGTGAGAGCAGCCGCTCGATCGAGCGGGCCTCGGCCCGGTGCTCGCGGGAGGCGGTCACCTCCTGGGAGGTCTCGGTCGGGGTGAGGTCGAGGGTCATCCGGACCACGCCGTCGGCGAAACGGCTCTGCGCGGTGTAACCCGCCTGCTTGAGGACCCCCATCATCTTCTGGTTCGCGGGCAGCACGTCGGCGACGAACCGGATGATCCCCCGCTCCCTGGCGGTCTCGGCCAGGTGCTCCAGCAGCACCGAGGCGACCCCCCGCCCCTGGTGGGCGTCCTCGACGAGGAACGCCACCTCCGCCTCTCCCGGCTCGATCCGGTCATAGCGGATCACCGCCACCATCTCCGTGCCGATCGTCGCGATCAGCGCCACACGGTCCGCGTAGTCGACGTTGGTGAACCAGGTGATTTCGCGATCCGACAACTGGGGCCGGGGCCCGAAGAAGCGGAAGTAAATCGACTCTTCTGACAGCCTTGAATAGAAGGAACGCAATCGGTCGGCGTCGGCCGGCCGAATCGGGCGCACATGGGCGGTGCCGCCGTCCAGCAGGACGACGTCCGCCTCCCAGTGGGCGGGATACCGAGTAGCCTCCACAGTCCCGAGAGTAGACGTCAATCCCGCCCGGCAGGCAGACCGGGTGAATTCACGCAACGCTTGTGCATCGACTATGGCGCGTTGTCGGCTCCCGACCCCATACGCTGGCCTGAAGCTGTTAAGTTTTTCGCGGCTATGAGGCACTTCAGCATCGAAGGCAGCAAGGTGGTGACATCATGACGCGGGTGGTCGTGGTGGGCGATCTCATGACCGACGCGGTCGCGCGGGCTCGCTACCCGCTGGCCAGGGCCAGCGACACACCGGCGATCGTCACCATGCACGGCGGTGGCTCGGGAGCCAACATCGCCTCCTGGCTCGCCGTCGAAGGTGCCGAGGTCGCCTTCATCGGGCGTCGCGGCGCCGACATCACCGGCCGTAACCGCGACATGGAGCTGATGGGCTACGGCGTCGACGCCCGGCTCGTCATGGACCCCGAGCGGCCGACCGGCACCTGCGTGGTGCTCATCACCCACAAGGGTGAGCGCACCATGCTGTCCGACCCGGGAGCCAACGCGGCCCTGTCTCCGGAAGACCTGCCCCGCGACCTGTTCTCCCAGGGCGGCCACCTGCACCTGTCGGGCTACACCCTGGTCAACGAGGGCTCCCGCGAGGCGGGCATCGCGGCCCTGGAGATGGCCCACCGCTCCGGGATGTCCATCTCGGTCGACTGCTCCTCCTCTGCTCCCCTGGAGCGCACCGGGGCCGAGCCGTTCCTGGAGTGGACCCAGAGCGCCAAGCTGCTGTTCGCCAACGCCGAGCAGGCCAAGGTCCTGACCGGCCGCGACGACCCCACCGCCGCCGCCAAGGTGCTCACCGCCTGGTTCCCCCAGGTCGTCGTCAAGCTCGGCGCCGACGGCGCGCTGTGGTACACCAACAGCCGCGCCGAGCCGGTCAAGGCTCCGGCCGAGGCCGTGGAGCGCGTGGTCGACGGCACGGGCGCGGGCGACGCCTTCATCGCTGGCTTCCTGCCCATCTGGCTGGAAGGAAAGCCCGCCGCCGAGTCGCTCGCCTCCGGCTGCCGCCTGGCGTCCCGGGCGATCTCCCACCTGGGCGCCCGCCCCCGCCTCTGACCGCGCCCACCTCTGACCGCGCCCGCCCCACGGCTCGCGCTGAACGTACGGCCGGCCCGGTGATGCGCCGGCCGCCGCACGTGGTCCCGCCCGTGCCCCGGCGCTCCCCCAGATCACCGGGTCGATCGCCGTCACGCCACCACACGGCCGGGACCGGCGGACACCTAACTCGTCACGGCGAGAGTCAGCGGCAGCACGGCGGGTGCCCCGGCGTGGCGGATCATGGCCGCGGCGAGCGTCATGCTCCAACCGGTGTCGACCCGGTCGTCAACCAGCAGGACCGGGCCGTTCGCCGCCGCGACGGCCTCGCCGAGGGCGGACGGCATCGCGAGGGTGGCCCGGATGGCCTGGACCCGCTGCGCGCTGTTGAACTGGCGCCCGGGCGAACCCGATCGATAGCCGAGGTCGCCCAGGTAGGACAGGCGGCCGACCTGGGCCAGCCGTTCGGCCAGGCTGCGGACCAGCTTGGGGCGGCTCGCGGAGGGCATCGCGACCACGGCGACCGGGCGCTGCGCCCATCCCCATGACGACAGCACCTTGACCACCGCCGCGAAGACATCGTCGGGGACGGGACCGTCAGGGGCGCCCTCGGCGAGGAGGCCGCGCAGGCGGTTGCCCCAGCCGATGTCGGTCAGCCGGCCCAGGGCACGACCGGGTTCGGCGCCCAGCTCGGGCTTGATCCGACCCTTGAGGTCGGCCAGGCCGGTCGGCCACTGCCGACGCGACTCGATCTCCACTCCGGGCCTGTGCAGGCTCTCGGCGGCACGCTCCACCGCCCGCGCCTCGACCTCGGGCGAGCGGTGCGCACCGGTGCAGTTGTCACAGCGCCCGCAGGGACTGGCGGTGTCGTCGTCCAGGCGGCGGCGGAGGAACTCCTCCCGGCACTGCGTGGTGCCGAGGTAGTCGAGCATGGCCTTCTGCTCGGCCTCGCGCTCGGCGGCGACCCGGGCGTAGCGGTCGGCGTCGTATTTCCAGGGCTCGCCGGTGGCCTCCCAGCCGCCCTTGACCCGGCGCACCGCCCCGTCCACGTCGAGGACCTTGAGCATGGTCTCCAACCGGCTGCGGCTGAGATCCACCCGGTTCTCCAGCGCTGCCGTGGACAGCACGCCGCCCTCCGCCAGGGCGGCGAGCACCGCCCGCACGACCGGCTCGGGAGGGAAGGCCAACGAGGCGAAGTAGGCCCAGATCTCCCTGTCCTCGGCGCCGGGCAGCAGGATCACCTCGGCCCGCTCGACTCCTCGCCCGGCCCGGCCGACCTGCTGGTAGTAGGCCACGGGCGACTGCGGCGCGCCGACATGGATGACGAAGCCGAGGTCGGGCTTGTCGTATCCCATGCCCAGCGCGGAGGTGGCGACCAGCGCCTTGATCTTGTTGTCGAGCAGGGCCTGCTCGGCGGCGAGCCGCTCGGCCTGCTCGGTCTGCCCGGAGTAGGCCGTCACCTCGTGACCTTGCTCGCGCAGGTAGGCGGCGATCTCCTGGGCCGCGGCCACGGTGAGCGTGTAGACGATCCCGGAGCCGGGCAGCTCGTGCAGCGTCTGGGCGAGCCAGGCCAGGCGCTGCTCGGCACCCGGCAGCCGCACGACGCCCAGGTGGAGGCTTTCGCGCTCCAGCGCCCCGCGCAGCACGAGGGTCTCCTCGCCCATCTGGTCGGCGACGTCGCGGGTGACCCGGGCGTTGGCCGTGGCGGTGGTGGCCAGGATCGGCACGCCCTCGGGCAGCTCCTCGAACAGCGTGCGCAGCCGCCGGTAGTCGGGGCGGAAGTCGTGGCCCCAGTCGGAGATGCAGTGCGCCTCGTCCACCACGACCAGGCCCGCGCTCTCGGCCAGCTCGGGCAGAACCTGGTCGCGGAACTCGGGGTTGTTGAGCCGCTCGGGGCTGACCAGCAGCACGTCGACCATGCCCTCGGCGACCTGGCCGTAGATCTGCTCCCACTCTTCGGGATTGGCGGAGTTGATCGTGACCGCGGTGATCCCGGCCCGCTCGGCGGCGGCGATCTGGTTGCGCATCAGGGCCAGCAGGGGCGACACGATCACGGTCGGTCCCTCGCCCAGCTCGCGCAGGAGCGCGGTGGCGATGAAGTAGACCGCCGACTTTCCCCAGCCGGTGCGCTGCACCACGAGCACCCGGCGCCGGTCCATGACGAGCGCCTTGATGGCCGCCCACTGGTCCTCGCGCAGCCGGGCGTGCTCACCCGCCAGCGCCCGCAGTCGCTCCTCGGCCTCTTCGCGCAGCATCTGCTCTTCGCTCACCGGTCATTGGTACCAGGTTCCGGTGACTGTTTCCTTCCGGTACGGCTTGCGGGCCGTACCGTCCCGGCCGTGTGGCCGCACGCGGCCGGCCCCCGCACGTGACCGGCCCCGCGCATGGCTAGCGGTCCAGGTGCTCCGGGAAGGCGTTGATGGTCACCCGGTGCATACGGCGGCGCTCGGTGTAGTCGGCCACCGCGTAGTGCTGGGTGCTGCGGTTGTCCCAGAAGGCCATGGTGCCCGGACGCCATCTGAGCCGCACCTGGTACTCGGGTGAGCGGATGTGGTCGATCAGGTAGGGCAGCAGGGCCTCGTTCTCCCGGTCGGACAGCTGCACCAGCCGCGTGGTGGAGGCCCGGTTGACGAACAGCGCCTTGCGCCCGGTCTCCGCGTGGACCCGCACCACGGGGCGCTCGATCGGCGGCCACTTGGCCTGGATCTCGGCCAGATCGAAGTCGTGGCCCTTGGAGATGGCCTTCTTCATCGAGGCCGTGATGTCGTGGATCGCGGTGAGCTCGTCACAGAGCCGCTGGATGGGCGGGGAGAGCGTCTCGTACGCCAGGTGGGCGTTGGCCCACATGGTGTCCCCGCCGACGCTGGGCAACTGCACGCAGCGCAGCAGCGAGCCCATCGGGGGAACCGGCTCGAAGGTGTTGTCGCTGTGCCATTCGTCCCCGCCTTCCCCCTTGGGGCTGGTCTGGTCGAGGATGTGGATCGGCGTGCCGCTGTCCTTCTTGAAGGCCGGGTGGTTGATCGAGCCGAAGTTCTCCGCGAAGCGGACATGTTCCTCGTCGCTGATGAGCTGGTCACGGAAGAAGAGGACCTTGTACTCCAGCCAGCCTCGGCGGATCTCCTGGACCTCGTCCTCCGACAGTGGCTTGCGCAGGTCGACACCGCTCACCTCGGCGCCGATGTGCCTGGTAACAGGCTCGAATTTGACCATCTTGGCGACACCCCTCCATCAGTGGCCGCACGCCGATCAGGGATGTTAGGGCACCCTTACCCGAATCCCTGCTCCGAGCGTAGTCCGGTCACGCCAATCAAGCAATCGCTTGGTTAAGAATATGCCGTGGCGGGCACCCCGGGGAAAGTGACCTGGGTCACTGTCGACGGGACGCGACTCAGGGATCCGGCCGCCGTGCCGGACCACTTCCGCACTGCTCCCATGCCTCCCGAAGCCGGCTCCCGGGGCTCTCGGCGACCGCTCCGAATCCAGTTGCCGGCCGCCTGAACAGGGGCGAGACGTCGGCGGAGCACGAGGTCATGTTTTGATACGTTTCACTATGGACGTCACGACGTGGTACCTCGAGCAGACCTCGCCCTCCGACCTGCTCGCCGCGAAACCCCCGGCGATCGAGATCGACATCGTGCTCGCAGAGGTGCCTTCCCCCGAGTTCAGCCGGTTCCTGAACACGGCCGTGGGCGGAGACTGGCACTGGACGGAGAGGCTGCCGTGGACCTGGCGGCAGTGGGCGGACTGGCTGGACGGCGGGGTGGAGACCTGGGTGGCCTACCACCGCGGCACCCCCGCGGGCTACGTCGAGCTCGCCCCCGGCGACGACGCGAGCGTCGAGATCACCTGCTTCGGCCTCCTGCCGTGGGCGATCGGCAAGGGCGTGGGCGGGCACCTGCTCGAGGCCGGTACGGCTCGCGCCTGGGACCTGGCCGATCGCCAGGCGGAGCGCGAACCCACCCGGCGCGTGTGGCTGCACACCTGTTCCCTCGACAGCCCGGCCGCGCTCGCCAACTACCAGGCGCGAGGGTTCCGGATCTACGACACCAGGCTCAACGTCCCCGGAGACGAGTACGAGGGCGACCCGCCGGGCGCCTGGCCGGGAGTCGGCCCCCGGTCCCGGCCCACCCCGGGCGCCTCATCCGGTCCGGGCTAGGGTCAGACCTCGTCGACCGTCCCGCACTCCCCGTCCTTGAGCGGAACGGACTTGTCGTCGTAGGGGTCGTCCGCCGGGCCGGAACCACCGCCCCTGCCCGCGTAGTCGGGGCGCAGGAACCCGTCCGGAGAATCGCACTCGGCCCCCGCGGACCAGGATTCGGCGCTCTCACCGTCCCAGTGGCGCAGCCGGGCGCCGGGCTCGTCCCGCCAGAACTCGTGCCGTGCCTTGACGAAGACCATCACCCGGACGACGGGACTCGTCCTGCCCGCGGGACGAAGGGCGTAGACGAACCGGGCCTCATAGTTCACCCACAACTCGGGCCGGCCGTTCTCGTCCTTGCCCGGCTCGGCGGCCATCTCCCCCTGCACCTTGACGACATCGCCCACCAGCTCGGTCGAACCGGGAGCGAAGCTGGTCACCCAGAGACGGGTGTTCTTCTTCTGATCTTTGTGATCGAGGTTTTTGAGAAAGAACTTCCGCTGTTCGGCGTCGAGCTGCTTCGCGAAGACGTCCGGCTTCCCGCCGAGCAGGGTCTGCCTGTCGAGATGCGCGGCCTCCAGCATTCGCCTGCTGGTCAGAAAGGCCGACCGGACGTCTCCGGTGGAGAAGCCCTTCACCGGCTTGGCGTCGGGAACGACGACGCCGTCGATCCCTTCGGCGAACTTCTCCGCGGGCGATCCCTGGAACGGCCGGGTCTCGGTGATCACCGCCTGGTCGGTCGCGAGATCCTCGATCACCCCGCACCCCGCCAGCGCTCCCGCGAGGCACACCGCCCCGGCCATCCGCGCCATCCCGTGATACGACATGACGGAATGCTATTATTGATCTACCTCTGCTTTACCATGTGTCACGGCGCCTCGACCTGAGCGCCCCTGGCGACGTGGACGGAGAAGTCCTTCCGGACCCACGGCCGGCGGCGGGGCGACATACGGCATATAAGCGCTCGCCGAGGCATTGCGGTCGCGGGCACCCGCGATCCTTCGGCACAATGTTCGATATGGCCCGACGTACGACCACACCCCCGCCTGACGAGGACTTCGAGGAGCGGATCGTCGACATCGACGTCTCCGCCGAAATGCGCACGAGCTTCCTCGAATACGCATACTCGGTCATCTACCAGCGCGCGCTGCCCGATGCCCGAGACGGCCTCAAGCCGGTCCAGCGCCGCATCCTCTACTCGATGAGCGAGATGGGCCTGAGGCCCGACCGCGGGCACGTCAAGTCGTCACGGGTCGTCGGCGACGTCATGGGCAAGCTGCACCCGCACGGTGACACCGCCATCTACGACGCCCTGGTCCGCATGGCCCAGCCGTTCTCGATGCGGCTGCCGCTGATCGACGGGCACGGCAACTTCGGCTCCCCCGACGACCTGCCCGCCGCCATGCGCTACACCGAGGCGCGCCTGGCCACCGCGGCCATGGCGATGGTGCAGTCGATCGACGAGGACACGGTCGACTTCAAGCCCAACTACGACGGCCAGGAGACCGAGCCCACGGTCATGCCGTCGGCCTTCCCGAACCTGCTCGTCAACGGGGCCACCGGCATCGCGGTCGGCATGGCGACCAACATGGCGCCGCACAACCTCGTCGAGGTCGTCGCCGCCGCCCGCCACCTGATCAAAAAGCCGGACGCCACGCTCGACGACCTGATGCGGTTCGTCCCGGGTCCCGACCTGCCCACCGGCGGCACGATCATCGGCCTCGACGGCATCCGTGACGCCTACGCCCGCGGCCGGGGCACTTTCCGGATGCGCGCCAAGTGCTCCGTGGAGCAGGTCAGCCCCCGTCGCAAGGGCATCATCGTCACCGAGCTGCCGTTCAACGTGGGCCCCGAGCGCGTCGTCACCAAGATCAGAGAGCTGGTCACGGCCAAGAAGCTCCAGGGCATCTCCGATCTGAAGGATCTCAGCGACCGGCACAAGGGCCTGAGGCTGGTCATCGAGATCAAGAACGGTTTCATCCCCGAAGCCGTACTGGAGGAGCTCTACCGGCTGACGCCGATGGAGGAGACCTTCGGCATCAACAACGTCGCGCTGGTCGACGGCCAGCCTCGCACCCTGGGCCTGCGCGAGCTGCTCCAGGTCTACGTGGACCACCGCATCGACGTGGTCCGCCGCCGTTCGGCCTACCGCCGCCGCAAGCGCGAGGAGCGCCTGCATCTCGTCGAGGGCCTCATCATCGCCCTGCTCAACATCGACGAGGTCATCCAGGTCATCCGCTCCTCCGACGACTCGGCCCAGGCCCGCGAGCGCCTGATGGGCGTCTTCGAACTGTCGGAGACCCAGGCCAACTACATCCTCGACACCCCGCTGCGCCGCCTGACCCGCTACGACAAGCTCGAACTCGACCGGGAGAAGCAGACGCTGCAGGACGAGATCGCCGAGCTGACCGAGATCCTGTCCTCCGACAGCAAGCTCCGCAAGGTCGTCTCCGACGAGCTCGCCCAGGTCGCCAAGACCTTCGGGACGCCTCGCCGTACGGTGCTGCTGGAGTCCTCCGGTGTCACCAGGAACGCCTCGGTGTCCCTGGAGGTGGCCGACGACCCGTGTCTGGTGCTCTACTCCTCGACCGGCCTGCTGGCCCGTACGGCCGACGCCTCCCCGCTGGCAGGCGACGGCGAGCGCTCCGCCCATGACGTGCTGGTGTCCGTGGTGAACAGCACGGTCAGGGGCGAGGTCGGCGTGATCACCAACCAGGGCCGGATGATCCGGATCCAGGTGGTCGACCTGCCGACCCTGCCTCCCTCGGCCAACCCGCCCTCGCTGTCCGGCGGGCACCCCGTGTCCGAATATGTCAGCTTGAATCCGGGTGAAGCGGTCGTGGGCATCGGCTCGCTCGATCCCGAAGGGCCCGGCCTGGCGCTGGGCACCGCCCAGGGCGTGGTCAAGCGGGTCGTCCCCGACTACCCGGCCAACCGCGACGAGTTCGAGGTCATCGGGCTCAAGGACGGAGACACCGTGGTGGGAGCGGCGGAGCTGACCTCGGAGGAGCACGACCTCGTCTTCATCACCTCCGACGCTCAGCTGCTGCGCTATTCGGCCACCAGCGTGCGGCCCCAGGGCCGTCCCGCGGGCGGCATGGCCGGCATCCGGCTGGACGGCGGTGCCGAGGTGATCTGGTTCGGCGTGGTCGACCCGGCACGTGAGTCCATGGTCGTGACGATCGCGGGCTCCTCCACCGCGCTGCCCGGCACCCAGGTCGGCGGGGCCAAGATCTCCGACTACGCCGAATACCCCGCCAAGGGCCGCGCCACCGGCGGCGTCCGGGTCCAGCGGTTCCTCAAGGGCGAAGACGTTCTACTGCTCGCCTGGGCCGGCCCCGCCCCGGCGCGCGCGGTTTCCAGCGTCGGCAAGCCGGTCCCGCTCCCGGAGGAGCTGGGCCGCCGCGACGGCTCGGGGTTCCGTCTCACCCACACGGTGGCGGCCGTCGGAGGCGCCCTCGGCGCCGTGGACGGCGAACCCGCCGCCGCGCCGCCGCCCGCCCCGTCGGAGTGACTTCTCAGCTCCGCGCGGAGCTCCCAGCCCGCGCGGAGCATCCCGCTCCCGGCGCGATCTTGACCATACTTCGCCAGACGAAGTATGGTTCTCCGTGTGCCTAAAAGATCATTTGTGGCGTTCGCCATTTTCGCGGCTTCCGCACCGTCTGATGGGGAACCGCCTCAGCAGCCACCACGTCATCCGGCCTCGCCGGGAAGGGTTCCGTGAGTCCCGGCGGGCGGCGGGCCTCGGGAGGTGCTCGTCCGTCAAGCGGTGGTCCAGATGAATGACCCGCAGAGCGGGAACCGCCCATCGCGGAGCCACGGGCGGCAAGATCCCGGGGGTCGCGGCGGGCGCGAGCTCGCGTGGCGATTTCGCGGGGTGGGGCGACAGCACGACGAGGAGCCGTCTGGACGCCACATGGTAGGAAGAAGATCCACGGGACACTTCTGAGAAGCACGATCTCACTTCTTGGAAGCAGAACCTCACTTCGTCCTCTCGGGCACCGGATCGGCACGCGCCCGAAGGCGAGCGGCAGACGTCATGCCAGCCTCATCCAGCCGTGTCAGTCTCACCGAGAGGCTGCCGGGCAAGGGCATCGCCCGTAAGAGGACATCTTCAGCACCCTTACCGGCACGGTCACGCCGACCGTGACGGCCGCCCAGCGTGAGCCGGGCGGGAACTCCCGGCTCGCCCGCTTCACCGTCCCCCAGGCCTCCCACTCCCGGTGGCCACGGCCGAGACTCCCGCAGGGGGCGTCCGCGGTCTCCGGCGTCGGAGCTCGGCCTCGATAGGTAAGACAGACCCGGCCCCGCCGGACGGCGACCCCGGCAAGGCGTATTCACCCACGCCCTGATGGGCGGCCATGGCTTGTGTCCCAGCCGGCTCGAAAACACCGATCACGCACGGCTCCGTCGTGGCCGTGGATGGCTCCGCAGTCCTTTCCGGCCCGGCTTTCACCTTGATCGGCCCCGCGTTCGGCGGCGCCCGGACGACCCGGATCGCGATCCGGCACCCCGTGACGCCTGCCCGCCTCTCCCGACCGCGACGGGATCCCCGGTGAGCCTTGGCCTCCCGGGGGGACGGCGCCGCCGTCCGAGGCACGTGAGCGGGGCCCGCGAACAACCCGAAGAACACATCACTCTCCATCACCGAAGAGGTAGCGCATGACTTTAGGCAAAGGCCTTGTCGCCGTTCTCCTGGCGGGAACGCTCGGCGTCGCACCAGTACAGGGACAGCAGGCCGGCGCACCGCAACCGGGCACCGGACGGGCGAACACCGTGACCCTGATCACCGGTGACCGGGTCACGGTCATCGGCAAGGGCTACCGGGTGGAGCCCGGTCCCGGCCGGCAGGTGGGATTCACCAGGCAGGTGCGCGGGGGCCACCTGTACGTGATCCCGTCCGACGCCTGGGCGCTGGTGGCGAAGGGGACGCTCGACGCGCGGCTGTTCGACGTCACCCAGCTGCTGGAATGGCATTACGGCGACGCCGACCGGCCCGACATCCCGTTGATCACCCAGTCGTCCCGGGGCCTGGCCCCCGCGCCGCGCGCCGCGCGGCAGACCCGGCAGATCGCCGCCCTCGGCATGAGCGCCCTGCAGGTGCCCAAGGCGAACGCGGGCCAGGCCTGGCAGGACCTGATCGGCGGCTCCCGCACCCTGGCCGCGGGGACGACCAAGCTCTGGCTGGACGGACGCCGCTCGTTCACCCTCGACCAGAGCGTCAAGCAGATCGGCGCCACCGAGGCGTGGAAACAGGGCATGACCGGCAAGGGCGTCACGGTGGCCGTCCTGGACTCCGGCTACGACCCCGACCATCCCGACCTCAAGGGTGTGGTGGCGCAGGAGCGGAACTTCAGCGAGGACCCCGACATCCGCGACATCGTCGGCCACGGCACCCATGTCGCCTCGACCGTCGCCGGCGCCGGGGAGAAATACCGGGGGGTGGCCCCGGACGCCAAGCTCGCCATCGGCAAGATAGGCAGCCGGTGGGGCATGACCGACTCCGCCATCCTGGCGGGCATGGAATGGGCCTCCGTCGAGGTCAAGGCCAAGGTCGTCAACATGAGCATCGGCGCACCGGACGGCCTGGACCTCGACCCCGTGGAACAGGCGGTGAACACGCTGTCGGCGCGGACGGGCACGCTGTTCGTGGTGGCCGCCGGCAACAATGGCACCCCGGGCTCGGTGGGCAGCCCCGGCAGCGCCGACGCGGCCCTGACCGTCGGCGCCGTCGACAAGGCCGACCGGCTGGCCGACTTCTCCAGCCGCGGCCCGCGAGTGAGCGACCACGCGATCAAGCCGGACCTCACCGCGCCGGGCGTCGACATCGTGGCCGCGGCGGCCAAGGGCACGGCCGACGGCCCCTACCGCACGCTCAGCGGCACCTCGATGGCCACCCCGCACGTGGCCGGAGCCGCCGCGATCCTCGCCCAGCGCCACCCCGACTGGAACGGCGAACGGCTCAAGGCCGCGCTCATCGGCAGCGCCAAACCCACGGGAGGCGCCACGCCGTACGAGCAGGGCGCCGGGCGGGTGGACCTGGTCCGCGCGCTGGCCCAGCAGGTCGTGGCCGTTCCGGGCAACGTGTGGGCCGCCTTCCCCTGGGACGACCCGAGCGAGCGCGTATCGGCCAAGACCATCACCTATGCCAACTCCGGCGACGCGCCGGTCACCCTGGACCTCGCCGCCGAGGGTGAGGTGCTGAAGCTGTCCGCGCAGCGGCTGGAGGTGCCCGCGGGGGGCGAGGCATCGGTCACGCTCACGATCGACGCCAAGGGCAAGGCCCCGGGCGACTATCCCGGGACCGTCACCGCCAGGTCGGGCGAGGCCGTGATCCGCACGCTGGCCGGCGGGTATGTGGAGCCGGAGTCCTACAACGTGACCATCACCGCCCTCGACAGGGGCGGCAAACCCACTGATCTCGCCCAGGCCCAGCTCTACGACCCGAAGACCGGTGCCGCCCGCGACCTGGTCTTCTTGAACGGGGCCGCCAAGGTCCGGGTGCCCGAGGGCGACTGGAACCTCTTCACGACGATGTTCGAGCGGACGGTCGGGAGCACGATCGCCCACACCACGCTGAAGGTCGACAACGCCGACCAGCAGGTGACGGTGGACTCCCGCCAGGGCAAGCAGGTGCGGACCACGATCGACGACCCGACCGCGGCACGGCGACCGTTCTTCGATGTCGAGCTGAGCTACGGGCCGTGGATGACCGCCTGGTCGGAGCATCTGGGACCCGGGTTGGAGTTCTTCGTCATTCCCACGCGCCAGCCGGGACTGCACTACGGCTACACGACCGTCTGGGAGAACAAGGACGTCTCGCCGAGCCCATACGTCTACAACCTCGTCGACTACCACACCGACGGCCTCCCCGAGAATCCCATCTACGCCGCCAGGCAGCAGGACCTCGCGAAGGTCACGGCCACCTACCGGGCCTCCGGGGTGGCGGCCAAGGGCACCCCGCTCTTCGGGCCCCGATTCGGTGACACCCCGACCCCGTTCATGGAGTCGCCCCAGGCTGAGGTGGACCTGCCCGGCACGCTCACCTACTACCGGACCCCCGGGCTGGTCTGGGACAGCGCACTCCAGGTCGGCACGTCCGTGCTGGCCGACAGCGGCAAGGCCATGAAACGCGGGCACACTCGCGAGGTGTGGAACACCGCGGTGACCGGGCCCTCGCTCGCCGCATCCGGCGGCAGCCGTACCGGCGACAAGCTGACCTTCCCCGCCGGCGGGCTCTTCGCCGACGGCGCCGCCGGGCACAGCGGCACCGACGGCGCGGCCACCGGCACCGCCACCCTCACCAAGGACGGGCAGGTGCTCGCCACGACCGACCTGGCGGGCTGCGCGCTCGACCAGCCGCAGACCTGCGAGCTGCACGCCGACCTTCCCGCGCAGGCCGCCACCTACACCCTGAGCACCTCGATGCGTAGGCAGGTGCCGTACTCCACGCTGTCCACCGCCGTCGACAGCCGCTGGACGTTCCGCTCGGCGCACACGGCCGCGAAACAGCCGCTGCCGCTGATGGCGGTGCGCTACGCCCCCGCCGGGCTCGACGACCTCAACCGCGCCAAGCCGGGTTCGCTGACCCGGCTGCCCCTGTGGGTCGAACGCAACCCGGGCGCCCCCGAGGCGGCGGTGACGTCCGTCCGGCTGGAGATGTCCGTTGACGACGGCACCAGCTGGCACCGGATCCCGGCCGTCCCCACCCCCTCCGGATGGACCTCTGCAGTGCCCAACCCGCGCACCCCGGGGTTCGTCTCGCTGCGGGTGACCGCCACCGACGCCTCCGGCGCCGGCGTCACGCAGACGATCACCCGCGCCTACGCCGTCGGGTGACCCCGGAAGCCCTACCCCGCCGGTTCCCATGATGGTCAGACGACTGCCGCCTGACCATCGTGCGGGTGAGGCCTGAGAGCCTCCCGGACGTGATGTGGATCATCGCTCCACACCGCGCCGGGAGGCTCTCGTCCTTTCCACGGCCATCGCTCACATTCCGCGATGCCTGGCGGTGGTCAGCCGGATCCGGCCACCGCCAGGGGATGGGCGGGCAGGACCGGCCCCTCCCCCAGGTCGCCGGGATCCTTGCCGAAGCGGAGATGAGAAGCCGAGCGCGGTGCGGGTCATCCCGCGGGTGCCCTCAGTCCACGCAGAGACAGAACGGGTGCCCGGCCGGGTCGAGATAGACCCGGAAACTGCCGTCCTCGCTCGGCTGGTGCGCGTGTTTGACGGCGCCCAGCGCGAGCACCGCGGTCTCGGCCTCGTCCAGGTCGTCCACGGTCACGTCCAGGTGGAACTGCTGGGGCTTGTCGGGGTCGGGCCAGTCCGGCGCCTGGTGGTCCTCGGCCAGCTGGAAGCAGAGCCGTCCCGGCTGCCCGTTGGTGACCACCACCCAGTCGTCTTCGACGCTGGTGATCTCCCAGCCCAGGAGCGCACTGTAGAAATCAGCGAGACGTTTGGGATCGGGACAGTCGACAACAACCGATCGCATCCGCGCGATTGCCATGTTTCCTCCTTAGATAACACCATCAAAGCTATTATGAAGGTGTCTCGTTGAGGCTTCAACAACGTTGGCACCCATCAGCCCGAGCGCGCAAGGCACCCCGGCCCAGCGCCACCATCGCGGCTTTCATCCGTGCTTCCCCGGCATACGGGCCGAAACCCGGCCACCGCCTCCGCGCCCGATGCACCCCGCGCAGCGATCGCGACCCGCGGCGGCAGCCGGTCCGGCGAACGCATGCGGGAGAGGGAGTCACCTGATCGACAACGAATGCGGGAGAATTACCCCATGGCTGTCAGCTCGTTCATGGTTCCCCTGGGCACCCAGGCTCCCGACTTCGACCTGCCCGCGATCAACGGGGGCCGGGTGACCCTCGGCGACCTGAAGGGGGCACCCGCGACCCTGGTGATCTTTCTGTCCAACCACTGCCCCTACGTCAGGCGGATCGAGAACGGCATCGCCGCCTTCGCCGCCGACTACGCCGGGAGGGTCGCCACCGTCGCCATATCCAGCAACGACGTGGCGAACTATCCCGACGACAGCTCCGCCAACCTCCTGGAACAGGCCGGCCGGGCCGGATTCGCCTTTCCCTACCTCGTGGACGAGACGCAGGAGGTGGCCAAGGCCTACCGGGCGGCCTGCACGCCGGACTTCTTCCTTTTCGACGGCGATCTCAAGCTGGCCTATCGAGGTGAGTTCGACGGTGCCCGCCCGAGAAACGACATCCCCGTGACCGGTTCGTCCCTGCGGACGGCCGCGGACGCCATACTCGCCGGCGAGCCGGCCCCCGCCCAGAATCCCAGCCTGGGCTGCGGCATCAAGTGGAAGCCCGGCAACGAGCCGTTCTGATCAGTTCAGCGAGCCCTGAAGGGCGAACCGGATGGCCATCAGCAGTTCCCAAGGCTCGCCGGCCTCCCAGGAACGGATGATCCTCGCGATCTGGTCGTCGGGCTCGAAGTCGTTGAACCCATGGGGGCCGAAGCAGCCGGCCTCCATGAGGACGGTCACAAGGGGGTCGTCGTCGCCGAGAGCCTCGGTGTAGGCCGCCGCGTCGAGCAGGGCGAGGGCCGCGCGAGCGTTACGGCCTCCGTCACGGACCTCTACCCGATCCAGCTTCCGTCTGCCCTGAACGCGCAGATATTCGGCCAGAGATTCGATCCTGCTCATGACCTCTCCAGATTCCCGCACTTTGCGTCATGACATCATCACCCAAGGTGATGAGCAATTGTGGGATCTTCCTGAAGTCAGCCCAAACAAAGGCCCCGGAAACTTTCGCGAAACGGTCATGCGGGATTATTAGCCTGTTGATTCCGATGACCGATGGGTGTTTACGTGAGTGACTTCGACGACCTGCTGGCCGCCAACGAAGAGTTTTCAGCCACGTTCACCGACGCCGAGCTGACCGGCACGGCGGCACGCGGCCTGGCAGTGGTCACCTGCATGGACTCCAGGATCGACCCGCTGGGGCTGTTCGGCCTGAAGCCCGGTGACGCCAAGATCCTGCGCAACGCGGGAGCCCGGGTCACCGACGACGTGCTGCGAACACTCGTGCTCGCCGTCTACCTCCTGGGCGTGAAACGTGTGCTCGTCATGCCGCACACCGACTGCGGTATGGCGAAGGTCACCGACGACGACGTGCACAAGCTCGCCGCCGAGCACGGCGTCGACACCCGGAGCCTGGAGTTCCGCACCGTCCCCGACCAGGGCGCCGCCCTGCGCCACGATCTGACGCGTGTCAGAACCAGCCCGTTCCTCCCGCCGGACCTGGCCATCGGCGGCGCCATCTACGACGTGCGCACCGGAAAGATCACACCGATCGACATGTGACGCCCCGCCGGGCACGCCTCGATCTCGACATGGGACGCCCGCCGGGCACGCCGCCCGGCGGGACGTCTAGGCGTCGATGTGGTCGCGGTCGACCTCGGCCGCGCTGCCCACGATGAATTCCCTTCGGGGAGCCACGTCGCTGCCCATCAGGAGGTCGAAGATGCGCTCGGCCCCTTCGATGTCTTCGATGCGGACCCTGCGCAGGGTTCGGTGGCGAGGCTCCATGGTCGTCTCGGCCAGCTGGTCGGCGTCCATCTCGCCCAGGCCCTTGTAGCGCTGCACGGGGTCCTTCCACCGCTTGCCGCGGCGCTCAAGGTCGCGCAGGACCCGATGCAACTCCGCGTCGGAGTAGCAGTAGACGTATTTGTCCTGGCCGCGCCCCGGGTTCGTGATCTCGATCCGGTGCAGCGGCGGGACCGCGGCAAAGACCCGGCCCGCCTCGACCATCGGCCTCATGTAGCGGTGGAACAGGGTGAGCAGCAGGCAGCGGATGTGCGCGCCGTCGACGTCGGCGTCGGCCATCAGAATGACCTTGCCGTAGCGTGCGGCCTCGATGTCGAACGAACGCCCCGACCCCGCGCCGATGACCTGGATGATCGCGGCGCACTCCGCGTTCTTGAGCATGTCGGCGACGGACGCCTTCTGCACGTTCAGGATCTTGCCACGGATCGGCAGCAGGGCCTGGAACTCCGAGTCTCGAGCCGCGCGGGCGGTGCCCAGTGCCGAGTCTCCCTCGACGATGAACAGCTCGCTGCGGTCCACGTCGTCGCTGCGGCAGTCGACCAGCTTGGCGGGCAGCGCGGAGTTCTCCAGGGCGGTCTTGCGCCGCTGGTTGTCGCGGTGCTCGCGAGCGGCGATGCGGGCCTTGGCCGCCGCGACGATCTTCTCCAGAGCCGCCCGCAGCTGCGGCTTGAGAGCGCGCGACGGGTTGGCGAACAGCTCCTTGAGCTCACGGGAGACGACGTGGGAGACGATCCGGGAAGCCGCCGAGGTGCCCAGCACCTCCTTGGTCTGCCCCTCGAACTGCGGCTCGGGCACCCGGACGGTCACCACCGCGGTGAGACCCTCCAGGATGTCCTCCCGGGTGACCGGGGCGTCGCCGTTCTTCAGCAGGCGGGTCTCGCGCAGCTGCTCGTTCAGCGTGCGGACCAGGGCCCGCTCGAAGCCGTTGACGTGGGTGCCGCCCTTGGGGGTGGCGATCACGTTGACGAAGGACCGGACGGTGGTGTCGTAACCCTTGCCCCAGCGCAGCGCGACGTCCACGGTGAGCTCGCGCTGGACCTCGGTGGGGGTCATGTGCCCCAGATCGTCGAGGACCGGCACGGTCTCGTGGAAGTGGCCGACGCCCTGCAGGCGCAGCACCTCGCAGACGGCCTCGTCGCGGGCGAGGAACTCGGTGAACTCCGAGATGCCGCCGTCGAAGTGGAACTCGTCCTCGACGGCCTCCTCGCCACGGCTGTCCCGTACGGCCAGGGTCAGGCCGGGGACCAGGAACGCGGTCTGGCGGAGGCGGACGTGGATCTCGTCGAGGGAGACCTCGGCATCGGGCAGGAAGATCTGGCGGTCCGCCCAGAAGCGGACGCGGGTGCCGGTGACCTTGCGGGCGAGCTTGCCGCCGTCGCGCAGGCCGGACTTCTTCTTGAACTTGGCCGTGGGCCCGTCGCCGTCGAAGGCGCCGGGGACGCCCCTGCGGAAGCTGATCTCGTGGATCTTGCCGTCACGGTCGACCTCGACGTCCAGCCGGGAGGACAGGGCGTTGACCACGGAGGCGCCGACACCGTGCAGACCGCCCGAGGCGCCGTAGGAGCCGCCTCCGAACTTTCCGCCCGCGTGCAGCTTGGTGTAGACGAGCTCGACTCCGGCCAGACCGCTCTTGGGCTCGATGTCCACCGGGATGCCACGGCCGTTGTCGCGGACCTCGATCGAGCCGTCGGCGTAGAGCTCGACCTCGATGCGAGTGCAGTAACCGGCCAGGGCCTCGTCGACCCCGTTGTCCACGATCTCCCAGAGGCAATGCATGAGACCGCGACTGTCGGTGGACCCGATGTACATGCCCGGGCGCTTGCGGACGGCTTCGAGACCCTCCAGCACCGACAGATGACGAGCTGTGTAACTCGTCTCCGCGCTAACTGCGGTCACACCCACTCCCACTCTGCTCGAACACGTGTGCGCAGCTTACCGTTCTTCGCGCCGTGGCGCGTACAAGCTTGCCATCAGGTCGCTAACAGTGTTACTTCCGGCGTGCTCGCCGTTACCTCCGGCCACTTTCCGCTCTCGGCGTAGCGAGGGGCCGGTTGGGAACGTTCGCATCCGGTTAGATGTTCTCTCAAGTGACTGACGCCAGATCCTCCATACGGGGATGACCTGAAAGGCGATACGTGACTGGAACCCTCGCCCCCGCCAAGCAGCTGAAGGCCACGGACCGCTGTGACCGGTGCGGCGCCCAGGCTTACATCCGCGCGACCCTGCCCGTAGGTGGAGAGCTGCTTTTCTGCGCCCACCACGGGCGCCAGCACATAGCCGTGCTGAGAGACAAGGGCGCCGACATCCAGGACGAGTCGGCACGCCTCAGCGACACCCCTTCTACCGCGAGCAACGACGAACGGTAGGGGTCATCGGACCCGATAGTGATATCGGGCCGACACCGTGAACCCCTGCCGCTCGTAGAGCGACCGGGCCTCGGTGTTCGACTCCACCACAACCAAATATGCCTGCCGCGTGCCCTGCTCCCGTGCGTACGAGAGCAGGGCGCGCAGTATCTCCCGCCCGTGGCCCTGGCGCCGCGCGTGCGGCATTACGGCCATGCAGTAGATCCCGAACCACTCCCCCTGCACCACGCCCCGTCCTACGGCCTGCCGGCCCAGCGAGGCGTACACGCCGGGCACACCGGTGAGGATCCGGGCGGCCGTCGTCAGACCGTCGTCGCCATGCCTGCCGTCCACGCTCCACCAGGTGTCCAGCCATGCCTGTGACGGCGCCCGCGTGAGCGTGACCTCTTTTTCTTCGGCTTTCCCATCAGCCGGTACGGCGGGCCCCAACGGCGCCGTCATCACCAGCGTGGGGTCGACCATCCGATAACCGCGCACCCGCAGTGAGGCGTCCAGCCCGGTGGTCGCGCCCATGCCCATGGAGAACACGCACGGCAGCCCCCGGGCGGCGTAGAACCGCTCCGCCTCGTCGATGGCCGCTTCCATGTCTTCCCGCTCCCCGAGCGGCAGCACCGAGTTGGCGCGTTTGGTCACTCCGCCCGCGGCGCGCAGGGTCCAGCCGCCCGCATCCACCCGCTGGACGGCCGGCCACGCCTGGTCGACAAGCCTGTCGAAGGTTTCATCAGCCATGCCGGGGGATCCTAGCTCCCGGCTGCCGCACTACGCTCGGTGACCGTGCTTATTCTGCTACCCCCGTCGGAAGGGAAAGCCGGGCTGGGCAACGGCCCCTCCCTCGATCTGTCCCGTCTGAGCTCGCCATCTCTGACCCCCGCCAGGGAAACCGTCCTGGAGGCGCTCATCGCGCTGTGCGATGGGCCCGAGGCTCAGGCCGTGCTCGGGCTGTCGCAGGGGCAGCTCGGCGAGATCGGCAAAAATCGTGATCTGCGGACCGCGCCCACACTGACGGCCGCCGAGCTCTACACCGGAGTCCTCTACGACAATCTCGGCCTGGCCTCGCTGTCCCGCGAGGCGGCCGAACGCGCGGCGCGGAGCATCCGGATCTTCTCCGGGCTCTGGGGGCTGCTGCGGATCACCGACCGGGTACCGCCGTACCGGCTGTCCATGGGCGTGAAGCTGCCGCCGATCGGCGGGCTGGGGGCCTACTGGCGCCGATCGATCACCCCGGTCCTCGACGCCGAACCCGGCCTGGTCGTGGACCTGCGCTCCAGCACCTACGCGGCGGCCTGGCAGGCCGGCGACCGGTCGATCGCCGTGCGAGTGCTCAAGGACGGCAAGGTCGTCAGCCACATGGCCAAGGCCACCCGGGGTGCGATCGCCCGCTCCCTCCTGGAGGGAGGCTGCGATCCGCAGACGCCGGAGGAGTTGGTCAAAGTTCTGGACAGCCTTGGTCATGTTGTCGCCCTCGGCGCGCCGCCCGGCGGCAGGCGGCCGTGGACCCTCGACGTCATGGTCTGATCTTCGAGCGCGTTCCGGCCCGATCGCCCCCCGCAACGGCACAGGGCTCACGCCGTACGACGTGAGCCCTGTGCCGGAGGAGATATCTCAGTCCAGGTAGTCGCGCAGGACCTGGGACCGGGACGGGTGGCGCAGCTTGGACATGGTCTTGGACTCGATCTGCCGGATGCGCTCACGCGTCACCCCGTAGACCTTGCCGATCTCGTCCAGGGTCTTCGGCTGGCCGTCGGTGAGGCCGAACCGCATCGAGACCACGCCCGCCTCGCGCTCGGACAGCGTGTCCAGAACGGAGTGGAGCTGCTCCTGGAGGAGCGTGAAGCTGACCGCGTCGGCCGGGACGATCGCCTCGGAGTCCTCGATGAGGTCACCGAACTCGCTGTCGCCCTCCTCACCCAGGGGGGTGTGCAGGGAGATCGGCTCGCGGCCGTACTTCTGGACCTCGACGACCTTCTCGGGGGTCATGTCGAGCTCGCGGGCCAGCTCCTCCGGAGTGGGCTCGCGGCCGAGATCCTGCAGCATCTGCCGCTGCACGCGGGCCAGCTTGTTGATCACTTCGACCATGTGGACCGGGATGCGGATGGTCCGCGCCTGGTCGGCCATGGCACGGGTGATCGCCTGCCGGATCCACCAGGTGGCGTAGGTGGAGAACTTGTAACCCTTGGTGTAGTCGAACTTCTCGACCGCGCGGATCAGACCCAGGTTGCCCTCCTGGATCAGGTCCAGGAACAGCATGCCGCGGCCGGTGTAGCGCTTGGCCAGCGAGACCACCAGGCGGAGGTTGGCCTCCAGCAGGTGGTTCTTGGCCCGGCGGCCGTCCTCGGCGATCCACTCCAGCTCCGCGCGCACGTCCACCGGAAGCTTGTCGCCGTCGGAGCCGAGCTGCTCCTCGGCGAACAGGCCGGCCTCGATCCGCTTGGCCAGCTCGACCTCCTGCTCGGCGTTGAGCAGGGGGACCTTGCCGATCTGCTTGAGGTAGTCCTTGACCGGGTCGGCCGTGGCACCGGCGGCGGCGACCTGCGGCACGGGGGCGTCGTCATCGTCGTCGGAGAGGATGAGGACCTCGTCCTCGTTCTGCCCGACGGCCTCGGCCTTGGGCTCTTCCTCTTCGGCTTCGACCTCGATCTCGGCGTCGACCTCGACTTCGGCGTCGACCTCGGCTTCCAGGTCGAAGTCCTCGATCTCGACGTCCTCAAGATCGATGACCTCGTCGTCCTCACCCTCGGCCGGCTTGGGCTTCGGTTCGGACTTGAGCGTGGGCGAAGCGGCCTCGGGCCCGGCCTTCTTCGGCGGGGCGGGGACCGGCTTCTTGGCAGCCGGGGCGACCTTCTTGGCCGGGGCCGCCGGCTTCTTGGCCGCGGGGGCAGGCTCGGAGCCGCCGACGACCGCGGTGACGGTCTCCGGCTGCTCCTTTGCCGCCGCGGCGGTCTTGGTCTTCTTGACTGGGGCGGGAGCGGCGGGGGTACGGCGCTTGGTCGAAGTCCGAGACTTCTTGGGAGCCGCGGAGTCCTCAGCAGTCAGTCGTACGGTGATGCCCTCTTTGCTGAGGCTGCGCAGGATTCCAGCGACCTGCGCCATCGGAATGTCCGCTTCCTCGACGGCCTTGCGGACATCCTCGGACTCGAGGAACCCCTGCGAGCGTCCCCGCTCCATCAGCTGCTGAATGACGGGCTCGTTCAGCTCGGATGGCTTCGAGCGAGTCGAACTTGCAGGCGACACGAACACCTCTCGAAGGAAAGCGTGACGAGAATGGACCCAGATGCCCTCTAGGGGCAGCTACCTCTAGTTGTGATGGACGAGGCCGCGCGAACCGCGACGCACCTGTCCAGCATTGTGACACGACACCGTGATCCATACGGCCGCCTCCTGGCGGTTGCCCTCCACCCTAGGCCGACCAAGAGAGTAGTGCGTACGGAAGCGAGGCACCGATACCCGAAAGCAACCGTTATGACTGTTTCATTCAGTCACTCTTCGTGGTTGGAGGAACATGAATCGCTAGCACCGTGACGTCATCATCCTGCTCATATCCCGACAGCATCCGATCAACCAGGAAATCCAGCAACATATGAGGACTTCCAACAACTTCCGGCGGCGCTTCGGTAACAACAGAGCAAAGATCAGCGAGTCCGGCATCCAGCCCACGCTTCCGGTTCTCCACCAGACCATCCGAATACAGGACGGCGGTGTGTCCGGGCGGGACGCAGAACCGGAACTGCCTGCGGCTGGTCGGCCAGCCGAGCGGGGTGCCCGGCTCGCCCTCGCACAGCGAGGGCACGCCCTGCGGGGAGACCAGCAGGGGCGGCGGGTGACCCGCCAGCGCCAGCGTGCCCTCGCCCGTGCCGGGCTCCACGACCATGTAGGCGAGGGTGGTGACCTGCTCTTCCTCCTCCGTGGCCTCGAAGACCCTGTCCAGGCCGGTGAGAACGGCCGCGGGCGGCGGATTGGTCAGCGCCAGGGCCCGCATGGCGTTGCGGATGCGGCCCATCCCTGCCGCGGCCTTGACGCCCTTGCCCATGACGTCGCCGACCACCGCCGCGACCCGGCCGTCCTGCAGCACGAACGCGTCGTACCAGTCGCCGCCGACCTGCACGTGGCGGCTTCCCGAGCGGAAGCGCTGGGCCAGCACCAGGCCGCGCACCACCGGCAGGCGGTCGGGCAGCAGGCTGCGCTGGAGCGTCTCGGCGGTGCGGTGCTCCCGCTCGAACAGGGTGGCCCGCTCGACGGCCAGGGCGCACTGGCCCGCGAGCGCCTCCAGGAATACGCCGTCCTCCTGCGAGATCTTCTGCGGGCGGGTGAAGGAGAACCTCAGCGCGCCGAGCGCGCGTCCCGCGGCCAGCAGCGGCAGGCCCACCCAGGCTCGCTCGTCGCTGTGGTCGATGAAGCCGATGATGGCCTCGTCGTCGCCTCCGGCGTCCACGAGCTGGGAGCGCAGGCTTTCGGGCGACTCGGCGAAGACCGGACGGCGGCTGTTCACCGCCATGGTCATCACGCTGGAGTGCGACAGCGGGATCTCGTCGCCCGGCGCGCCGGGGACATCGGGTATGCCACCGCTGTTGACCAGCTTCAGAGCCGCCCGCTCGACGTCGAGCAGGGCCACGGCCGAACGGTCGGCGGCCAGCGCCGTACGGCCCACGTCGATGATGACCTGGACGACCTGCTCGACGGTGAGCGCCTCGGCGAGCAGCGCGGTGGCACCCTGCAACCGCGCCGTCCGCAGGGCGGCCGCGCCGAGCTGGTCGGTGAGCCGGCCGCGCATCTCCTCGGCCTCGCGCTGCGGGGTGACGTCGGTGTTGGCGCCCACCCACTCGACCACCCGGCCGTGCCGGATGATCGGAACCGCGCGCACCTCGAAGTGGCGATAGCCGCTGGCCCGGGTGCGGACCCGGTAGTTCCACTCGAACATGGTCCGGCCGCGCAGCGCCTCGCGCCAGGCTTCCTCGGTGTGCGGGCGCTCGTCGGGGTGGACGGCCTCCAGCCAGCCATGAGCGAGATATTCTTCCAGGCCCTGGCCGGTGATCGCGCGCCATTGCGGCGCGTCCTCCATCACGGCTCCGGTGGGAGCCGTGATCCACACGAGCTGGGACTGGGCTTCGACCAGGGAGCGGTAACGTTCTTCGCTGCGCCGCAGGTCTTCCTCGACCTGCCTGCTTTCGGTGATGTCGACGCCGACCAGGCAGATCGCGCGAAGCGCGCCTTTGTCATCGCGAACCGGGGAGAACGTGAGCGACCAGTGGTGGGTGCTTCCGTCGGCCGTGCGCACCCGGATCCGCTGGTCCGCCTCGACCTCGGCCCCCGCGGCGATGCCGCGGAGCGAACCCTCCAGGAGCGCGGCGAGGTCGGCGGAGAGCACCTCGCCCGGAGTCCGGCCGACCAGGCGCTCGGCGGGAAGGCCGACCACGCCGGCGAAGACCTCGTCAACCCGCTGGAAGCGGCCGTCAGGATCGAAGAACGCGAAGGCGAACGGCGACTGCAGCAGCAGGCCCTGTAACAGGTTGGAGTCCGAGATGTCCACACCCGACTCCCGGGGACGGGGCACGGAGGTCTCGGCGCTCATGGTCGGCACCTCCGTCGCGTGCCAGTGTCTCCCACGAGGCACATCTCCAAACTTGCGAATTGGCGTAGCGCAGCTCCGGGGGACCGGATCCTGCAGTACATCATCGGCGATGGGTACGTGCGGACGGAAGCCCCGCCCATGATGCGGTCAATGCATCCTGCGAACCTCTCCGGTCCGGAGGCCAGGGTCTCCACGCTAACGCGCCGGATGCCCGGTGCGGGCATCGCCCGACCGGCATCCCGCCGAAGCCGGAGGGGGGCGCCGTCCTTCGCCGACCGGAGCCCGACGTCGCTCCCACCGCCTTCCCGAAACGCCAGCCTGATCACCGCTGACGCCTTCGAACGTTTGCGGCCAGGACCCTAGCAGGATCAAGCCGGACCGTCCCGACAACTGCCCACCTCGTCTCCGCCGACGCCCCAAACAAGATCAGGCTACTGACTCGCCCCCGATTTGGCTTCCCCTTCGCGGACACTCGTTTACCGCCCTGTCGACAAATCCAGTCAAGGTATGGGTCAACCTGGCATGTCGCTCTTGGAAAGGGTTGACACTGGCGCGATAAGTTGTGGAATGAGAACGCACGTCCGCGCCGTCCATCCGGGGGATGTCCTCCCGGAAAACCGGAGGAAATGCGACGCCCATGCCCGCTCTCGCCATCCGCTTCACCGGCGGTACAACGACGTTCCATGATCCGGTGAGCGCCCGTTTGGCCGCCGAGTTCCTCACCGTTCCCTCCGGCACCGTGGCCCGGTGCGTGGCCGACGTATGGGCCTGCGCCGAGCACCTGGGCGTCGAGGCCACACCCGAGGTGGTCGAACGCGTCGCCCGCGAGCATCTGCTCGCCCTTGTCAACTCCGCGCCGCCACCGCGAAGTCCCCGGTAACATCGGGATCACCGGGCCGCGTCCTACGCACCGTTTAGCCCGGGAATGCGAGAAGGTTGGGACGTGAGCGAGCGGAGCGAGCGAGCCAATCAGCGCAGCGGCACTGGGCTCATACGGCCGACGGAGGAGGCTGCTTGAGCCGGCGACACCGTCGAGGCCCCAGAGAGAGCCAGTCTCCGGACGAGGTGTTCTCCGAGATGTTGCTCGCTGCTCGCGAGCTGCTGGCCGTGCGCAGCCCGCTGGACGCCGAGCTCATGGTCTCGGACATGGTCGGGGCCTGGTGGGGACGCCGGTTGAGGGGCGGGGACGCCGAGCAGGTCCTCGGTGAGGGTCTGGTCGACTACGCGGCCAAGGCCGGATCCCCGGCCGCGCTGACCCTGCTGATCGCGCTGGCCTATCTCGGCACCGCCCGCCAGGCCGCCAAGGCCGAGGGCGCGGCGCTGGCGCTCATGGAGCGAGACGTGGCCAGGCCCCGCTGGGCCGACCGGCTGGGTGTGGTCAAGCCGACCGGCTGCTTCGTCTCCCGCGACGCCTACGGCGACCAGGACACCGTGGTGTGCACTTTCGGCTACCGGGGCGCCGACAGCGGCGAGGAGCGGCACGCGCTGGTCATGGTCGTGGACTACAACATGCGGGGCATCGCCCGCGACACCTGGGTCTCCTCACACGTGGACAAGCTGCTGGCGCAGGCCAGGGCCGAGGCCGAGGCCAACCCGATGCTCAGGTTCGAGGAGATCGAGCCGCAGCAGGCCAGAGCGCTGCTCGAATCGGCCATGAAGGCCACCGTGGAGTACGGCAACCGCAAGACGACCGCGCCGGTCAGCGAGAGCTACAGCGCCTACCACGCCTTCGCCCGCTCCCGGATCAAAGCGCTGCCGCCCGGCCGTAAGCGCCCGGCCCCGCTGCACAGCGAGGCCCCCTACAGCCGCGACCGCAGGGCGATGCTGGCGGCGGAGTTCCTCTCCTCGGACGCGGCCGAGCACCTTTCGGACCCCTCTGCGGCCTCGCGATGCGCCGACCACATCATCGACTACGGCTGTGACCAGGATTTCGGCCGCCCGTTGCGGGTAAGCCCGACCAAGTGTGAGACGTTCCTGCTCGACTGGCTGCCGCGCAAGGTGATGCTCAGCCCCGCCGAGCAGGAGGCGATGCCGTACGTGCTGGGCGCCTGGGCGCGTTTCGCGGCGCGCCGGAGCGGGCTGTCCGACGAGGGCCTGCGCGCCACGCTCGACGGGATCTGGGAGGCGACGGCCCGGTTCGCCGAGGCCTACCGCGACCCGACCACCTTCGGTCTCGACCGCGACCTGCTGGAGCGGCTGCTGCCCGACGGCGACCTGTCGGCGCTGGCCCGGCGGGTGTTCGCGTTCCCGTTCCTGCAGGGCACGCACGGCGAGATCAAGCTCGACCTGCTCAACCCGGCCGACGAGGCGGACCGGCGGATCCTGCTGGGGATCGACCACGGCGGCGAGCTCGACCGGCCGGACTACGACGAGCACCTCGCCTGGCACGAGGAGATCGCCGGCCGGCTCTGGGAGGGCGACCCCCCGCAGCTGTGGGAGGCCGCCCAGCGGCTGCTGGATCTCGGTCACGACCGGCACGAGGTGCTGCACGTGCTGATCGAGATCGCCGAGCGGATCGGCGACGACCCCGAGGAGCTGGCCATCGCCCTCGACGACATCGCGGACATTCCCGACGAGCCTCCTGTGTAGGTGAGCCATGATGATCGACCTCAATGCTGACCTGGGTGAAAGCTTCGGCATCTGGCGACTGGGCGACGACATGGCCCTGCTCGACGTGGTGACCAGCGCGAACATCGCCTGCGGGTTCCACGCCGGTGACCCGTTGACCATCCGGCGCACCTGCGCGGCCGCGGTGGACCGGGGCGTGCTGATCGGGGCCCAGGTGTCCTACCGTGACCTGGCCGGATTCGGGCGGCGCGAGATGGAGATGGATCCCGAGGAGCTCTGCGCCGAGGTGCTGTACCAGCTGGCCGCGGTGGACGGGATCGCCAGGGCGATGGGCGACCGGGTCTCCTACGTCAAGCCGCACGGCGCCCTCTACAACCGGATCCACCGCGATCCCGAGCAGGCCGAGGCGGTCGTGGCGGCCGTGGCCGACTACGACCGCAGCCTCCCGGTGCTCGCCCTGCCAGGCTCGGCCGTCCACCACATCGCCGCCAGGGAAGGCGTCACCACCGTCGTCGAGGCCTTCGCCGACCGCGCCTACACCGCCACGGGCGCCCTGGTCTCCCGCCGCTCTCCCGGCGCGGTGCTGCACGACCCCGACACGGTCGCGGCCCGGGCCGTGCGCATGGCCACCGAGCGGATGGTGACCGCCGTGGACGGCTCCCAGGTCCCCGTGGAGGCCCGTTCGATCTGCGTGCACGGCGACACCCCTGGGGCCGTGCTGCTGGCGCAGGCCGTCCGTGACGGCCTCGTCGCGGCCGGGGTGACGCTCAAGGCGTTCGCTTGACGTCCCCGGAACATCCGGTGATCCGCCGAGCCGGCGAAGACGCCCTGCTGGTGGAGACCGGCTCGCTGGAGGTCTCCCACCGGCTGGACGCCCTCCTGCGGGCCGAGCGGCCGGCCGAGGTGGTCGAGATCGTGCCCGGGCCCGCGACCGTCCTCGTCACCGCGCCCGGTGCCGACCTGTCCGGGCTCCGGTCCCGGCTCTCCGGTCTCCTGGGTACGGCACGCGCCGCCGGCGCCGGGAGCGCCGCGCCCGGCAGGACCGTGACGATCCCGGTGGTCTACGACGGTGCCGACCTCGATGACGTGGCCGCGCTGAGCGGGCTGCCGGCGGAGGAGGTGGTCCGGCGGCACACGGGGCGGGAGCTCGTGGTGGGCTGGCTGGGCTTCGCCCCGGGGTTCGCCTATCTCGTCGGGCTGGATCCGGTGCTGCACGTGTCCCGGCTGCCCACCCCGCGGACCTCGGTGCCCGCCGGGGCCGTGGCGATCGCCGGGCCGTACTCGGCGGTCTACCCCTCGGCCTCGCCGGGCGGCTGGCGGCTGCTCGGCCGCTCCCTCATGACGGTGTGGGACGTGACGGCCGATCCGCCCGCCGTGCTCACCCCGGGCACGCGGGTGCGTTTCCAGGCGGTCACCGGCCCATGATCGAGATCATCTCGCCGGGACCGTACGCCACGGTGCAGGATCTCGGCCGCCCGGGCTACGGCCACCTGGGTGTGCCTCGCTCCGGGGCCGCCGACGCGCCGAGCCTGCGGCTGGCCAACCGGCTGGTCGGCAATCCGGAAAGCGCCGCCGGGATCGAACTGACCTTCGGCGGTGCCCGGTTGCGCTTCACCGCCGGGGCCTGGGTCGCCGTCACCGGCGCGCCCTGCCTCCTGGAGTCGCTGCCCGCCGGCCGGACCGCCTCACCCGGGATGGGCGCGCCGTTCTGGGTTCCGGCCGGTGGCGAACTCCTGACGGCGATCCCCTCCACCGGGCTGCGGACCTATGTCGCCGTCCGGGGCGGCGTCGACGTGCCCGTCGTCATGGGGAGCCGGTCGACCGACTCGCTCTCCGGTCTCGGCCCTCCCCCGCTCCGTCCCGGCACGATCCTGCCCGTGGGGCCGGCCGGCACCCTGCCTTCCATCATCGTGGACGCGGCGCCGCCGCCCGGAGCTCCGACGAACGTGCTGCGGGTCCTGCGGGGCCCCCGCGACGACTGGTTCGCCCCCGGCGCGCTGGCCGTCCTGTGCGCCGGGCCGTACGAGGTGAGCCAGGACAGCAACCGGGTCGGCGTACGGCTGAGCGGCGCCTGCCTTGAGCGCTCCCGCCAGGGGGAACTGCCCAGCGAGGGGATGGTCGCCGGGGCCGTGCAGGTGCCGCCCAGCGGTCAGCCGATCGTGTTTCTCGCCGATCACCCGCCGACGGGCGGTTATCCGGTCATCGCCGTCCTCATCTCGGCGGATCTCGCCAAAGCCGCTCAGCTCCGTCCCGGCGACCAGATCCGTTTCCACCTCGGCTGACCGGCCGGCGCCTTCGTGATCACATCGCCCGGCCATGGGGCGGATCAGGCGCGGCCGGGCTCCAGCAGCCGCTGTTCGTCCGCGACCCTGGTGTCGTAGTCGGACCGGGCGGCCGCGATCTCGTTCTGGTGCTCCTCGGTCCATATGACCAGCGACTTGATGACCTCATGCAGCGTCATGCCGAGCGGGGTCAGCTCGTAGTCCACCCGGGGCGGCACGACCGGGTAGACGGTCCGGCGCACGAGGCCGTCGCGCTCCAGCTGGCGCAGAGTGACCGTGAGCATGCGCTGGCTCACCCCGTCGATCTCGCGGCGCAGCTCGGTGAAGCGCATGGTACGGCGGTCCAGCAGGGCGATGACCAGAAGCGACCACTTGTCCGCGATGCGGTCGAGGATCTGGCGGACATCGCAGTCGGCCCTGGTGTCCCACTGAATGACCTGGTCGTTCTCGGTTCCCGTGCAGTAACTCGGTGCCTTCGAAGTGCCATCTTCCATGCTCATCAATGGTGACGCATGATGCTCTCGGTTACAAGAAAGAACCGACCTCATCTTCAGGAACTGGAAATCGAGCCATGTCCTCCATCGTGGAATCTCCACCGCTCCCCCGTATGACCGCGCGCACCTGGGGCATGCTTCTCGTGCTGTGCGGCGCGATCTTCCTCGAAGGCATCAACGTCGCCATGCTCAACGTCGCCCTCCCGGCGATCAGAGCCGATCTGGGCCTGTCCACCGGTGAGCTGCAGTGGGTGATGAGCGCCTACGTGCTCGGCTACGGCGGTTTCATGCTGCTCGGCGGCCGGGCCGCCGACCTGTTCGGCCGCCGCCGGATGTTCCTGCTCTGGCTGGCGGTCTTCCTCGTCGTCTCCGCTCTGGGCGGCCTGGCGAGCGAGGGCTGGATGCTCATCGCGGCCCGGTTCGTGGCGGGTGTCGCGGCGGCGGTCATGACTCCGGCCGGACTGTCGATCATCACCACGAGCTTCGAGGAGGGCCCGCAGCGCAACCAGGCACTCCTGGTCTACTCCGGCACCGCGGCCGGTGGCTTCTCGCTGGGGCTCGTGCTCGGCGGACTGCTCGCCGCGGCCGACTGGCGATGGGTGCTCTTCGCGCCCGCCGTACTCTCCCTGCTCATCCTGCTCGCCGCGATGCCGCTGATCCCCAGGACCGACCGCGAGCACCCCACAGAGCAGCGGGTCGACCTGGCGGGCGCGATCACCGTCACCGGCGCGATCATGCTGCTGGTCTTCGGCGTCGAGCGGGCCACCCACACGAGCGCGGGCTGGACCGCCGCCACGATCGTCTCCGGGCTCGCGCTGTTCCTGGCCTTCATCGCGATCGAGCGCAGGTCTCCGGCTCCGCTGGTACGGCTCGGCATCTTCCGCTCGGCACCGCTCCTCCGCGCCAACCTGGCCGGACTGCTGTTCGCCGCGAGTTTCTTCGGATTCCAGTTCGTCGCCGTGCTCTACCTGCAGGAGCTGCGCGGCTGGACCTCGCTGGAGACGAGCCTGGCCATGCTGGCGATCGGCGCCGACGCGATCCTCGCCCCCACCCTGACCCCCAGACTGGTCAACCGCTTCGGCAACCCCACGGTGATCCTGGGCGGCCTGCTGCTCGCCGCGCTGGCGTACGCGCTGTTCCTGCCGATCGGCCTGGACTGGACCTACGCCGCCATGTTCCCCACCATGATCATCCTCGGTCTCGCCTTCGCGCTGGCCTACGGACCGCTCACCATCGTCGCCACCGACGGCATCGACGAAAGCGAGCAGGGGCTCGCCGGCGGCCTGCTCTACACCTCCTTCCAGTTCGGTGCCGCCCTCGGCCTCGCCGCCACCACCGCCGTGATCGTCGCGGCCACCGGCGCGGGCGGCACCCCGCAGGACCTGCTCGGCGGCTACCGCGCCGCTCTCCTCGTGCCGCTCGCCGCGGCCGGCCTGGCCGTCCTGGTCAGCGCCTTCGGCCTGAGGAAGGGAGCCGGCCGATGACCGTCAAGGCGAAGTCCTTCGCCGAGTGCGCAGCAGGATCTGGCAGGTTCCGGTCTCACCGGATTGAGCGCCTGATCGAGCGCCGCCGGGCACGCCGGACCACGAGATCACCGCGCGGCGCGTCCGGCGTTCGGTGACCCATGTGACGGCACCTAGCCCAGCAGGTTCGCGACCCGCTCGGTTTCGGCGGCGAGGGCGGCGGTGGGCACGTCTTCCAGGAGATCGAAGGTGATCTCACCGTTCTTCGCCTCCCAGACTCCGGCCACCCTGCCCTGGTAGATCACGACCGGGGAGATCCAGCCGGCGGCGCGGCTGACCTTCGGCTTGGCCTCCTTGGGCAGAAGCGGTTCGAGATCGCGTGGGGCGCCGAGGATGTATTGGTCGAAGCCAGGCAGCAGGTGGACCCCGGTGGCGGGCGCGGTCGCGGCCAGATCGTCGAGATCGTCGGCGAGCAGGACCATCGGCCGGCCCTCGACCTCGACCTCGGCCAGCTCGGGAGTCAGGTCGCGGAACCAGCCGCGCAGGGTCGCCTTGCGGGCGCCGCCTCGGTAGAGCCAGGTGTCGAAGGCCTCGGGGGTGCCGGGGCCGTGGGCGCCGAGGAAGGAGCGGACGAGGCGCATGCCGCCCTCCTCTGCCGAGGGCAGCTCGGCCGGCCAGCCGGGCACCCAGTCACGGGGGCTGACGAAGGTCACCCGGCCCTCGCGGGGCGGGCCGTAGCAGAGCTCGCCCAGAAAGCTCAGCGGCTTGAGCAGGGCGCCCCAGCCGGAGGTGAGCGCCTCCTTCAGGTGAAGGTCGCCGGTGACCTCGATGACCCGCTCCACCAGCTCCTCACGGGTGAGCGTGCTGTCGCGGAGCGCCTTGGGGACCGCGTCGAGGATGGCGGCGACCTCCGCGGCGGTGACACCGTGGCCGCGCTGCCAGGAGCCCTTGTCCCAGTTGCGGAACGAGCCGAGGACCGCGGCGTAACAGGCCAGCTCGTCGGCGGGGACCAGGTGCAGGGTGCCGCGCGCCGTCCAGGTCTTGACCAGGGTGCGCTCCTGCCACAGGGCCCTGTCGATCTCGCCGGGGCGTGGATCCGTGCGCCGCACGGCCACGGCGAGCTCCGCGGAGGAGGCCACCTGGGCCTGCACCCCGGTGAGCCTCCGGACCACGGACACGGCGTCGGACCCTGCCACCGGGTCGACGAACTGCCGCTTCAACCTCCATGCGAGCACCTGGTGCCAGGTCACCGAGATAGTCATGAATCAACTTCTATACCTTCTCCCTGACATAACCCTCCCGGCGGAACTCCGCCGGCCCCGCGGGAGCGGCGCCCCGCCCGCCGATCGGGCTCCGGAGGTGTCCCCGCGGGCTACCGGGTGAAGCCGATGTCCTGATACTTCAGGTCATAGAAGCCGCGGGCACCGAAGTTGGCGATGGTCTTCTTGACGGCGACGTTCTGCGGGCGCTGGTAGAGCGTCACCACGTTCACCGCCTCCCAGATCAGCTTGTCGGCGACGTTGGTGGCGGCGACGGCCTGGGCGCCGTCGAGGGCGGCGGTCGCCTTGTCCATGGCCGCGTTGATCTGCGGGGAACCGATGCGGCCGAGGTTGGCGTTCCACTGCAGCTGGCCCTTGGAGTCCTTGACCGCGTTGGCGTACTGGCCGTAACCGCTGGAGACCGGGAAGGGCGTGCCCACGTAGGCGAACGCGGTGATGTCGTAGTTGCCGGGAATGATGTATCTGGTGAAGTAGTCGTCACCCGGCACCGCCTGAAGGGTGACCTTGACTCCGATCTGAGCCAGCATGTTCTGGATGAGTTCGGCTTCGGACTTGGTGAGCTGCAGGCCGGACGGCATGATGAAGCGCAGGTTCAGCTCTTTGCCCCCCTTCATTCGGGTCTGCCCGGAAAGCATCCAGCCTGCGGCATCCAGCAGCTTCTTGGCCTTTTCAGGGTTGTAGGTTCCGAGCTCTCCTGCGTTGTCCTGGTATCCCTCCTGGGTGTTCATGAAGAAGTGGTTGTTCAGCAGGACGATCGGCCAGTCCAGCCCCTGGAGGTCGGATTGGGCGATGGCCTGGCGGTTGATGCCCATCGCGATGGCCTGGCGGACCCTGACGTCGGAGAGCATCTCGCTCTCGCCGTTCATCGTGATGTGCCGGAAGTCGGGTCCGGCCGCCTGCCGTACGATCGCGTCCTGGCTGCTCTTGGCCCGCGCGTAGTCGGGCGCGGAGGGGCCGAGGTCGAAGGTGTCCAGCTCCCCGTTGCTGAAGGCGCCGACCAGCGCGTCGCTCTCCAGCGATCGGTAGATGATCCGGTCCAGCTTGGCCCTGTCCCCCCACCAGCTTTCGTCCCTGACAATGGTGATGGTCTTGGCCGTCTCGTCGAAGGAGTCGAACTTGAACGGGCCCGCGGTCACCGGGATCCGGTGCAGCCAGCCGTCGTTGAACCCCTCCGGGGTGGCGTTGGTGCTCTTGGGATACAGCGGCCCGAACAGTGACTGCCAGTCTCCGAAGGGCTTGGCGAAGGTGATGACGACCTCGTGGTCGTCCTTGCCCCTCGTCACGCTTTCGATGTCCTGGTATCCGGTGGTGCCGGCGACGCGGTAGTCGCCGTCCTTGCCGTTCATCGCTCCCCACTGGGCCTTGTAGTCCTCCCAGGTGATCGGCCTTCCGTCGGACCACCTGGCCCTGGGGTTGAGCGTCAGCGTGACGACCTGCCTGGGCCTGGTCGCGGTGACCGTTCCCTTCAGCAGGTAGTCGGTGTTCGCCGAGATCTCACCCTTCTCGTTGGAGCGGAAGGGCGAGGGCATGAGGGCGTCGATGACCTTCTTGACCATCGCCAGGTTGCCGTCGACGTGGTTGAGGTTCCAGTTGGCCGGATACTCGTTGAGCCCCCAGCGGAGCAGGCCCCCGTCCTTGATCCGATCGCGGGAGACCGGATTGATGTCGTAGGCCCTGATGCCGGTCGGCGACCTCTCGTCTCCCCCGCCGCCTCCGCCGCCTTCTCCCTGACCGCTGCAACCGGTCAGGGCCAACGAGCCGGCCACGGTCAGAGCGGCGGCGAACGCGCCCACGCGCCGGATTGATATCACGGTTCCTCCTGGGTCATACGACTTCGAGCTTCTCGGCGAAGTGGCACGAGGCGCCGTGGTCCTCTCCGAGCGGCCGGACCTGGGGTTCCTCGTTCACGCACCGCGCCCGGCCTGCCTCGTCGAGGGTCCTGAACTTGGGGCAGCGGGTGCGGAAACGGCAGCCGGTGGGAGGATCGGCCGGACTGGGCAGGTCGCCCTCGAGCAGGATCCGCCTTCTGGAACGTTCCTTCTCGGGGTCGGGCAGCGGGATCGCCGACAGCAGCGCCTGCGTGTAGGGGTGCATCGGAGTGTCGTAGACCTGGCCGACCTGCCCGATCTCGGCGATCTTCCCGAGATACATGACCGCGACCCGGTCGGCGATGTGCCGGACCACGGCCAGGTCGTGCGCCACGAACAGATAGGACAGGCCCAGACGGCTCTTCAGGTCCTCCAGCAGGTTGATCACACCCGCCTGGATGGACACGTCGAGCGCCGAGACCGGTTCGTCCAGCACGATCAGCCGGGGCTCCAGGGCGAGCGCGCGGGCGATGCCGATGCGCTGGCGCTGGCCGCCGGAGAAGTCCTGGGGGTAGCGGGCGGCGTGGCCGGCGTCCAGGCCGACCAGATCGAGCAGTTCCCGGACCCTCAGCCCCGGGGCTCTGATCCCGTGCGTGCGCAACGGCTCGGCGATGATGTCGTAGACGGTCATCCTCGGATCCAGCGAGGCCAGCGGATCCTGGAAGACGACCTGCATGTCCCGCCGGATCGCCATCTGGTCGCGGGCACGCAGCTCCGACGTGTCGTGCCCCAGCACCACGATCGTGCCGCGCTGCGGTTTGGCCAGCTCCAGGATCTCCATCAGCGTGGTCGTCTTGCCGCAGCCCGACTCGCCGACCAGGCCGAGTGTCTCTCTCGTGCGGATGTCGAAGCTGATGCCGTCCACCGCGTAGACCGTGCCGACCCGCCGTCTGAAGAACGCCCCCTTCATCAGGGGGTGGTGCTTGGCCAGGTCGTTCACCGCCAGGACGACGTCGCGCTCGTCGCGCGGCAGCCGTACCGGCCGCTCGTGGGCCGCCGGTCCGGCTCCGGGCCCGCGACGGTCGCCGGTTCCGGCTTGGTAGATCTGGGCGGGCGACCAGCCGGCCGCCTCGATCTCACCCGAGCGGATGCACGCGGCCTGGTGCCCGGGGAGACCGACCGGCTCCAGTGCCGGCTCCGCCTCCGCGCAGGCCGGGACGGCCATCGGGCAGCGCGGCTCGAACGGGCAGCCGGGCGGCAGCGCCGCGGGCGACGGCGGGTTTCCCTCGATCGGAACCAGCGGCTGCCCGCCGTCCCGGTCCAGGCGCGGGACCGAGGCGAGCAGGCCCATGGTGTACGGCATGCGCGGGCGGTAGTAGACGTCGTCCACCGACCCGACCTCGACGGGCCGCCCCGCGTACATGACCAGGACCCGGTCGGCGAACCCGGCCACCACCCCCAGGTCGTGGGTGATCAGGATGATCGCCGCGCCGGTCTCCCGCTGTGCCTTCTTCAGCACCTCCAGCACCTGGGCCTGGATGGTGACGTCGAGCGCGGTGGTCGGCTCGTCACAGATGATCACGTCGGGGTCGTTCGCGATCGCCATCGCGATCACGGCGCGCTGGCGCATGCCGCCGGAGAACTCGTGCGGGAACGCCTTGGCACGCTGCGCGGCGTTGGGGATGCCGACCAGGTCGAGCAGCTCGACGGCCCGTTTCGCGGCCTGCTCCCTGCTGACCTTCTGGTGGATCCGGACCGCCTCGGCGATCTGGTCTCCCACCCGGTAGACCGGGGTGAGCGCGGAAAGCGGGTCCTGGAAGACCATGGAGATCGTCTTTCCCCGGAAGGCGGTGAGCGTCTTCTCCGCCGCGCCCAGGATCTCCTGGCCCCACAGCCGCACCGAGCCGGCGACGCGGGCGTGCGGCGGGAGCAGGCCCATCACGGCCAGCGAGGTGACCGACTTGCCGGACCCGGACTCGCCGACGATGCCGAGCACCTCGCCCGGACGGACCGCGTAGCTCACCCCCCGGACGGCGTGCACCGCGCCAGGACCGGAGCCGAAGGTGACGTTGAGGTCGGTCACCTCCAGCACCGGGACGGCCTGGCCGATCCGGGACCTCACACCTGCCGAGCGTTCGTCACACTCTCTCATTGTCCGCCCCTCTTCGCGGTGGGGTCGAAGGCGTCTCTCAGAGCGTCACCGACCAGATTCACCGCGAGCACGGTGACGATCAGCAGCCCGGCGCAGAACCAGAACGTCCACGGGGCGTAGACGGCCGTCTTGGCGCCGTCGGCGATGAGGCTGCCCAGCGACACGTCGGGAGGCTGGATGCCGAAGCCGAAATAGGACAGGGAGGTCTCGGTGAGGATCGCGGCGCTGACGTTCAGCGTGGCGTCCACGATCAGCAGCGAGGACATGTTGGGGATGACATGCCGAAAGATGATCTTCACTGGTGAGACGCCCATGAACCTGGCGGCGTGGATGAACTCCCGCTCCTTGAGCGAGATGGTCATGCTTCGAACGATCTTCGAGGTGACCATCCAGAGGAACAGCGCCAGCACGAGCACGAACAGCGGCCACTGACCGCCGGCGAAGAGCGGCGACATGATCGCCAGGATCAGGAAGGCCGGCAGGACCAGCATCAGGTCGGTGACCCAGGTGAGAGACCGGTCGGCCCAGCCTGGGAAGTATCCGGCGAAGGCGCCGACCAGTGCCGCCAGCACGGTGCCGACCACTGCGGCGAGCAGGCCGACGATCAGCGACTTCTGCATGCCGCGCAGCGTGACCGCGTAGACGTCGGCACCGGTCTGCAGGGTGCCCCACCAGTGCTCGGCGGAGGGCGGCTGGAGGAACGCCATGAAGTCCTTGTCGGTGTAGGTCCACCTGCCGAGATGCGGCCCGGCGAACGCCAGCAGGAACATCAGCCCGAGCAGCGCGAACCCGATCAGGCCCTGGAGCGAGCCGAAGAAGCGGCCCGTGACCACCCGGAGCCGCGAAGGGGCCCTGAACCTGTCGGCGTCCGCCCGCTGCTCGGTGAACTCCTCGTCAGTGATGCTCATCTCCTTGCTCATCCGACCCGGACCCGCGGGTCGAGAACGGCGTGGAACACGTCGGAGGCCAGGGACGCCACCAGCACCGCCAAGGCCGCGAAGCAGCTGATGGCGGCCACGGTGTTCACGTCGTTGGTGGAGATGGAGTTGACCAGCTGCTCACCCATGCCGTGCCAGCCGAAGATCTTTTCGGTGAAGGTGGTGCCGACCAGCAGCGCCCCGAAGGTGAAGGCGAAGTAGGTGACCGCCGGGATCAGCGCGGTGCGCAACGCGTGCTTGACCAGCGCGGTACGGCGGCGCAATCCCTTGGCCATGGCCGTGCGGACGAAGTCGGCGCCGAGCACGTCGAGCATCATGTTGCGCTGGTAGCGGCTGTAGACGGCGATCAGCCCCAGCGAGAGCGAGAGCGAAGGCAGGATCAGGTGCTGGAGCCGGTCCACCGCCTGCGTGAGGAATCCGCCCTGCAGGCCAGGGGTCGCCTCACCGCTGACCAGGAAGATCTGGGTGCCGGTCAACTCGTTGAACCAGACCCCGCCGATGATCAGGATGTTGGCCAGCACGACGGTGGGGACCGCGAGGACGACGAAGGAGGCGCCGGTCGACAGCCGGTCGAACAGGCCGTACTGCTTGACCGCCGCGTAAGCGCCGACCAGCACACCGGCGACGCTGCCGACGATCAGCCCGATGGTGATCAGGCGGAGGGTGACACCGATCCGCCGCCCGAGGTCCTCGCTGACCGCGCCGCCGGTCACCGTCTTGCCGAAGTCGCCGTGGACGACGCCGCCCGCCCACGTCAGGTAGCGCTCCAGCACCGGGGTGTTGTCGTTCAGGTTCAGCTCGGTGAGGCGCGCGTCGATGACCGCCGGCGGAATCGGCGGGTAACGACCCTCGTAGTTCGATCGGGGATTGAGCGCGGTGGCCGCCAGCATGTAAGCCAGGCTCGTGGCAACGACGATCAGCACCAGATAGTTGAGCAGCCTGCGGAAAAGGAATCCCGCCATCGTCCCCCCTTCCGCGATTCCCTTCTGTCGGTGGCCATCCTGCTACATAATGCAGCCACTCAACTACAGGGGGTGCTCAATCGGGGGTTCGATCTCGGTCAAAGGCTGTGCTCAGCATGCTCGCCGCACTCGCGGTACTCACCGTGCTCCCGCGCTCCCGCGCGCGAGATGGGGTCAGCGTGGAGTCATCGCCCGGCGAGCTCGTCGACGGCCGCGCGCAGGTCGGCGCTGGTGATCGTGGTCAGCTCGGCGGCACTGGCCGTGCCTCCGCCCAGGGCGGCCAGCCGCACGTCCCGGCGCATCGCGGCGCGCTCGAACAGCGAGCGCGCGAACCGGCCGTTACCGAGGCCGTCGATCAGGCCGTCGTCGCAGACCCACGTGAAGACCTCGGTCAGGTCCCGGCGGGCGGCCTCGTCGAAGCGGTCACCCGAGCCTTCCGCGAGCAGCTCGGCGATCTCCGCGAGCTCACCCGGCGCGTAGGAGGGAAACCGCACGAGCTGGTTGAACCTGCTGGCCAGGCCGGGATTGGTCGACAGGAACCGGTCCATCTCGTGCTCGTATCCGGCCAGGATGACGACCAGCCGGTCACGGTCGTCCTCGGCCCGCTTGAGCAGCGTCTGCACCGCCTCGGCGCCGAAGGCGTCACCCCCGGCGTACCCGGTGTTGACCAGGCTGTAGGCCTCGTCGATGAACAGCACCCCGCCGAGCGCCCGGTCCACCAGCTCGTTCGTCTTGATGGCGGTGGCCCCGAGGTGCTGGCCGACCAGGTCGGCCCGCTGGGCCTCCACCACGTCGGCCTGGGCGAGCAGGCCCAGGGCGGCGAAGATGCGCCCCAGGATGCGAGCCACCGTGGTCTTGCCGGTGCCCGGCGGCCCGGTGAAGACGAAGTGCCGCATCTGCGGCGGGGTCGGCAGGCCGCGCTCCTGGCGCATCCTGGCCACCCTGAGCTGCGCGGTGATCGCGTGCACCTGGCGCTTGACCGGCTCCAGACCGGCCATCCGGTCCAGGTCGGCGAGCGCCTCCTCCAGGCTGGGGGCGGCCTGGTAACCCCGGTAGCGGGCGGTGAGCTCGTCGAACGCCTTGGCGACGTCCTGGACGCCGGTGGTCACCAGATCCTCGGTGGTGGGTGAGCCTCCGGCGCCCACCACCCGCACGTCACGGGCCTGGGCCGAGGCCTCCACAAGGCTGCGGACGAAGCGTGCGTTGCCCAGTTCGTCCACGATCGTGCGCCGGTGCACGTCCTCGAACCGGGCGAGCAGCGCGGGCTTGGCGTCCTCCGCCATCCGGTCGCCGCGCCGCCGCTGCAGCAGGTGGGTGATCTGGAGCAGCTCGTCCGGCGTGTAGCTGGGGAAGCGGACCCGGCTGGCGAACCGGCTCGCCAGGCCGGGGTTGGAGGCCAGGAAGGCGGTCATCTCCTTGTCGTATCCGGCCAGGATGATGATCAGCCGGTCACGGTCGTCCTCGGCCCGCTTGAGCAGCGTCTGCACCGCCTCGGCGCCGAACCGGTCGAGCTGGCCGTCACCGGAGTTGATCAGGCTGTAGGCCTCGTCGATGAACAGCACCCCGCCGAGCGCCCGGTCCACCAGCTCGTTCGTCTTGATGGCGGTGGCCCCGAGGTACTCCCCTACGAGGTCGGCGCGCTGGGCCTCCACCACGTAGGGCGTCTCCAACAGCCCGAACGCGTAAAAGATCTTCGCGACGGTCCTGGCCACGCTGGTCTTGCCCGTGCCCGGAGGGCCGACGAACACGAAGTGGCGCATCGGGGGATCGGCGGAGTAACCGGCCTCCCTGCGCAGCCGGGCCGCCTCGATGGAGGCGGCGATCGAGCGCACCTGCTCCTTCACCGGGGCCAGGCCGATCATGCCTTCCAGCTCGGCGAGGGCCTCCTCCACCGAGATCGGCGGCGGCGCGGGCCGTTCGCCGGGCGTGTGGGCCGGCTGGCCCCCCTCGCGGACCCGCAGCCTGGCCTGCTGCTCTCCGGCCGTCAGCGCGGTCCTGACCTGGCGGGCCCGGACGAAGCGGTAGACCAGCATCGCGGCGGCCACGCCGTACGCGGCCCACAGCGCGATGTCCGGCGACACCACCGCGATCGCGGCGGCCACCAGGCCCGCCGGGACCAGCGCCATGAGCGTCGTCAGCCATGGGGGGACCCAGCGGATGAGATGCGCGGCTCCGGCCACCAGAAAGGCCAGGAGCGTCATCCCCGCCGAGGCGGGTGCCTGCCTGCCGTACAGGCTCTGGAGGATCGGCAGCAGGAGCAGCCACCCGGCCACCACGACGAGGGTGGCCGCGGCGCGGGGGAAGCGGAGGGTCAGCGCCATGAAGCCGAGCAGGGCGATCGTGACGAAGAAGGCGCTGAACGGCGACCAGCCCATGCCCAGCGCCAGCCCGACCGCCCCGACCAGCACAGCGGCGTAGATCACCCTGCGCAGGGATGGAGAAAGCCGGAAATAGCGCGATCGCACCTGTTCGAAGACATCCCGTGCCGCCGCGCGCCCCGCCGGCCTGGCCCTGTCGGGTTCCCGCATCATGCCTCCCCGGTCCGCCCCCGGTTATACCGCACCCGGCAGACGTTTGCGCGTGGCTGAGCGCCGCGCCACGCCGTCACACCGACACGATCAGATAAAACGGGCTTAGAACGGATGAATACCATGATCCTGGCGCCACATCCTGCTCCCGTCCTCCCACGGGAAACGGCTCGATCCGCGCGGGAGGTTCGCACGGGGGCGCTCAGCCAAGGGGGAAGCGAATCCGGTCGTGGCCGGGATATTCGCCGACCACGACCTGTTTGGGAGTGACCCGGAGCACGTCGGCCTCGGTGTCGCCGACCGCGACACCGCGAACCTCCGCCCAGAACTGGCGGTCCAGCGGATCGGTGACGAACACCGCCACCCTCGGGTCGCGCTCGGCCGCCTCCCACGCGTCGTCGCCGGCGATCAGGCGGAGCTCCCCGTTCGGGCTGACCGAGCTGACCGCGCCGACCGCGAGCGCCCGCGGCCCGGTGGGGTCGGCGTAGGCGAGCACCACGCCGCGAGCGCAGGCGAGAGCCTGGCGCACCTCGCCACTGAGGCCGACCGTCGGCCCCGCGTCGCCCGGCAGGCGGCGGCCGCAGCTCTCACACATGACCAGGGAAGCCCGCCAGGGTCCAGGCTCGCCTCGCCACCACGCCTGCGCCGACCTCGCGGCGAACACGGCCACCAGGGCGCCCAGCACCGCGGCACCGGCCTGCCCCGCCTCGCCGCCCGTCACCCGGAGGAGCCCGAGCGCCGGCAGGACCGCCGCCCCGCCGAGCACGAGGGAGGCGGTGGCCAGCAGGACCAGCGCCGTCACGAGCCAGCGGTCGGCGGCGAGCACCCGGCGGAGGCGAGGGGCCGGCCCGCCCCGGCCGCACGCCCAGCCGAGCGCGAGCGGGACGGCCGGCGCGGCGAAGGCCCATCCGGGCTCGTCCGCGACCAGGACGAGCCCGGCGATCACGGCCAGTGCGGACCACGCGCGGCCCACCACCAGCCAGAGGGTCACGCCGATGTTCCGCAGGGCCGTACGGTCCTCGTGGGCCGCGGCGAATTCGGCCAGCGCCTTGACCGGCCGCCCCTGCCAGGCCTCGACCAGCACGCGCAGGACGAGTACGGCCGCGCCGTTGAGGAGGACCAGCCCCGCGAGGCAGGCCCACACCCCGCTCGACGGCCCCTGTGCCGCGCCCGCAGCGAACACGGAGGCCGCCCGGGGAAGGGTGGCGATCGCCGCGACATAGGCGGCGACGGCGACCAGGGTGGCCGCGACGGACGTGCCGAGCCACAGGTCCCGGGCGAGCATGCCGGGAACGTAGGGCCAGAGCCTGACCCGGTGCGCCTGCCTGAGGGTGATCAGCAGGACGACGGCCAGCATCGCCGCACCGCCGTCCCTGGCTCCGGCGGTCAGGCCGAGACCGAAGGCCGCCGCCCCGACCACCGAGAGCGTCACGGCCAGCAGGACGCGGGTCTCCCGGCACCACGTCTCCATGACGTGCCGGGCCCGGCCGGTCTCCCGGGGGTCGATCGGCCAGGCGGGATCGTGATGGCCCCGGGGGCGTTCCCAGCGCAGGAGGGCGAGACCGAGGTTGATCCTGGCTCCGGGGTGGTCGTCCAGGCGACGCAACGCGTCGCGATAGGCGGCCTCGGCTCGGCGGTGCTCACCGCGCAACAGCGCGAGGTCACCGATGAGGGCGTGCGGATCGGGCTCCTCCGGCGCGTAGCGGACGGCCCTGGCCGTCTGCGCCCACGACTCCCGCCAGCGTCCCGGCACCCGGCGCAGGGCCGCGCCCAGGCGCAGCCGCGCGGCCCAGGAGCCCGGCGCCAGCCGTACGGCCTCCTCGGCGGCGGCCACGGCCTCCGCGACGCGGCCGAGCCGTTCGAAGGCGAGGCTGGCGAGGCGGTATCCCCAGTCGGCACCGGACTCGGCCCGGGGGTCGCGCTCCACCGCCTGGCGGGCGGCCTCCAGAGCGGCCTCCGGCCGGTCGCGGCTCAGCCAGGCGGCGGCAGTGGCACACCATTCGCGCGGGTCGTCCGAGTCGGGTGGGGGCGGGACCCTGGCGGGGGCCTGCTGGCCCAGACCGCTCACCGAGCACCCGCGATGTGGATGTCCCGTCCTTCGGGGAGGAGAGGAAGCGCGGAACGGTCCTTGATCGTGGCCTCCACGTTTGCGGCGGGATGTCGGACATGATGGTCATGGTCCGGGCGGGCTCGTCCTTTGCCTAGAGAGCAGCTACATGCCTGTATCTCTCTAGAGAGGTCACACATATCTCTCTAGAGAAGACGCACGCCTCTCCTCGGAGAGACGCGGGAGAGGAGACCCACGCCATCACGAGATGCGCGTATCGGTCTGAACCGATCGTCCGATCATGGCTCGCCCACCGCCCGACTTCGCCTAAGCTGCGACGCATGTTCGTCCAGGCCGACAGCTCCGCGAGCGGCCTATGACCATCACGGGGGTCGTGACCGGCGCCAGACGCGCCGCACCCGATCCACGAGAGCGAAGGACCGGCCGCTGGTCGGTCCTCGTGTTGCTGTGCTTCAGCCTTCTGCTGATCGCGGTGGACGCGACGGTGCTGCACATCGCGGTCCCGGCGCTGACCGCCGCGCTTGAGCCGACCTCGGTGCAGCTCCTGTGGATCATCGACGTCTACTCGCTGGTGGTCGCGCCGCTGCTGCTGACCTTCGGCACGCTCGGCGACCGCTACGGGCGCAAACGCCTGGTGCTCGCCGGATATCTGGTGTTCGGCGCCGCCTCGGCGGCGGCCGCGTTCGCTCCGACCCCGCCGGCCCTCATCACCGCGCGGGCGTTCCTCGGCGTCGGCGGCGCAATGATCATGCCTGCCACGCTCTCCATCATCCGGCAGGTCTTCACCGACCGGCGCGAGCGCGCGATCGCCCTGGGCGTGTGGAGCGCGGTTGCGGCGGCCGGCGCCGCGATCGGGCCGCTCATCGGCGGCGTGCTCGTCGAGCACTTCTGGTGGGGTGCCGTCTTCCTGATCAACGTGCCGATCCTGCTGGTGCTGCTGCCCGCGGCGGCCAGGATCCTGCCGGAGTGCCGCCCGCGCGCCTCGCATCCGTGGGACGCGCCCAGCGCGCTGCTGTCCGTGCTCGGCATCCTCGCCCTGGCCTTCGGGGTGAAGGAGGCGGGCTCCGGACATCTGGGCGGGGTGGCGGCGTTCCTGTGCGGGGCCGGGCTGCTGGCCTGGTTCGTGCGCAGGCAGCGGCGGATCCCCTCGCCCCTGCTCGACCTCGCCCTGTTCCGGAACAGGGCGTTCTCCGTCGGTGTGGCCGCCGTGCTGCTGACGGTCTTCTCCCTGGTCGGGCTGGAGCTGATGCTCGCCCAGTATCTCCAGCTCGTGATCGGCGACAGCCCGCTCGGCGCCGCGATCCGCATGCTGCCCTTGATGATCGCCTCCGTCGCGGGCGGCCTCGCCGGCGCGCAGCTGCTGCGCTGGATCGGACTGCGGGCCACGATGAGCGGCGGGCTGGCGCTGACCGCCCTGTCCCTGACCCCCACGCTGACGTGGGGCACCGAGCACCACTCGCTGGTGCTCGTGCTCTGCTTCGTCGGCGTCGGCTTCGGCATCCAGGTCACCCTGCTGGCCGCCTCCGACACGATCATGTCGTCCGCCCCCGAGTCGCGGGCGGGCGGCGCCGCCGCCGTCGAGGAGACCGCATACGAGCTCGGCGCCGGGCTCGGGGTCGCGGTTCTGGGCACGATCACCACCGTCGTCTACGCCCCCTCCCTGGTCTCGGTGCCGGGTGTCGCTCCCCCGCTGATGTCCCAGGCCCGCCAGTCGCTCGCCGCCGCCGCCCACGTGGCGAACGAGGTCGGCGGCGACACCGGGGTGGCCCTGCTGAACGCCGCCCGCGTCGCGTTCGTCTCCGGACTGCACTCCACGATCGTGGTGAGCGCGCTCCTGCTGGGCGCGACCGCCGGGGCCGTGGCGCTCCTGATCCCCCGCCGGCAGGCTGACCAGGGTGACTCCGGCTGACGAGTTTCGGCGATCCTCGACCGGTCAGCTATGGGCAAGAACGGTGAATCTCACCAGAATGAGGAACCGTGCGACGAACCCTCCACGATCTCGCCGCCCTGGCCGCCAGGTTGGGGGTGGGCGGGATCTTCTTCGCCAACGGCTGGCACAAGCTGGAGGCGGGTCTGACCGCCACCGCCGCCCAGTTCGCGACCCTGGGCGCCCCCGCCCCCGGGGTCTGGGCCGGCGCCACGATGCTGACGGAACTCATCGGCGGTGCCCTGCTCGTCGTGGGGCTTGCCGTACCGGCCTGCGGGCTGCTGCTGTTCGCCGAGGCCGTGGCCGTGTTCGTCCTGGCGAGCGGTGAGCAGGGGCTGCCGCTGACCGGTGGCGACGTCAAGCTGGTCGTGGCGCTCGGCGCGGCCTCCGTCCTGCTCGCGGTCGGCGGCGCGGGCCGCCTTTCCGCCGACCACATGGTGGTGATCAGGCGGCGTGAGGCCGAGGCCGCGGAGGACTTCGCCGCCGAGACCGAGGCCGATGACGTCATCGCCGCGTTGCGCGAGCCAGAGGCCGCCGAACTCGCCCCCAAGGAGCAGGCCCAGGCTGAAAAGCCCGTCCAGGAGGAGAAGACGGCCCGGCCCGCGGAGGGAAACCCCGAGACCGGCTCCGGGACCGGCGGGGACACCGCGGAGTTTCCCGCCGACCGCCCCCGGGCGGGCCGCCGGGGCACGGCGGGCGCCCCGGAGAGCACGCCTTCCTCCGGCAAGGGCGGCGACATCCTGGTGGCCGGGCAGAAGGAGGAATCCGCCGGGGACTGAGCTCCCGATCACGACACGGACTGGAGTTTCTCCTGCCGTGTGCGCGAACGGCTCAGCCGGCCCTGGGTCAGGGCGATCGCCAGCAGGACGACCGCCGCCCCGGCAGGCTGGTTCCAGGTGAGGTGCTCGCCCAGGACGAGCACTCCGGAGATCACGGCGAAGATCGGAATCAGGTAGGTGACGGTCGAGGTCGTGGTGACCCCCGCGACGGACTGGACCCGGTAGAGCAACAGGTAGGCGAGGCCGGTGCCGAGTCCGCCGAGCCCGGCCATGCTCCACCACACCTCGGCGGGGACCGAGGTGTCGACCAGCGGAACCCCCGCCAGCAGGGTGATCACCGCCAGCTGGACGGTGCCGGTCAGCAGCTGGCCGGTGGCCAGCACCACCGGTGCCTCGCCCCTGTTGCTGAGGAACCGTCCCATGTAGGCACCGCCGACGCCGTAGCAGAGCGCCGCGCCGAAACAGGCCAGGCTCCCCTGGAGCTGTCCCCCGCCAAGGGGCTGCCAGACGCCCAGAACGATCATCACTCCGGCGAATCCGACACCGAGCCCGGCCATCCGCGCCGGAGTGGGCCGCTCGGTGCGCAGCAGCAGGGTGAAGGCGAGTGTGCACAGGGGGGTGGTGGCGTTCCAGATCGCGGCCAGGACCGAGGAGACGTACTGCTCGCCGTACGCGAACAGGGTGAACGGCAATGTGGTCAGCACGATGGAGGCGACGGCGAAGTGCCCCCAGAGCCGGGGCTCGCCGGGGAGGGACCGGCGTGACAGCACGAGCACGAGGAGGAGCGTCGCGGCGCCGATGGCCATCCTGAGGAACGACACCTGCAGCGGGTGCAGCTCCTCCACCGCCACTTTGATGAAGAAGAAGCTGTTTCCCCAGATGGCCGCAAGTAGGACATATCCGGGCAACCACAGTTTCACATTGAGCTCCTCAGTAGATCTGGTAAGGAGCGTAACCACATTTCACCACGTAATCGATGGTTTATCCCTTCAACCCTGGCCACTCGGTAGATGACAATGAGCCCATGCGTCTGCCCGGTTGGTTCCGAGAGCGGATCGAATCCGCCCCGGTGGAGGGCGAACTTCGCGTCTCCACACTTGAGCTCTTCTTCGACCTGGTCTTCGTCTTCACCGTCACCCAGCTCACCAGCCTGCTGGTGAGCGGAGTACAGGAGGGAAAACCCGTAGAGGGCGCGTTACGCGCCCTGCTGGTGTTCGGCGTCATCTGGTGGATGTACGCGGGCTATGCCTGGTTGACCAACGCGGTTCCCCCGGTGCGAGCCGCCCGTCGGGTGCTGATGCTGCTGGGCATGGCCGGATTCATGATCGTGGCACTGGCGATCCCGTCGGTGTTCGAGCGCGACGGCATGGCGTTCGCGATCGGATACCTGCTGCTCGTCGCCGTCCACGCCGGACTGTATCTGCAGGCCACCGAGGCCTTCGCCCGGGTGATCCCGTTCAATCTCGCGGGGGTCACCCTGGTCGGCGTGGCGAGCTTCCTCGACGGGCCGTACAACCTTCTGCTCTGGGGCGCCGCGGTGGTGATGCTCTGGGGTAGCCCGTACTTCATCGGCCAGAAGGGCTTCGCCCTCAAGGCCGACCACATCGTCGAGCGCCACGGCCTGCTGGTGATCATCGTGCTCGGGGAGTCCGTCGTGGCGATCGGCATCGGCGCCCAGGGGCTTCACATCGACTTCACCCTCGGGCTGGCGGCGGTGCTCGGCCTGGCGCTGGCGGCCGGTCTGTGGTGGCTCTACTTCGGCGGCGACGACGAGGAGCGCGCCGAGGAGGCCCTGGCGGAGGCCGAGCCGATCCGGCGCGCCCGGATGATCCTCGGCGGCTACTTCTACGCGCACATCCCGATGCTGCTGGGCGTCGTCGCGGTGGCCACCGGGGTCAAGAAGCTGATCGGCCACCCGATGGACCCGCTGAAGCTGAGCGCCGCCGTCACCCTGACCCTGGGCGTCGCCCTGTTCATGGCGGGCAACGCCTGGTTCCGCCAGGTCATGGGCATCGAGGGCAACCTGCTGAGGGGCATCGGCGCGCTGATCACGCTCGCGACGATCCCTCTCGGGCTCTGGTCGGCCATGGCGCAGCTCGTCGTGCTGGTCGCGCTGGTGGCCGCGGTCATCGTGCTGGAGCGGCGCCTGACCTTCGCCCCGGAGCAACTCTCCGCCGAGCCGGCGGAATAGGCCGGGAGGGAACGGCGGGCCGTACGGCCGGCGGCCGCGGAGGGTCCGCGGCCGCCGCGGCCGCCTCAGGCGAGGCGCCCGCCGCCGTCGACGTGCAGCACCGTGCCGGTGACGTACGGGTTGCCGATGGCGAACAGGACGGCCTGGACCAGGTCTTCGGGGGTTCCCACGCGGCGGGCCGGATTCCGCTCCGCGACACCGCGCAGGAAGGCCTCCTTGTCTGCTCCCATCGCGTCCCAGGAGCCGGAGTCGACGATGCCGGGCGAGACGGCGTTCACCCGGATCGGCGCGAGCTCGACGGCCAGCGCCTCGACGAGGAAGGCCAGAGCGCCGTTGGTGGTGGCCATCACGGTGCGCCCGGGGGCGGGCCTCCAGGCCGCGACGCCGGAGAAGAAGGTGAAGGACCCCCCGTCGCGCACCTGCCCGGCCAGGTGCTTGGCGAGCAGCAGCGGTCCGATCACCTTGGCCGCGAACGCGCGCCGTACGGCGTCGAGGTCGAGCTGGGTCACCGGGCCGTTGGCGGGCATCGCCGCGGTCGACACCAGGTGGTCGAAGCCGCCGACCTCGACGGCGAGCTTGGCGATCGACTCCTCGTCCGAGAGGTCGACCGGCACCACCCGCGCCGGGCCGGCCATCTCACCGGCGGTCTGCTCCAGCGCGCGGAGGTCGGGACCGGCCAGGACGAGGTCGGCGCCCGCGGCGGACGCCGTCACCGCGAGCGAGCGGCCGGTGTGGGCACCGGCGCCGATGACGACCAGCCGGCTTCCCCGCAGGGAGGTGGAGACGGGTGCGAGAGGCGCGGAGGTCGGAACGGACATGGGAATTCCTTAGCAATAGACGATCATCGCCGTCGGCGACGGCCTTTTCACTCTGCGGGCAGGCCCGTTGATAAGTCCAATGCTTGTTTTATGCGCTTCCCATAAAAAACGCTCATACCAATGTTCTTCCGGCTTCCCGCCGGGGTCCCGCTTTACGCCCGCGCCGCGAGATCGATCGGTAACGTGACGTCGTTGGTAAGCACACTACTGATAACGAGCGATCTGCCCGAAGTGGGAGTGGAGATGACGGCGACGGTGGACTCACCGCATCCAGTGCCTTTCAACGCGGTCTGCCCGCTCATGGGGGTGGAGGAGGAATACCTGGTCGTCGATCCGGTGACGCGGGCGGTGGTGCCGCGGGCGGCCGCGGTGGTGGGGCGCGCCGCCGCCGGGCTGGGCGAGCGGGTGGGCGCCGAGATCACCCGGTTTCAGGTGGAGGCCAAGACGTCGCCGTGTGCCCGCGTCTCCGAACTGGAGGAGCAGCTGCGGCAGATGCGGTCGGCGGTGGCCTCGGCCGCACGGGACGAGGGGCTGGCCGCGGTTGCCTCGGGCACGCCCGTGCTGGGTGAGTTCGTCCCGCCGCCGATCACCGATCATCCGCGATACGACGTGGGAATCGCCACCTATCGGGCGTTGCATGACGAGCAGAGCATCTGCGCCGGTCACGTCCACGTGCACCTGCCGGATCGGGAGCGGGCGGTGCTGGTGGGCAACCACCTGCGGCCGTGGCTGCCGGTGCTGATCGCGATGACGGCCAACTCCCCGCTGTGGGCGGGCCGCGACACCGGATACGCCAGCTGGCGGACGCTGTGCTGGGGCAAGTGGCCGGTGGCCGGGCCTCCACCGTACTTCGCCTCCCTGGCCGAGTTCGAGGAGCTGGTCGGCTCGCTGACCGAGACCGGGGCGCTGGTGGATCCGGGGACGATCTTCTGGGACGTCCGGCCGTCGGCGCGGCTGCCGACGCTGGAGGTCCGGGTGACCGACGTGCCCGCCACCGCCGAGGAGTCCGCGCTGCTCGCGGCCGTGGTCCGGGCTCTGGTGGTGGTGTCCCTGGAGCGGGTGGAGCGCGGCGATCCGGGTCCGCGCCCGCCCGCGGAGCTGCTGCGGGCGGCGTACTGGCGGGCGGCTCGCGACGGCCTGGAGGGGCACGGCTTCGACCTGCTCACCGGCGAGCTGCGGCCGGCCGCCGACCTGGTCGCCGCCCTGCTGCGGCACATCCGCCCGGCTCTGGAGGAAACCGGCGACCTCGAGACGGTGACCCGGCGGCTGGAGCGGCTGCGCGTCGTCGGCACCGGGGCGGCACGCCAGCGGGCCGCCCACGACCTGCGTGGACGGCCCGCCGATGTGGTCGACTACCTGATAGAGCGGCTGGTGGACCGCGACGGCTCAGGGGCGTGGGGCTGACCCTCCCGCCGGCGACCGGTCAGGCGCGCCGCCGAGCTGCGCGGCCAGGAACGCGCGCAGCGGCTCGACGTGCCTGACGGGGTCGCGCCACTGCGCCAGGAGGTCTTCCAGCAGGTGCTGCTCGGCGATCATCTCGCCGTGCCGCCAGGCCCGGATGACCGGGTGGAGGAAGGCGCTCTCGTGCGCCCGCTCGGGGGTCGGGTGCCGCTGGATGGCGAACACGTCACCGTAGTCCTGGCGCCCCCAGCGCAGGGTGACGGTGAAGCAGAGGGAGTCGCCGGCGAACCGCTCGACCGCGTAGTCCTCCGGCAGGTCCGTGTGGTGCCGGATCTGCCCGGCCGCCTCGTCGACCACATACGCGTCACAGAGGTATTCGAACTGGGTCCACAGCGCCGAGCTGTAGTTCACCCGCTCCACCATGCCGGCGGTCAGCTGGCCCACGTCGATCGGCAACACCTGCTGGTCGAGCGGGACTCCGTCGTAACGCTCGGCGAGCAGGGCGGCCATGGCGCGCAGGTTGTAGCGGAACCCGTCGATGAAGGCCGAGGAGGCGCGTTTGAAGTCACGGGCCTGCATGAGCGTGCCGGCGAAGTAAAGACCGTCGACGTTCACCGACTGGAAGTCGGGGCGGATCGCCGGAATCCGCCCGTTCGGGGCGAGTTCCGGCCGGCAGGAGGGGTCGAAGATCGCGGTGTTCATGGTGAAGCCGGTGCAGCGCAGCACCCTGTCATATTCCAGCAGCGCCTGCTCCCCCTCGGCGAGGGTGTAGGTGATCGCCACCTTGTAGCGGTCACCCTCGCGCCAGATCCTGTCGACCTGGCATTCCAGCACGCCGTGCAGGGTCTTGAACCAGTAGCTGTCCAGCAGCGCGCCGTACTGGCCGCGCACGTGACCGGGGTGTTTGCTCGTCCACGCGAACCGGACCGGGCTCGGGCTGGCCAGGTGGATGACGGCGGCGTGGCCGAGCATGGCCTGGGCGACCTCGAACGCCGAGTTGCCCTTGCCGATGACCAGCACCCGCTGGTCGGTGAAATCCTCCCCGGAGACCGGCAGGTCCTCGTATCCCACGGCCAGCTCGATTCCGGGGATGTCGGGGATGTACGGCCCGCCCCAACCGGTCGCCATGATCAGGCATTCGGCGTGGAACACCTGACCGGCGGCGTGCACGACGAAGCGCCCGTCCACCTTCTCGACCCGGTCGACGGGCGTGGAGAAGCGCACGTTGAGCGCGTGCTCTCGCTGGAAGTCGGCGAGGTAGCGCAGCAGGTCGTCCGCGTGCGGGAAATACTCCTGCGAGTAGCGGGGGAACAGCAGCCCGGGCTCGTCGTTGAGCAGGGAGTTCCAGTCCCAGCGCAGGGCGATCTCCGGGTCCTTCTCGCTGATGTGGACCTTGTTCAGCGAGATCAGCCTGCGGTGGCGCGGGTAGCGGCGGAAGAAGCCTCCCGGGGCGGCCTCGCGTTCCAGGGTGAGGTAGTCGGCGCCGGCGCGCTGCAGGAAGTAGCTGAGCTGCAACCCGCCGGGCCCGGCACCGATGATCAGGTAGCGATGAGTACGCTCGCCGGGTCCCGTCACCGTCATCCCCGGTGCTCCGCCTCGGCGGGCGCGCCCGTGTAGCCGGCCGTGACGATCCGCTCGGCCGCCGTCGCGTAGACGGCCGGGTCGTCGGGGGCGATCGTGGCCAGTCCGTCGACGTAGCGGTTGTACATGCAGAACGCCGCCGCGATCAGCACCGTGTCGTGGATCTCCAGATCCGTCGCGCCCGCCTCCCGGGCGGCGGCGACGTCCTGTTCGGAGACCTTCTGCCCGCTCTCCTGCACCGCGCCTGCGATGACCAGCAACGCCCTGAGCTTGTCCGAGACCGGCGCGGCCCCCAGGTCGGCGCGGACCTGCTCCACCAACGCCATTCCCTCCGGCAGCTGCGCGGCGGCGAAGGCCGCGTGCGAGGAGAAGCAGAACCGGCACTGGTTCAGCGCCGACACGTACGCCGCGATCAGCTCCCGCTCCCCGCGCGACAGGGTGCTCTCCTCGAACAGCAGCACCTGGGCCAGTTCGTTCAGCGGCTTGGCGGTCTGCGGCCGGTAGCGGAGCAGGCCACGGATTCCCGGCTCGTCGGTGTTCAACGCGATATGCGGCATGTATTTCCTTCTGTGCCTTTGTGCCTTTGTGCCTTCTGTGGCCTTCTGTGGCCTTCTGTGGCCTTCTGTGGCCTTCTGCGGTCAGGGTGTGCCCGGACGATCCGGCGGAGACGGAGAGGTCACGCCGCTCCGGTCGGGGCGGGGGCGCAGCGGCAGGTCATCGCCGCCCGCTCGGCCCGGTTCGGCCTGCGGTGCAGCCACATGGCCACCACCATGGGCGCGAACACGACCGCGTTGTAGAACAGGTGCAGCTCGACGCGGGGCACCAGGAGCTGGATCAGGCTGGTCGGCACCGGCCGGCCAAGCAGGTTGTTGCCGGTCAACGCCTGGATGAGCAGCAGCAGGTGTTCCAGGTGGTGCCAGACCTGGATGCCCAGCGAGATGGTCCACCAGGTGCGGGCGCGCCCGGTGAAGCCCCGCCGGAGCAGGAGCAGCCCGGCGAGCATGACCAGCGCGTAGCCGTAGTGCATCCACTCGGAGGTCACCAGCCACGGGAACGGCCGCCCGAGCACTCCGCGCGCCTCCCGGAGCGGCCAGCCCAGGACGTAGATCTGTACGGCCTGCGCCACGTGCTCCGCCCAGTGCGCCAGCACGATCACCAGGAAGACGTTCAGCCCGGCCCGGTGGTAGTCCGTGTTCATCGAAGTGATCAGGCCCGCGCTGGGCGGCAACGCGCTCGACTGGCTCGCCATGGGTGTTCTCCACGCTGGTCGGGGGGTGCCGGGCAACCGGCGTACGTCTTCTTCTCCGCACTCCTCAAGAGCGCGGGTGTGCGTCTACGGCCACCGTCCGGAACCGGAGCAGGCCATTAGTTTCGGACATGTATAAATTGGTGTGAGAGGAGCGAGGCATGGACGAATCTCTTACCGGCACGGACCGGAACCGTTCATATAGTCGCGGCGAACAAATCCATCCGACAAACGCACATGATCGCCATGTCATCGCCCGGCTGTCAACGGCCAGTTTTCTGGTGGCCGCCTCATTCGATAGCCCCCGGCCAGTTCCCGTAAAGGCCATGACCATATGACCTTGCGGTAAGTCTGTTCTCACTCCCCTGTCCACTCACCTTGATCAGGCGTAGCGTCACCGACACCACGCAAAAAGGGCCGTTCGCCATAAGGAGGTCATTCATGTCCGAACACCCCAACGTTGCCCTCGCTCGTGACAGCTACGACGCCCTCGCCAAGGGCGACCTGGATTACATCCGCGACCACCTGCTCACCGATGACGTGATCTTTCACATTCCGGGCCGAGGTTCATTGGCCGGCGATTATCAGGGTAAGGAGCAGGTAATAAACTATCTCTCGCGCTTCACCGAAGCGGCCGGAAAGTCGATGAGGTTCGAGCCTGATTCGTTCCTGGCCAGCGAGGAGCAGGTCGCGGCGCTGCTCCGCATCCGGGGAGAGCGCGGCGACCGGGTTCTGGACGAGCGCGGCGTTCACGTGTTCCGCATCACCGACGGCAAGATCAGCGAGCGCTGGAGCTACCCGCACGACTCCCAGATCATCGACGAGTTCTTCGCCTGACCGCATCGCCATAGTCCCGCACCGCCGGGCGTTCAGGGCCGGCACCGGGCCGCCTCCCGTGACGGAGAACGCGCCACCGATCGGAAGAACCGGGTGTGGCCGCCTCATGGGTGTGGCCGCCGCAGAAGAACCGCGGCGGCCCGGGTGCCTGGTTTGCGTTGTTCCGATAAGGGCGGGTGTTTCCGATAAGAGCGGGTGTGCGTTCCCCGATGCCGCCATCAGGCCTGGCGCTGCGATTCGGCCAGCATCACCCGATACCCTCCGGTCATCCGCGCCCGCGCGGCGTAGTGGGCGGGGTCGTCGGAGGCAAGCGTGGCCAGGCCGTCGACATAGCGGTTGTACATGCAGAACGCCGCCGCGATCAGCACCGCGTCATGGATCTCCACATCCGTCGCGCCCGCCTCCCGGGCCGCGGTCACCTGCTGCCTGGACACCTTCTTCCCACCCTGTTGGACGGCGGCCGCGATGGCCAGCAGCGCCTTCATCTTGTCCGAGACCGGTGCCGCGTCCAGATCGGCCCGGACCTGATCCACCACCGCCATCCCCTCGGGCAGTCGCATGGCCGCGAAGGCCGCGTGCGTGAAAAAGCAGAACCGGCACTCGTTCAACGCCGACACATACGCCGCGATCAGCTCCCGCTCCCCACGGGTCAGAGTGCTCTCCCCGCACAACAACACCTCTGACAGCTCGTTCAACGGCAAAGCCGTCTCCGGGCGATATCGGAACAGGCCGCGAATTCCCGGCTCGTCGGTGTCCAAAGTGATGTGCGGTGCGAACTCCCCCGCATGATTGAACTGCCCCGGCCGAGCCGCCCCCGGCCATTCCACAGCGCATGAGGAAGCATCGGAAACAGGCACGTCCGGCAGCGTGACAGCACCGTTCGCGCTGGGCAAAGAGACAACTATGCTGGTCATGTCCTAACTCCTCTTCTCGGGTTGTCAACGCGTCCTCGCACAACCAACTTTGCGCGTCCCGTGGCCCGTGAAGTAGGAAAATCGAAGTCAGCAAGCTGCTCCCCGGCTGCCGCTTCCTGTCAATCCGGCACTTGACAGCTCCATATGTGCCGGCCAATCCATCCCGGCACCGGCAGGCGCGGCAGGCGAAAAAGAATCATCGGCGACCATCCGGCCGCGGCGATTGCGGAGACGACCGCGAAATCAATCCGCTCCACAGGGGGAAACCGGAAACAAGCCGCGCCGCGGCCGCAGGCGTGCCCCGGTCCGGATTCCTCCGGGAGCCCGGCTCCGGGAGGGAGCGATACGGCCTCCGGTCACAGCTCGGCCGTCAGCCGGGCGATCGCCCGCATCTTGTTCATCGCGTCGAGCGCGGCGACCTTGTAGGACTCGGCCAGCGTCGGGTAGTTGAACACGGCGTTGACCAGGTAGTCGATCGTCCCGCCGCAGCCCATCACCGTCTGCCCGATGTGCACCAGCTCGGTGGCCCCCGTACCGAACACATGGACGCCGAGCAGCCGCCGGTCCTCGGAGGAGACGAGCAGCTTGAGCATGCCGTACGAGTCACCGATGATCTGCCCGCGGGCCAGCTCACGGTAGCGCGAGATGCCCACCTCGAACGGGATCTTGTCACGGGTCAGGTCGTCCTCCGACTTTCCGACGAAGCTGATCTCCGGGATGGTGTAGATCCCGATCGGCTGTAGTTCATGCAGGTCCGTAACCGGTTCGCCGCACGCGTGCTGGGCCGCCAGACGGCCCTGCTCCATCGAGGTGGCCGCGAGCGCGGGGAAGCCGATCACGTCGCCGACGGCGTAGATGTGCGGGACGACGGTGGCGTAGTTCGCGTCCACCTCGATCCGGCCCCGGTCGTCGGCGGCGAGCCCCGCCATCTCCAGGCAGAGCTCGTTCGTCTGGCCCTGCCGTCCCGCCGAGTACATGACGCAGTCGGCGGGGATCTTCTTGCCGCTCTCCAGAACGGTCAGGGCCCCGCGCGGCCGTCGCTCGACCGCGGCGACGCTCTCGCCGAAGCGGAACGTCACGGCCAGATCCCGCAGATGGTATTTGAGCGCCTCGACGATCTCCAGATCGCAGAACTCCAGCATCCGCTCGCGCCGCTCCACCACGGTGACCTTGGTGCCGAGCGCCGCGAACATCGAGGCGTACTCGATGCCGATGACCCCGGCCCCGACGACGATGAGGGTTTCGGGCACCCGGTCGAGATGCAGGATCGCGTCCGAGTCGATGACCGTCCTGTCGTCGAACTCCACGCTGGACGGGCGTGCCGGTGACGTCCCCGTGGCAATCACGATCTTGTCGGCCGTGACCCTCCTCTCCTGGTCACCGACCACCCCGATCGTGTGGGAGTCCAGGAACCGCCCTGTCCCCTGCAGCATCGTCACGTGGTTGCGGCCCAGCTGGCTCCGGATCACCTGGATCTCACGGCCGATCACATGCTGGGTGCGCATCCCGAGGTCCGCGACCGTGATCTCTTCCTTCACCCGGTAACTCGCCCCGTACAGCTCCCGCTGGTTGAGCCCCGTGAGATAGAGGACCGCCTCGCGCAGCGTCTTCGACGGGATCGTCCCGGTGTTGATGCACACCCCGCCGATCATGTGTCTTTTCTCGACCACCGCGACCCGTTTGCCAAGCTTGGCCGCGGCGATCGCCGCCTTCTGCCCGCCAGGGCCGGAGCCCAGGACGAGAACGTCGAAGTCCCACATAAACCCAGTCTGAACGCCTTGGGCGCGCTCAGCCAGGCCCGTGGTGATTCACCCGTCCCGCAGGGTTCACGCCGGGACCCCGACCCGGTCCACGATCGCGTTCGCGCCCTCCTGGCGAGCGCAGTGCGCGCAGCAGAACCAGCGCCGGTCGGCCTGCACCCCGTGCCCGACGATCCTGACCCCGCAGTGCTCGCAGAGCGGTGCCATCCGCTGGATGGCGCACTCGAAGCTGTCGAAAACGTGCACCGCCCCCTGGGCGTGCACCTCGAAGCTCATGTCGTAGTCGTTACCGCAAACCTCACACTGAGCCATGTCTTCCCCCCGAAACTCACGGCGATTCCCGTTTGGGTCTACCCGTATCGGGCCTCGCTCAGTCCCATTCCCCACCCGGCTCAGGCGAGCATTCCCGCGACCAGCACCACGGCGACCAGGGCGAACACCACCAGCGCGGCCAGAGCCAGCGGGGCCAGCCGGGCGCGGACGTCACGCATGACGAGCAGGCGCCGGTTGGTCTCGATCCACCCACGCAACCGGGGCCAGGCGTACGGCAGCGCAGGATGAGCCAGTCGCGCCTCCCTCCCGCTCCGGACGATCAAGGAGCCGAAGGCCTCGATGATCCGGTCCTCCGGAACCCTGGCCTGCCGGAGCCCCGTCCCGCCGTCGGCGGAGACGGTGACGAGCCGGAGGAACACCTCCGACGCGAGCTCGCGCCCGGCCGGGTCCAGCGCGGCGTAGGCCTCCTCGGCAAGAGTGCCCAGCCCGGGATCGTCGCACTCCGTGCACAGCCTCGCCGCCATGTCCCTGCCCGCGGCGAGGAGCCCGTCCGCGGCGGGCGGAACGTTCACGACGCCCGGTCCCATCCTGCCGTTCCCCTCACCGAACGAGACCTCCGGCTCACCGGACGAGACTTCCGGGGCGCCGGACGAGACCTCCGGCTCACCGGACGGGACCTCCGGGTCACCGGACGAGGCCTCCGTGGCGGAACCGCCGTGGCCGCCGCCCTCCACGGGCGAGGAGCCCGCGTGAGCGTCCTCCTCGATCAGGGCGAGCAGCAGCTCGCGGGACGTGGGCCGGGCTCGCGGGTCCTTGTCCAGTGCGGCGGCGACCAGGGTGCGCAGGCCGCCGGGGAGCGGGCTCAGATCGGGGTCCACCGACAGAACCCGCTGCATGACGGCGCCCAGGCTCGCCGCCCTGAACGGATCCTTGCCGGTCGCGGCATAGAGCACGACCGCGCCCCAGGCGAACACGTCGGCCGCGGCGTTCCCCTCGTCCCCGGTGAACACCTCCGGCGCCGTGTAGGCGGGGGCGACGACCTCGAACCTGGGCGAGGCGGGCGCCATCCACAGAGCCCCCGCCACTCCGAAACCGACCACCCGGGGACCGCCTGGACCGAGCAGCACGTTGTCGGGCTTGAGGTCGCGGTGGACCACGCCCGCGTCGTGGATCGCGGTCAGCGCCGTGACCACGGCCGTGGCCAGGCAGCTCAGATCGTCCCCGGTGAAGATCCGGCCGGCCCGGCGCAGGCTGGGGCCCTGCACGTATTCGCTGACGATGTACGGCCTCGGCCCGTCGCAGTCGGCGTCGATCACGCCTGCCGTGCAGAAGGGGGCGACCCGCCGGGCCGCGGCCGTCTCCCCCGCCAGCCGCTCCCGCAGCTCCGGGCCGCCGTGCGGCACCTTCACGACCACCCGCCGCCCACCGGGATCATAGGCCTCGTAGACCACACCCCGGCCGCCAGCGCCCAGGCGTCCGGCCAGCCGGTAGTCCCCCAGGCGCTGCGGATCCCCCTCGATCAGACTCGCCGCGACTCTCATGTGGCTTTGGACGTGATCTCCGGAGAGAAAGTTCTAATTAACCAGGACATATATCGCGATACGGCACTTCGCCCAGATATGTCTTCCACTCCTCGGGCGACAGGGTCCGGTCTGCCCGCGCGCACACCTCGGCCGCCACCCGCTCCGGGGCGACCGGATGCTCGGCCAGGGTGCCGGCCGAGTCGACGGTGATGAGCCGGGACCCGTCGGCCGTGAACGCCAGCGCCCGGAGGTCCCCGGTTCCCGTGGTGATCGGCTGGCCGAGGCGGCGTCCGGTCGCGAGGTCCCACAGCGCCACCGACCGATCGTCGACCGTGGCGGCGACCACGTCTCCTCTCGGGGAGTAGGCCAGCCCGACCTCTGTCCTTCCACGGGTGCCGGACCGGATCAGGGAGCCCACCCGCCTCCTGCCGCCGGTCTCCCACGCCGAGATCCGCCCGCCCAGGTCGGCGGTGGCGAAGCGGGAGCCGTCCTTGCTGAAGGCCAGCGAGGTCACCGGGACGCTGACGGTCGGCGAGCCGTACGTGTCACCGAACGCCTTCCCGGTCGCCACGTCCAGCATCCTCTGCTCACCTCCGGCGATCGCCAGCGCCTTGCCGTCCGGGGTGAACCTCACCGCCTCGACGTACTGCTGGGCTCGGGCCCAGCGGTGACGGCCGCTGGGCACGTCCCACAGGTGGACTTCTCCGTCGGGCTCGTTCTCGGCGTCGTAGTAGAGGACGTAGGAGGCCACGGCGGTTCCGTCGGCGTTCAACGCCAGGGCGGGCACCTGCCCTCCCCTGCCGGTCTCGACGGCGGCGACGCGCTCGAAGGTCGCGGTGTCCCAGATCGTGATCCTGGAGCTCTCCCCGCCGGTGTTGATCGCCAGCCGTTTCCCGTCGCCGCTGAAGGCCATCTCGAAGTAGCCGTCGGCTCCCTTGGGACCGATGTTCAGGGCCGCGAGGGGCACGCGCCGCCGGACGTCCCAGAGCCGGACCTCGCCGGCCTGCTCGTCCCTGGAGGCGAGCAGACGCCCGTCGGGACTCAGCGCCGCCCAGTGGGTGCCGGCGTTCTTGAGCGTGACGGGCCCGGTCGCGGCGGAGATGTCGAGGGTGGTGACCGAGTCCTCCGTCAGATAGCGCAGCGTGCGCCCGTCCGGGTCGAAGGCCATGACGGGCATGAACGTGTCGATCTTCTGGGTGATCAGGAGCCGGCGGTCCTCGACCCGCCAGAGCTTGATGCTCATATCGCTCGCCGCCGCCAGGAAGCGCCCGTCGGGGCTGAACAGCAGCGTGCCGTCGTTACCGTCGAGGAACGGGAGGTCCGAGCCCAACTCCGCTCCGGTGGCCGCGTCGTACAACCGGACGGTGTTTCCCCTGCCGACCGCGATCCTCTTTCCGTCGGGGCTGTAGGCCACGTGTATCGCGCAGCTGGTGCACCGCTTGCCTAGCGGGATCCTGCCCAGGTTGGCGAGGGTCCAGGCCGTCGCCTCACCGTCGAGGCTGCCGGCGGCCAGCCCGCGCCCGTCGGCCGACGTGTCGAGGTTGATGCCCGCGACGGGCGGGGACTGCTTGCTTCCGGTCGTGAGGTTCCAGACGGTGAAGCCCTGCCCCTGCGTGACCAGGACCAGGTTCTCTGCCTGGCCGAAGAAGGCGTTGGTGTCGCCGCCGCCGTTGCGTCCCTGGACGGGGAAGGTGGCGCCGGTCGGTCTGCCCTTCGCCATGTCCCAGATCTTCAGCTCCCGTCCGCTGATCACGGCGAGCAGCTTGCCGCTCGGGCTCAGCGCGACCCCTCGCAGGTCGTCGCCGATGCCCTTGAACCCCCCGGCGCGTTTGCCGGTCCGCACGTCCCAGACCCGCACCTCGCCCTCACCCGCGCTGACGAGTGTGCGCCCGTCACGGCTCAGCGCCCGGAGCGTCTGCACCGCGGTGGCCGGGTCGTGGAAGGTGGCCGTCTCCCGCTGCGCCAGCGAGCCGGTCATGCTCGCCCTCGCCTCGGTCACCGGGGCGAGCCGCCAGGCGGCCACGCTGAGCAGCATGGCCCTGACCGGATCGCCGACCCGAAGCGAGTCGGCCGTGGCGGCGAGCTGGCGGGCCTCCGCCTGGTCACGCTGGAGCGCGATGGTGACGCTGCGCGCGTCGGCCACCCTGCTCTGCTGTACGGCGAGCGCCCCGGCGGCCAGCGCCACCACCAGCAGCACGGCCAGTGTCATGGAGACCAGCCGGCCCCGGCGGGCACGGCGCCTGGTGAGGGCGGCGCCCGCCTCCAGGAAGTCGCGCTCGACCGGGCTGAGCGTGATGTTGCGGCGGCCGGTGGCCGCCCAGTTCATGGCGTTCTCCAGGGTGCTGCCCTGGAACAGGTCGCCGTCCCGGCGGCCCTGTGTCTCCCAGTGCCGCGCGGCGGCGAGAATCCCCCGGTGCACGGCCAGGCCGTCCCGGTTGGCCTGGACCCACAGGCGCAACCGGGGCCAGGCCTGCGGCAGCGCGGGCCGCGACAGCCAGACCTCCTGGTCGTCGTGCGCGACGAGATAGGTGAAGACTTCGAGCAGTCGCCGGACGGCGGCCACCTCGCCCTCCGGCCGCCCGTCGAGGAACTCGGCCCAGCGCGCCCGCCGTACGGTCTGCTGGTCGTCGTCGGTCACGGTGACCAGCCGCAGGAACACCTCGGGGGCCAGCTCTCGCTCGGCCTGGCCGAGCACGGCGTAGGCCTCCTCCGCGAGGGTGCCGAGCGCGGGGTCGGCGGAGGCGGCGCGGACCTGGGCTCCGGCGTTGCTGCCCGCCGCGAGCAGCCGCGGGGTGTCGAGGCGGCCGTCCCCGCTGACCAGGGCGAGCAGCAGTTCCCTGGCCGACGGCCGATCCTGGGGGTCCTTGGCGAGCGAGGCGGCGATGAGCGGGCGCAGTTGCTCGGGCAGCATGTCCAGCTGGGGCTGGACGGAGAGCACGCGGTGCATGACGCCGCCCAGGCTTTCGGCCCGGAACGGGTCCGTCCCGGTCGCGGCGAAGACCATGATCCCGCCCCAGGCGAACACGTCGGCGGGCATGCCCGCGCGCTGGCCCATGAAGATCTCGGGAGCCATGTAGGTCGGGGTGCCCGCCACCATGCCGGTCGCGGTCAGGGACATGTCCACCGTGCGGGCGATACCGAAGTCGATAACCCGGGGCCCGTCCGGGCCGAGCAGCACGTTGTCGGGCTTGAGGTCGCGGTGGATGACCCCCGCGTCGTGGATGGCGGTCAGCGCGGTGGCGATCGCGGTCGCGAGGCGGTGCAGGTCGCCGCCGTTGAAGCGGCGCCCGTCGGCGACGGCCTTGCGCAGGCTGGGGCCCTCGACGTATTCGGAGACGATGTACGGCCTGGGCCCCTCGAGATCGGCACCGATCACGGCCGCCGTGCAGAACGAGGAGACCCTCCGGGCGGCGACGGCCTCGCGTCCGAACCGGTCGCGCAGTTCGGGGTCGGCCCCCGCGTCGCTGTGCAGCACCTTGATCGCGACACGTCTGCCCTCGGCGTCGTAGGCCTCGTAGACCACGCCCTGGCCGCCCGCGCCCAGCCGCCCGGCCAGCCAGTAACCACCCAGCCGCTGCGGATCCCCATCGATCAGTCCGGTGCTCATCTCACTCTCCGTTCACCGGCTTGTTGGACGCACCGGTGGACAACATAGTTCGCCCGATGTCACACACTCGGGAGATGTCTCGTCCTCCTTACGTGAACAACGATGAAGGTCTCGCGGCCGAGTTCGCCGTCATCCGGCCGCGGCTGGTGGGCGTGGCCTACGGGCTGCTCGGCAGCCTCGACGAGGCCGAGGACGTGGTCCAGGACGCCTGGTTCCGGCTGGGCCGGGCCGGCCACGCGGAGATCCAGGACATCACCGGCTGGCTGGTGGTCACGGTGTCCAGGCTCGCCCTGGACGTGCTGCGCTCGGCACGCGTGCGCCGGGAGGACTACGTCGGGCCGTGGCTGCCCGAACCGGTGGTGGCCGAGGCCGAGGCCGACCCGGCGGACAGGGTGACGCTGGCCGAGTCGATGAGCCTGGCCATGCTGGTGGTGCTGGAGTCGCTCAGCCCGGCCGAGCGCACCGCGTTCGTGCTGCACGACGTGTTCGGGCTGGCCTTCGACGAGGTGGCGCAGGCGGTCGGGCGCTCCGCCGCCGCCTGCCGCCAGCTCGCCGCCCGTGCCCGCAAGCACGTCGCCGCCCGGGCTCCCCGGTTCGAGGTGGACGCGGCCGAGCACCGCCGGGTCGTGGACGCGTTCGCCCGCGCCAGCGTGGGAGGCGACATCGACACCCTGCTGGCGCTGCTCGACCCGGACGTGGTGCTGCGCAGCGACGGCGGCGGCCTGGTGACCGCGGCCAGGCGGCCGATCTACGGCGCCGACCGGGTGGCCCGCTTCGTGATCGGGGTGGTCGAGCGGTTCGGCACGGCCGCCGACCGGATCATGCCGACCACGGTCAACGGCTGGCCTGGGCTGTTGGGGTTCAGAGGCGGGGAACTTCGCGCCGTCTACGGGCTGACCGTGGCCGGCGGCAGGATCACCGGGATCGACATCGTGATGAATCCAAAGAAACTGAGGAGTGTTCGATGAAGGCACGGATGAACATCGGAGAGCTCGCCCCTGAGGGCTACCAGGCCATGCTCGGCCTGGAGAAGTATCTGGCCGGCTGCGGCCTGCCGCACGCCACGCTGGAGCTGGTGAAGCTGCGGGCCAGCCAGATCAACGGCTGCGGCTTCTGCGTGGACATGCACAGCCACGACGCCAAGAAGGCCGGTGAGAGCGACGAGCGCCTGTTCTCGGTGGCCGCCTGGCGGGAGGCGCCGTACTACACCGACGCCGAGCGCGCGGCGCTGGCGCTGGCGGAGGAGGCCACCCGGCTCGCCGACCGGGGGGAGACGGTGCCCGACCACGTGTGGGACGAGGCCGCCAGGCATTACGAGCCGGAGGTGCTGGCCGCGCTGGTGATCGCGATCGCGACGATCAACGCGTGGAACCGGATCGCCGTCACCACGCGCGCGGTCGCCGGTTCATTGCGCAATCCAAAAGGTTGATCCGGGCCTTGACACGGAGCTAGGTTGGCTCGCATGGGCATCCGTGCGAGCCGGCCTCCACCGGCCGGATGCACCGTGACGTGGAGCGCACCCGAGGAAAGGGGGGCAGACCCATGCGACGTTCCAGGGTTATCCGGTCGCGGAACCAGCGCCGTCACACCCACACGTTCGGCCTGGACCTGAGAACTCCGTCGGGCCGCCGACTCCCTTACTGATGACCCCATCTTTACGATGGTTTTATGCGGTGATCTGTAGATATCTCGTGTAACGAAATCATCACGCCGGGGGGGCCAATGAGGAGACTTGCGGTCGTGCCGCCACGCGTCGCGCGGCTCAAGATCAGGGATATCCGTTCCGCGCCACATCGCAGGACCGCCGGTGACGCCAAGGTCGTCGATCTGCGCGCCTACACCGGGCGGAACGTCATACGTTTCCCGAACCCGGGCGGCCCCACCTCCGCCGCCTGACACTCCTCGAAAAGACCCGGCGAGAAGAGCCACCGAGAAAGGCCCGCCACCGCGGGCCTTTCTCCGTTTCCGGCCTCTGGTTGAATGTCGCCCCTTGGCCTCCTCCCCACGACCGAGGCCGAGGCGTTACAGCCCTCATGAGGCTGGATCTTGCTCAAGGAGTTTCGATGAATGAGTTGTCCGTGACGGAGCGCACCCGGCACCGCCGTTTCAGGGAGAAGGGCCGGACCGACAGGACCGCTCTTTACGAGGTGCTGAACGCCGGGTTCGTCTGCCACCTCGGTGTGATCGCCGACGGCGTGCCGATGGTGGTGCCCACGGTTTACGGCTTCGACGCCGACCACCTCTACGTCCACGGTTCGGTGGCCAGCCGGAGCCTGACCGGACCGGAGAGCACGGGGCGGGTCCTGCCGCGAGCCGGGGACGACGTGGTCGCGGACACGGTCTGCGTGACGGTCACCCACGTGGACGGTCTGGTTCTGGCCAGATCGGTGTTCGAACACGGGGTCAACTACCGCTCCGCCATGGTGTACGGCGTGCCCCGGACGCTGCAAGGCGAGCAGAAGCTGGAGGCTCTTCGGATCCTGACCGAGCACGCCGCCCCGGGCCAGTGGGACTACGCCCGGCAGCCCAGCCGCAAGGAGCTGGCCGCGACGACCATTCTGGCGATCTCCCTGGCGGAGGCGTCGGTCAAGGTGAGCGCGGGTCCGCCCGACGACGGGGACGGGCCGGACGCCGAGCTGGGCCTCTGGGCGGGCGTGCTGCCGCTGGCCACCACCTGGCTGGCTCCGGTCCCCGACCCCTTGCTGCCGGAGGGCGTCGCGCTGCCCGATCACATCGGCGAGCGCGCGGGCACACGGCTGTCCTGAGCCGCGGCGCGGCGGCCGGTCCGCCGCGCGTGACGCCACGCCGTCAGGACGAGCCCGGCGAGGACGAGGCCGGTGAGGATCGCGGCGAGCGTCAGGGCGCGTGAGGTGCCGCCGGCCATGCCGTGGGCGATGACGCCCATCACCGCCACGCCGAGGATCGCGCCCACCTGACGGGCCGCGTTGAGCAGGCCGCCCGCCGTGCCCGCCGTACCCGCGGGGGCCGTTGCGACGACGTCGGCGACCAGGGCGGGGAGGCAGCACGACAGACCGAAGCCAATCATGATCATGCCGGGGATCGAGGGGGCCGCGAGCAGGCCCCCGGTCAGCAGGACAAGGCCGGCGAGGACGGACGGCCTGGGGCCGTACCGGGCGACGACACGGCCGGTGAGAAGCGCGTTGAAGGTCATCGGGACGGTCAGCGGCAGGAACGCCAGCCCCGCCTCCATCGGTGTGAGGTTCCGCTCCCCCTGGAGGAGGATGGTGATCACGAAGAGCGCGCCGGAGAAGGCGAAGTTCACTACTCCTCCGGTGAGCAGACCGGGCCAGGAGGCGCGGAGCAGGCCGTTCGGCAGGGTGGGCGCGGGGCCGCGCCGCTCCAGCATGATCAGTACGGCGAGCGTCACGAGGGCGAGCACGGCCACGGCGGCGGAGGCGTCGGTGATCGCCGCAGCCAGCAGGGCGAGGAAGGCGCAGGCCATGATCTGTGTCCGCCAGCCGATCCGGCGCGATCCCGCGGCGGAGACCAGGCCCCGGACGCTGAGGAGGCTCAGGGCGGCGAGCGGCGGGTTGACGAGGAAGACGGCGCGCCAGCCGTACGACTCCACGAGCAGGCCGCCGAGGAGCGGGCCCGCCGCGAGCGCGGTGCCGGTGAGCCCCGCCCACACTCCCATGGCCCGCGCCCGCCGCGCGGGGTCGGGGTAGAGCTGGGCGATCAGCCCGAGAGAGCCGCCCAGGCAGAGCGCGCCCGCGAGGCCCAGCAGCGCCCGCAGGGCGACGAGGATCTCCAGGTTCGGCGCGAAAGCGCACACCAGGGAGGTCACCACGAACCCGGCGACGCCCAGCCGGAACACCCGGGCCGCGCCGTACCGGTCGGAGACCGCCCCGCCGGTCAGAAGCGACGCGGCGAACGCGATCGTGTACCCGTTGACGGCCCATTGCTGCCCGGCGAACGATCCGCCCAGGGAGGCACGCAGGTCAGGCAGGGCGATCGTGAGGACGGTGGTGTCGAGGAGGACGAGGAAGTAGGCAAGGGAGATCCCGGTGAGCCGCCGGGAGGATGCTGTCACGGACATGCGGGTTACTCTGCGGAACCGGGCATCCCACCTCAACAGCCGCAGCCGTACGGGGCGTTCGGGAAAACCGTATGCTCGCCGCATGGATTTGCGGCAGTTACGGGGATTCGTCGCGGTCGCCGGGGCAGGCACGATCACCGGGGCGGCGCACCTGCTGGGCCTTGCGCCGGCGTCGGCGTCGGAACAGATCCGCAGGCTGGAGAAGTCCCTCGGCGTCACGCTCTTCGAGCGCACCCCGCAGGGCATGCGGCTCACCGAGCCGGGACGGATCCTGCTCGCCGAGGCCCGCGGGCTGCTCGACCACGCCGAGGCGGTGCGCCTGGCCGTCACCGGGCAGCGGCGGAAGGTCAGGGTGGGCGCTCTGGAGATGCTGGTCGCCACCCGCCTGCCCGGCATCACGCAACGCCTGGCCGAGCGCCGTCCCGACATCGACCTCGACGTCACCGCGCTCCCCCGGCACCTGATACTCGACGGGGTCGCCCAGGGCACCCTCGACGCCGGGCTGCTGCTCGACTCCGGCGTGCAGGTCGGCGCCCTCGGTTTCGCGCCACCGCCCGAGCTGGACTTCCTCGACGTGGGAGAGGTACGGCTGGCGCTGGTCGCGGCCCCGGCCGGGCAGGCCGGCACCCTGCTGGTGACCGGGCCCCTCTGCTCGATCCGGATGGCCACCGACCGGGTGTTCGGTCCCGGCGGCGAGCGCCGGGAGCTGTCCAGCATCGTCGCCGTCAGGGAGTGGGCCAAGCAGGGGCTGGGCAGGGCCGTGCTGCCCGACTTCGCGATCGCCGACGACCTGGCGGCAGGCACCCTGGTCCCGATGGAACCCCAGGTCCCCAGCCTGGCCCTGCGCGTGGTCTGGCTCGGCGGGCGGGAGGAGGGGCTGCGCGACGTGCTCTACGCGATGAGCTCGTGAACCTCCGGGCGATCCGCTCTAACGAACCTCTAACGGACAGCGTGTCCACATATACCCTGAGGACATGGAGAGAGCAGACGCCGCGCGCAATCGGGCGCGCATCCTGGAGGCCGCGGGGGAACTGTTCGCGGCCAAGGGCGCGCCGAACGTCACCATGGACGACATCGCCCGGGCGGCCGGGGTGGGGCGCGGCACGTTGTACCGCCGCTATCCCGACCGGGCCGCGATCGCGATCGCGATGCTCGACGAGCACGAGAAGGCACTGCAGCAGAAACTGATCGGCGGCCAGGCGCCCCTGGGCCCGGGGGCGCCCCCCGCCGAGCGGCTGGCCGCGTTCTACGCGGCGATGGTGGAACTGCTGGAGTCCCACGCCCACCTGGTGCTGGGCGCCGAGACAGGGCGACCGCGGTTCGCCACCGGCGCCTACGGCTTCTGGCGGGTGCACGTGCGCTCGCTGCTGGTCGCCGCCGAGGTGCCCGACCCCGACGCGCTGGTCGAGATCGCGCTCGCCCCCCTGGCCCCCGAGGTCTACACCCACCAGCGGACCGAGCGGGGCCTCAGCCCCGAGCGGATCGCGACGGCTCTGGGCGAGCTCGCCCACCGGCTGCTCGCAGGAGCCCGGCCAGTTCCTCAGGGTGCGTGATCTGGGGATAGTGCCCGGCACCCCGGATCAGGGTGACGGGCCTGTCCACGACCAGCGGATCGGCCGCCCCCGTGACGATCGTCACCGGCACCTCGATCCGGTCGAGCAGCCGGCGCAGCTCGTCCCGCGCGGCGTAGGCCGCGCGCATCGCCTCGACCACCCGGCGCGCGGCCCCGGGGCGGCGCAGCTCCGCGACCGCGCCCGCAGGAATGCCGAGGCTCTCCCCCAGGCGGGCTCTCGGCATCCGGCGCAGCGCCGGAACGGCCATCCTTGAGCGGGGGAACCAGCCGGAGGGCTTCTGCAGGAATGCCGGCGCGACCAGGACGACGGCCGCCACCCGGCCGGGATGGGAGTGCGCGTACCGCAGGACGGGCCCGCAGCCGAAGGAGTGGCCGACCAGCACCGGCCGTGTCCCGACCGGTTCCAGCAGGGCCGACGTCCAGTCGCCGAGCGAGCGGGCGGGCGCGGAACGGCCCAGGCCCGGCAGGTCGGCGGCCAGGACCGGGGCGTCCAGCCGCTCGCTCACGGCCGCCCACGAGTCCGCGTCCAGCGGCAGCCCGTGCAGCAGCACGTACTCGGGGTTCTCCCGCTCACCCGTCACCCAGGTCCTGCTTCCCGCCACATCCGTGAACCCGTACGGCCCGCGCGGCGGGACCCCTTCGCCGAACCGGGCGCCGACCAGCCCGTCGGCCCACCGCCTGAGCGTTTCCCCGACCGGGGGCATGCTCAGCCCGGCCCGCTCCGCGAACGCCAGGGCCGGGGCGGTGTCGTAGCGGTCGCCGGACATGAACGACAGCGTCTCGGCGTCGGCCCCGGTGATCGCGCGAGGCAGGCGCCGTACCACCGGGACCGGGATCGTCCAGCGGGGCGCGGGCACACCCATGTGCCCGGCGAGCAGCCCGACCAGGTCCGGCAGGTTGGGCGTCTCGTCGTCGAGGACCCAGTAGGCCTTGCCCTCCGTCTCCTCGTGCTCGGGCAGGGCGGCCATGAAGCGGGCGAAGTAGTCGCCGTCCACGACGGGCAGGAAGACATCCGGCCCGCCCGGCAGGGCGGGAAGCCGCCCCTGCCAGAGGTCCCGCACCAGTGATGCCAGGCCGATGAACTGGTCGGGGCCGATCACGGTGCTGGGGTTGGCGATCGTCAGCGGGACGCCCAGCTCGCGGGCCCGGGCCCGCACGGCCGCGTCGGCCTCCCTTTTGGACGCCTCGTAGGCGCCGTGACGGTAGTCCGCGGAGCCGCCGCTGACGCGGTAGCCGCTGATGTGGACCAGGCGGCGCAGGCCGGGCCGGGTGGCGGCCCAGTCCGCCACGTTGAGCGCCCCGGTCACGTTGACCCTCCGCGCCTCCTCGACGCCGAGCCCGAAGGCGAAGCGGGCCGCGGCGTTGTAGACGTCGCGCACCCCGTCCAGGCCTTCGAGGCCGAGGCCGGGCACGGTGATGTCGGCGGTGACGACGGTCAGCCCCGCCGTGTCCACCTGCTGCCCGGCGAGCCAGGACGTGAGCCGGTCTCCCGGACCGCGTACGGCGGCGGCCACGCGGCGCCCCTGGCGGAGCAGCTCCGCGACCAGGGAACGCCCGATGAATCCCGCCGCGCCGAAGACGATGGAGTCGGGGGTCACACGATCACCTCATAATAGATCGGTCTACATATTTTATGGGCATGCGAAGGCCGAGGCCCGCCGGAGCGGGCCCCGTCAGAGCAGCGCCAGGATCCGGCGGGCCACCCGGTCGAGCGGCTCCCGGCTGCGGTGGGCCCGCGCCAGCAGCAGCGCCCCCTCGATCAGGGCGAGGACGGTGACCGCCACGTCGCCGGCCTCCGCGTGCCCGTCGGCGGCCAGCCGCTCGCGCAACATGTCCTCCCAGGAGCCGTAGACCTCCGAGCAAACCTCCTGCAGCGCGTCGTTGACGGCCGCCATCTCCAGCGCGACCGTGGCCACCGGGCAGCCCCGGCGCCACCCGGACGCCTCCAGCCGGTCGCCGAGCAGCGTCAGCACGCCCTGGATCAGGCTCGCGGTGTCGGGCGCGGTCTCGGCCAGGTCCCGCACGAGAAGGCCGATCTCGTGACCGGCCCGCCGTACGGACTCCCCGACCAACTGGTCCTTGCCACCGGGGAAGTGGAAGTAGAGCGAACCGCGTGGCGCCCCGCTCGCCGCGACCACCTGGTTCAGCCCGGCCCCGAAGTAGCCGCCGCCCTCGATCAGATCCTGCGTCGCGTCCAGCAACCGGCCGCGGGTCTCCTCACCTTTCCGTCCCATGACTAAAAAGTAGACCGGTCTTCTTATTATTGGCAAGCCCTCTGGTGAGAAACAGCAGAACCAGGGGAAATCACCACGCCGAAAGCGAGCGTGACGACCTGGCCGGCCACGACCGCCGATGACAAGGATGTTCTCTGTCATGCATCCAGGAACCGGCGAGCCCCGGGAAACGCGACAACCTGTCCTTCTGAAATTCGTTTTCAGAACGGAATAGTTTGTTCCATGAGCTATATTGATGGCATGGAGACAACGACCACGGCACCCATGAGCGGCCGGAAAGCCCAGGCCGCCCGTAACGACCAGGTGATCCTCGAAGCCGCGCGCGCGGTCTTCGTCGCCGACCCCGGCGCCCCGATCTCGGCCGTCGCCGAACGCGCCGGAGTGGGCATCAGCGCGCTCTACCGCCGCTACGCCAGCAAGGAAGACCTGCTCCGCAAGCTCTGCTCGGACGGCCTGAAGATCTACATCGCCGAAGCCGAGGCGGCCCTGGCCGACGAAGGCGACCCGTGGAGCGCGTTCACCGGCTTCATGCGCCGCATCGTGGACGCCGACACCCACTCCCTGACACTCAACCTGGCCGGCACCTTCACTCCTGACGAGGGCCTCCACAGGGACGCCGTCTACGCGGGCGAACTCTCCACCCAGATCTTCCGGCGCGCCGAGGAGGCCGGCGCCCTCCGCCCCGGCCTGGAAGTCGCCGACATGACGATGGTCTTCGAGCAGCTGGCCGCCATCCAGCTCGGCGACGAGACCCGGACCTCCCAGATGAGGCACCGATACCTGGCCCTGATGCTCGACGCCATGCACCTGGCCTCGGCCTCCCCCCTGCCCGGCCCGCCCCCCGGCGTCGAGGAGGTCAACCGGCGCTGGACCGTCCACTGAGGTGACCCGTTCCCGGAGTGCCGGGCCGGACGTGCCGCGCGGGCGGAACCGGGGCGGGCGGCGAGGAAGCCGCCCCGCTCTCAGGCGGACGCGCGGAAGGCCCTGCGGTAGGCCGAGGGCGAGGTGCGCATCGTCCTGGTGAAGTGGTGGCGGAAGGTCACCGGGCTGTCGAAGCCCACCGCGACCGCGATCTCCTCGACGGGAGCGGCGGTGGACTCCAGCAGCGGCAGGCTGGCCGCGACCCGCTGAGAGATCACCCAGCGCAGCGGGCTGGTCCCGGTCTGGCGGCCGAAGTGCCTGATGAAGGTGCGCTGCGACATGTGAGCGACCCTGGCCAGCTCGGCGACCGTGATCGGCTCGGCCAGGTGGTCCAGCGCCCAGGCCATCGCGGTGGCCACCGCGTCGTCGTCCTCCACCGGCGTGACCGCCGCCTGGATGAACTGGGCCTGGCCCCCCTCCCTGTGGGGAGGGATGACGAGCCTGCGCGCGACCGAGTTGGCCACGGTCGGCCCGTGGTCCTTGCGGACCAGATGGACCAGCAGATCCAGCCCGGCCGCGCTGCCCGCGCTGGTCAGCACGTCGTCGCCGTCCACGTAGAGCACGTCGGGATCCACCAGGACCCGCGGGAACCTGCGCTGCAGCAGTTCGGCGTACTTCCAGTGGGTGGTCGCCCGGCGGCCGTCCAGCAGCCCGGCGGCGGCCAGTGCGAACGCCCCCGAACAGATCGAGACGATCCTCGCCCCCCGGGAGTGCGCCGTTCTCAGCGCCGCGAGGAGGTCCGGCGACATCGCGTCGCGCACGTCCGGGACCCCGGGCACGATCACCGTGTCCGCCTCCGCGACGACGTCGAGCCCGTGCTCGGCCCGCATGGTGAAACCGCCGATGATCCGCAGGTCGGCCGGGGTCTCGGCGCAGACCGTGAGGTCGTACCAGGGCACGTCCAGCTCGGGCCGGGGGATGCCGAAGATCTCCACGACACAGCTCAGTTCGAAGGGCGTCATTCCGTCGAAGGCGAGCACGGAGACGGTACGGCGCGTCGGCGGCGAAATCGACATGGCGGGATCTTAGCGATAAGCGGCATTCACGCCACTGTTGAGCCGCATGCCGGGACAGGCACCATTTCCTCATCGCCGCCGCACACGATCGAAAGGCCGCCGAGATGCCCGCCACCACCGCAGTCCGCTCCGCCGTCACCGCGGTCCCCGCCGCCGCCAACGCCGCCGCGCTCGCCCACTTCGCCGCCCGCCTGGCGTTCGAGACCGATGTGGCCGACGTGGCCGCCGACCTGACTTCGGGGGCCCCGGGGGTCGTCGTGGTCGACTCGCGCAGCCTGGCCGGCTGGGAGCAGGGCCACATCGAGGGCGCGGTACACCTGCCCACCGCCGAGATCGCCGCCCGCGCCGCCGAGGTGATCCCCGCGGGTGCGACCGTGGTGACCTACTGCTGGGGTCCCGGCTGCAACGGCGCCACCCGCGCCGCCCTGGAGTTCGCCAAGCTCGGCTACCCGGTCAAGGAGATGCTCGGCGGTTTCGAATACTGGGCGAGGGAGGGCTTCCCGGTGGAGACCGCCGACGGCGTCTCCCGCGGCGGGGTGGACCCGCTGACCGCTCCGGTCTCCGGCATCTCCTGCTCCTGCTGACCGGTTTCCCTCGGATTTCCCGGATTTCCCGGCCCGAGGCGTACGCCCTGGCGAGATCTGCCCCGCACCCGGCTCCAGCTCCGGAAACGCGCTCGGGCAGGGTTGGCGCGCGAATGATCACAACCGGAAGTACGCGTACAAACTGACCGAAATTTCTGACATAGCGGTTATCTTCCAGCGATCAACGGTGCAAAATGATCGTGCCCGACGCCACTCGATCAGCGGGTGGCGACCGACGATGGGACGAGTGAGTGCTCAAGTCCACAAAGACGATCATTCTTGCCGCGGCACTGGCCACCGGTGGAATCATGGCGAACCCGGCGTACGCCGCAGCGGCCTCCTACACCCCCGAAGGCATCTGCGGTGCCGGATTCGCCCGGGTGGACGGCGGCGTTCAGCCGGTCAAGACCTCCTCCGGCAGCGTGTACGGCCATGTCTACCTGCTCTACAACAGCAGCACCGGATACAACTGCGTGACCACCATCAAGACGAGCTTCGTGGGGCTCCCCACTCACGTCTCGGCTTGGGTGCAGGTGAAGCGCCCCAAGACGAAGCCGGTGGATGACTCCGGGAGCTTCAAGTACTACGCGGGTCCGGCGAAGATCTACGGCAAGGGTCTCTGCGTGAAGTTCTGGGGAAGCATCAAGCCCAGCGGCCATGACCCGAAAGTCGCGACCGGCGGGCGGAACACCTGGGGCAACTGCGACTAGCGCGCCTCTTACGAGGGTGTGACCCGGGCCGCTCGGCCCGGGTCATCCGTCTGCTGTTCGACCCGCCCCGGCCGTCCGCGGTCGCGAACGCGACGCCGCGGGCGCCTCCGGCGGCGAAGGGACAGCCGGTCAGTAGGAGGTGGTGCGGTAGCGGGCGCGGAACTCGGCGAGGAGTTCGTCGGTCACCTCGGCACCCGCGGCCACGGCGGCGTGCACCTCGCGGAAATACCCCTCGTATCCCGAGGGAGTGTAGAGGCACAGGGCGCGCACGGTCTCCGCGCTCGCGTTGCGGAACCCGTGCGGTGTCCCGCGCACCGCGGACAGCAGGTTCCCGGGGCCCACCGTCACCTCCCCGTCCCCGTTGTGCAGGGTCAGCTCGCCTTCCAGGACGTAGAAATATTCGTCGTGCCCTTCGTGCACGTGCGGCCGGGCCCCCATGACGCCCGCCGCCAAAGTGAACTCCTCGAACGCGAAGCGCCCGCCGGTGTGCTCGCCGGTCAGCCGGAAGAAGTGCTCCACCCCCGCGACATCGATCAGTTCGCCCTCCTCGGGACGGCGCAGCAGCGGACGTGGGCCAGGCATCGCTTTCTCGATCATCCCCGCATTCTGGCAGAGCGGCTCCGCCCATGATCCGAATCTCGCTCACCACGCTACGCGAGGAAACCGCCAGATCAACACCGCGAGGGCCGCGCTTCCCCACCGTCCCGGCGTACCCACCCGGTTACGGCGTTCCTTTTCACCGAGAAGGTGCTGGTGACCAAGGTCCGGCAGCGGTCTCGTCACGAAGGCGCTTCTCGCAAGCGACGGCTTCGCCGCGGGTGACCCCAAGATTCGCGGTCAGGTGGCAGGAGTGACGGGCAGCAGGTTCCGCTCGGCGAAGACCTTCTTGGCGACGAAGGTCGCGTTGAGCGCCCGCGGCATTCCGCAGTAGACGGCCGAGTGCAGCAGGGCTTCGACGATCTCGGCGGGAGTGAGACCGACGTTGAGCGCGGCGTTGACGTGCACCTCCAGCTGAGGCTCGCAGCCGCCCAGCGCGGTGAGCATGCCGAGGGTGACGAGCTGCCGATCCCGGGGCGGCAGGCCGGGGCGGGCGTAGATGTCGCCGAACGCCCAGGAGACGACCTGGTGGCCGAGCTCGGGTGAGACGTCGGAGAGCGCGTCGACGACCCTCTGACCGGCCTCGCCGTCGATCTCCCGCAGCACCTTCAGGCCGTGCTCGTATCGTTCCTCGCGGGTCATGATTCTCCCAGTGGCTTCTCATCGTGAGCGATCCTGTGGTTCGGCGTACGGCCACCGGCCCGCGCCGACGAATGCGCCGGGCTTGGTGCTCGAGGTTCCGGCCGGAGCCGGTAGCGGCTGTGCGCCGGCCACGGCTCAAACGGTAAGAGTTAGAGCGCGCTCCAACGCAAACCGGAAACCGCTCCGCCGTACTCCGGGCAGACCGTGGACCGGACGCCATCATGTCTAGTGAGGGGACTGCCGGGTTTACCCGGCAGGGGAATCACTTCCCTGTTATGGTTTCTTTGCTTGAAACGGTCAGGGCTTGGCCGTCGCCTACCTCAGCCGAGGGAAGCGAGAAGCCGCTCTCTTCAGGAAGCGGAGGAGTCACCACGTTCACACGACAACCGCTCGCGGAAAACCGAAGCGGGGAACCGGCCTTTCGCCGATTCCCCGCCATGAACGTCCTGACCGCTGCTTCAATCTGCGCGGCGCCTGCCCTACTGGGGCAGCGCACTTATTTGGAGACTGCGGTATCCGGCATCACCGAATGGCCCCCGCTGCGCAATGCGAGTGCGGTGCGGGCGTCAGCGGGGAAGTAAGCCTCGATCGCGATCTCTTCGAGCGTGACGTCGAAAGCGGCACCGAACGTCGTGATCGTATTGATGAAGCTCAACTCCACCCCTCGATGCCGGATCCGGATGGGCATCGCGATGTCAACGGGATCCGGCGGCTGCATCTGGTCGGGAGCACCATAGGAGACGAGTTCCGAGTAGAGGTCGCTCAACTGCGGATCCCCGGTCTGTTGCACCTGTCGTGCCAGGCGTGGCAGCAGGAATCCGCGAACCTGCCCCAGGTTGAGCAGGCGGGACGCGAACCCGGCGGGATGCAAGCCCAGCCGCATCATGTTGACCGGCGGTTCTAGCAGGGCAGGTGCGACACCGTCCAAGAACACATCGGCGGCGGAGTTGGCAAGTACCAAGTTCCAACGGCGATCCACCACCAGCGCGGGATTCGGCTCATGCCCCCGCAAGATCTGATGAAGGGCTTCGCGCGCCGCTGTCAGATCCGGGTCGTCCAGCGGACGCTCTTGGTAGACAGGCGCGTATCCCGCGGCGACCAGGAGCCGGTTTCGGTCGCGCAGCGGAACTTGCAGGTGTTCGGCCAGACGCAGGACCATCGGACGGCTGGGAACCGTGCGGCCGGTCTCGACGAAGCTGACGTGGCGGCTGGAGACCTCCGCCTGGATGGCCAGATCGAGCTGGCTCAGCTGCCGACGACGGCGCCACTCACGCAGGAGTTCACCAACAGGCCGATCTTGTGACATGGGCTCGGTTCTATCGTGACCTCGCACCCATCGCCATTACAAGGGATGTAATCGACGACGCGATACCGGCGCCGCCACCGTTATCCGCATGCCAGAAACCACTGAGACGGAACGCAACAGGAAGCTCGTGCTCGAGGGCTTCGCGGAGTTCGCCAGAGGCAACATCGAAATCCTTCGCACTCTGCTGGCGGAGGATTTCGTCGAACACAGCCCGGGCAACCCCTCCGGCCGAGACGCGTTCGTCGATTTCATCGCGCACGCTCCGGTGGCGGGCGCCCGACTGGAGCTCAAGCGCGCCATTGCCGACGAACAGTACGTGGTCATGCACTACCTCATGACCGCGCCGGAGGAAAAACGCGGCACCGCGGTCGTCGATATCTGGCGGCTGGAGGATGGACTGATCGTCGAGCACTGGGATGTCGTCCAGCCTGTGCCAGAGCCCGCGGAAGTCCCCAACGGGATGTTCTGAGCGCCGGCCCGGCGCGTACCTTCCTTAAACGCTCCGGCGGGGTGCCGGATCTCTCCGGCACCCCGCCTGAACAGGTCGTTCACGCCTGACGACGCTCCGAATCAGCTGCAGCCGCTGGTGGAGCCGCAGCCCTCGCAGACGTAGCAGCTACCGGCGGGACGCATCTTGGTACCGCAGGTCATGCAGAGCGGTGCGTCGGCCGTGCGGCCTTGGTGGGACTCCAGAGAGCCGACCCGCTGAGGCTCGGCCACGACCACCGGCTCCGTGCGGGGCTGGGGCTGCTCGATCGGTGCCGAGGTGGCCAGCTCGGCGATGACCTCGTCGGTGGGGATCGGAGCCGGGTCCTCACCCCGCTGCTGGGCGGCGCGCTCGGAGGCCGAGAAGATGCCGAGGGCGGCCCGCTCCTCGTAGGGCAGGTGGTCCAGGGCCAGGCGGCGGAAGATGTAGTCCATCACCGAGGCGGCCATGCGGATGTCCGGGTCGTCGGTCATGCCCGCCGGGTCGAAGCGCATGTTGACGAACTTGCTCACGTAGGTCTCCAGGGGCACGCCGTACTGCAGGCCGATGGAGATGGCCACGGAGAAGGCGTCCATGACGCCCGCGAGGGTCGAACCCTGCTTGGACATCTTCAGGAAGACCTCGCCGAGACCGTCGTCGGGGTAGGACGAGGCGGTCATGTAGCCCTTGGCGCCACCCACGGTGAAGCGTGTGGTGGTGCTGGGACGCTGGTTCGGCATCCGGCGGCGAGTCGGGCGGCTGATCTCCACGACCTGGACCTCGGGCTCCGCGGGCGCGGGCTTTTCCTCCGTCTTCTGACCGGCGGCGGAGAGCGGCTGGCCGACCTTGCAGTTGTCCCGGTAGACGGCCAGGGCCTTCAGGCCGAGCTTCCAGCCCTCCATGTAGACCTGCTCGATGTCCTCGATCGTCGCGGACTCGGGCAGGTTGACCGTCTTGGAGATGGCGCCGGATAGGAACGGCTGGACGGCGGCCATCATGCGCACGTGGCCCATGGGCGCGATCGCCCGCTCGCCCATGGCGCAGTCGAACACCTCGTAGTGCTCGGGCTTGAGGCCGGGGGCGTCCACGACGTGGCCGTTGGCCGCGATGTATTCGACGATGGCCTCGATCTGCTCTTCCTGGTAGCCCAGCTGCCGCAGCGCGCGCGGGATCGTCTGGTTGACGATCTGCATGGAGCCGCCGCCGACGAGCTTCTTGAACTTGACCAGGGCGAGGTCGGGCTCGATACCGGTGGTGTCGCAGTCCATCATCAGGCCGATGGTGCCGGTGGGCGCGAGCAGCGAGGCCTGGGCGTTGCGGTAGCCGTTCTTCTCACCGAGCTTGAGGCACTCCGCCCACTGCTTGGAGGCCTCGGCGTGGATCGCCCGGTCCATCGCCTCCAGCGTGCGCAGGCCGCCGTCCGCGTCCGCGTGCTTGTGCATGACACGCTTGTGCGCGTCGGCGTTGCGGGCGTAGCCGTCGTACGGCCCGACGACCCCGGCCAGTTCGGCGCTGCGACGGTAGGAGACGCCGGTCATCAGGGAGGTGATGGCGCCGGCGATGGCCCGGCCCCCCTCGGAGTCGTAGGCGTGGCCGGTGGCCATGAGCAGCGCGCCGAGGTTGGCGTAGCCGATGCCGAGCTGGCGGTAGGCCCGGGTGGTCTCGTCGATCTTCTGGGTCGGGAAGTCGGCGAAGGTGATGGAGACGTCCATCGCGGTGATGATCAGCTCGGTGATCTTCACGAAGTTCGCGATGTCGAACGAGTCGTCGTCCTTCAGGAACTTCAGCAGGTTGATGCTGGCCAGGTTGCAGGAGGAGTTGTCCAGGTGCAGATACTCCGAGCACGGGTTGCTCGCGGTGATGCGGCCGGTCTCCGGGCTGGTGTGCCAGTCGTTGATCGTGTCGTCGTACTGGAGACCGGGGTCGGCGCACTCCCAGGCGGCCTTGGCCATCTTGCGGAACAGGTCTTTGGCGTCGACCTTGTCGATGACCTCGCCGGTGAGGCGGGCGCGCAGGCCGAACTCGCCACCGGCCTCCACCGCGCGCATGAACTCGTCGGAGACGCGCACGGAGTTGTTGGCGTTCTGGTACTGGACGGAGACGATGTCCTTGCCGCCCAGGTCCATGTCGAACCCGGCGTCGCGCAGCGCGCGGATCTTGTCTTCCTCACGCGCCTTGGTCTCGATGAACTCCTCGATGTCGGGGTGGTCCACGTCCAGGACGACCATCTTGGCGGCCCGGCGCGTGGCGCCGCCGGACTTGATGGTGCCCGCAGAGGCGTCCGCACCGCGCATGAAGGAGACCGGGCCGCTGGCCGTACCGCCGCTGGAGAGCAGTTCCTTCGACGAGCGGATCCGGGAGAGGTTCACACCGGAACCCGAACCACCCTTGAAGATCACACCCTCTTCCTTGTACCAGTCGAGGATCGACTCCATGGTGTCGTCGACGGCAAGGATGAAACAGGCGCTGACCTGCTGCGGCGAGGCGGTGCCCACGTTGAACCAGACCGGCGAGTTGAAGCTGAAGACCTGGTTGACCAGAGCGTGCTTGAGCTCGTGGTCGAAGATCTCGGCGTCCTCCTCGGTGGCGAAGTAACCGTGCTCGATCGCCGTCTTGGTGTAGACGCCCACCACGCGGTCGACGAGCTGCTTGAGGCTCCATTCGCGCTGCGGGGTGCCCACCGCGCCGCGGAAGTATTTGGTGGTCACGATGTTGGCGGCGTTGACCGACCAGGACTCGGGGAACTCCACGCCTCGCTGCTCGAAGTTGATCGAGCCGTCTCGCCAGTTGGTCATGACGACGTCACGGCGCTCCCAGGCCACCTCGTCATAGGGGTGCACCCCTGGAGTGGTGAAGATGCGCTTCATCTTCAGCCCCCTACGCGGCCGCTTCCCCCCACGCATGGCCGTGCCACCGACCGTCTCCGTCATGACTTCCCCCTTCCGGGACTCCGCAGAGCCCTCGACTCGGACCACATCAACGCGCCGCCATGTCCCCCGGCGCCCGGGGCTTGAATTTCAGTCCTGCTTGGTGGAGCGATCCGTCCGCAACTTCTCGATCTCGGCCTCGAAGTCGGCCAGGGTCTCGAAGCTTCGGTAAACGGAGGCGAAGCGCAGATAGGCCACTTCGTCCAGCTCGCGGAGCGGGCCCAGGATCGCCAGCCCGACCTCGTGGGCCGCGATCTCGGCGGCCCCGGTCGCCCGGATGCACTCCTCCACCCGCTGGCCCAGCTGGGCCAGAGAGTCTTCGCTGACCGGACGTCCCTGGCAAGCCCGCCGCACTCCGGCGATCACCTTGTCCCTGAAGAACGGCTCGGTCACCCCGCTGCGCTTGCTGACCATGAGCAGCACGTTTTCCTGCGTGGTGAACCTGCGTCCGCATTCCGGGCACGTGCGCCTGCGGCGGATGGCCCCACCGTCGTCGGTGGACCGGCTGTCGATGACTCGCGTGTCAGGATGACGACAGAACGGACAGTGCACGCGCGTCGCCTCCTTGACCTGCCGAGCGGCCCACCTTCCTCATGCACCCCACAGCACCCGTGTCCGGACGCTTGCGCCCACCTCTCGAATGGTCGAGATGCGGTAATGGAAACACAATCTATGGTGAAGTGCACTGGGTTGAGCCACTAGATGTTGTGGTCCAACGGTAGGAGGGTCGGCCCATGAACGCAAGTTAAAGAGACCCCGCGAGCCGAAGTCGCTGATCAGCGCATCACACCGGCGTGTCGCCCCTCCGGCGCCCCTCTCAACGCGCGAAACCGTCGGGCAGATACAGCCGGGTTCCGGGCTGGATCACGGAGTCGGGCAACCCGTTGAGGTCCATGATCCGGCGGATCGTCGGGGCGGGGTCGCCCTCCACCGTCACCGCGTCCGCGATCTCCCACAGCGTGTCGCCGCGGTGGACCACGACCCAGGGCAGGCCCTCATGGCTTCTCCGCTCGATCGCCGAGGCCGCGTCGATGCGGGCGCCGACCCAGAGCACCCCCAGGGTGATCACGGTGAGTGCCGATATCACCACGATCCTTCCCCTCCTGGTGAGCTGGAGCGGCGCACCAGGGTATCGGACGTCTCCCACTGCCCCGGACCGCCGAGTGGACCTCCGCCCGGGTCGCCGCACCGTCGCGGTCGCGGCCGTCGCGGCCTTCGTGATCGTGGTCGTCGTGGTCGTCTTCATGATGGCCCCCCACCCCTTCGACCTGGCCGAACATATGTCGAAGAAAGATCGGCGAATCGAACACGATGTCGATCGAACTCCCGTACGATGTTGTACACCACACTGTCGTTGATTTCGAGAACGACTCGAACAATTGTTTGAATATGATCTTCAACGAGGGTACGGTCGCTGTGTGCGACACAAGCAATACAGACCGGGAGGCAAGGAGATCGTATGAGCGAGCATGACGAGAACGGCTCAGCCGTCAACGACCTGGCAGTGCGCAGGCGCGACTCGCTCGGCCTCACCCCCAGGCAGCGGAAGATCCTTGAGGTCATCCGCGACTCGGTGCAGCAGCGCGGCTACCCGCCGTCCATGCGGGAGATCGGCGAGGCGGTGCAACTCACCAGCACCTCCAGCGTGTCGCACCAGCTGACGGCGTTGCAGCGCAAGGGCTATCTGCGCCGCGACCCGCATCGTCCCCGTGCGCTTGAGGTGCGGCTGCCCGGCGAGCCGGTGCTGTGGGTGGATCCCGACTCCCGCGACGACGACGCTCCGGTCAGCCGTCCGACCGCGGCCTACGTGCCGCTCGTCGGCCGGATCGCCGCCGGTGGCCCGATCCTCGCCGAGGAGAGCATCGAAGACGTCTTCGCCCTGCCCAAGCAGCTCGTCGGCGAAGGCACGCTCTTCCTGCTCCAGGTGACCGGTGACTCGATGATCGACGCCGCCATCGCCGACGGCGACTGGGTGGTCGTCCGCCAGCAGCCGGTGGCCGACAACGGCGACGTGGTCGCCGCGATGATCGACGGCGAGGCCACCGTCAAGACCTTCAAGCGCAAGGACGGCCACGTCTGGCTGGTTCCGCACAACCCGAACTACGACCCGATCCCCGGTGACGAGGCCACCGTCCTGGGCAAGGTCGTGGCGGTTCTGCGCAAGCTCTGAGAAGACGGCGCCCGGCAGGCATCCAGACCGGCCCCTGCCCGGCCCACAAGGCCACAGCCATACGGCGAGACTTCGTCGCGGATTTTCGAGTGTGGAGACCCCGGGTTTCAACCGTGAGCCCGGGGTTTCGGCTGTTGGGGCGGCATCCTCCCGCCGCCCCGATCCGATCGGCTCGCCAGTCCGCACTCAAGAACCGGGCACTATCGCGAACTTCATCCATAAGCCCGCATACTCTCTCTCCTCATCCCCGCTCCCTTGAGATCCAGGGAACACCATCCAGGATGAAGATCCGCAGAGCATGCGCCGGCCGGGTCAGCGGCTCGTCGACTCTCTGATCACCAGGCGGGTGGGCACCCTGAGGGAGCCGGGCTCGATGCCGCTCAGCACGTCGATGAGCGCGGCGGCGGCCACCGCCCCACGTCTCTCGGCTTCGAGGCTGAGCACGGTCAGCGGCACGTCCCAGTGCTTGTCCTCGACCGTCTCGCACATGATCGTGACCAGCAGGTCGTCAGGGATGGCGAGGCCGAGCTTGCGCGCCGCGCCCAGCAGCGCTTCGCCGTACGTCTCGTTGAGACCGTGCACGGCGTCGGGACGGTCGGGCCGGGACAGCAGCCGCTCGGCGGCGGCGGCCGGTGGCTCGCCCGGCTGCAGCGCCTCAATGATCACGGGGTTGCCGTGCGCGTGCGACCAGGCGATGTAGGCCCTCTCGGTGTCGAGCGTGTAGGAGTCGGGCTCGGTGCCGGTCAGCAGCGCGATGCGGGAGGCGCCCGCGTCGCGCAGATGGCCGAGCAGCGCCTGGAGGGTGTCGTCGGAGTCGCTCTCGATGACGGGCACGTCGCGGAACCCCGGATCCAGTGGCGTGCCGTCCGCCACCACCGGCTTGCCGCGCTTCCTGCACTCCGACATGAACGGGTCGCCGTGTGCCGGATCCACGATGATCACCCCGTCGAGGGGGACCTTGCCCCAGAGGTCGGCGGGCAGCACCACGACCGCGTGGTCGCGTTCGACCGCGAGCATGGTCGCGCCCGAGGCGAAGGCGGCGTAGTAGGGCCGGTAGGTGTGCTCCCAGTGGCGCGAGCGGATGTGCTCGACCAGGATGCCGATCACCCCGACGCGGCCCGACGCCAGCCCGGCCGCGATCGGGTCAGGCTGGTAGCCGAGCCGTTCGGCCGCCGCTCGCACGATCTCCCGGGTGCGCTCCGAAACCCTGCCCTTGCCGCTCAAAGCATGGGAGACCGTCGTGATCGACAGGCCAGTCACGCGGGCGACGTCGCGGATGCCGGCTCGATTGGTCACTCGCGCATCCTCACAGATGAGAAAACGTTTTGGCAAACCCTCTTGACGATGCCAAAACGCTTTTGCAATGGTGCAGATCCCCTACCAGGAGATGCGTCATGGTCACCATCCGTTCCACCGCCGTTGCCGCAGGGCTGCTGTCGCTGCTGCTCACCGCCGGCTGCGGCGGCTCCTCCACCTCGGCCAACACGACCGAGGCCAGCGGCGACTCGTACGGCAACTGCAAGGTCACCGGCAAGCGCGGCGAGTTCACGATCAAACCCGTCACCGCCGACACGCTCAGCGTCCAGGGCGACCTGCCCTCTCCCGGCTGGTGGAACGGTGACACGGTCGCCGCCATCAAGGACGGCTACGAGTACTGCATGGCGGCCAACATCGCCTACCGCGCGGGCCTGTCCAAGCTGGCCATCGAGAACACACCGTTCGACGCGCTCGTCTCGGGGCGGACGAAGAATTTCGACATGGCCCTGGCCGAGATCTCCATCACCGACGAGCGCAAGAAGGTCGTGAACTTCTCGGCGCCCTACTTCTCCTCCAACATCGGCGTGATGGTGAAGAAGGGCACGAGCGTCACCAAGGACAACATCCGCACCCTGCGACTCGGCGTGAAGCAGGGCACCGCGGGCGCGCTGTGGGTGGCCAACACGCTCAAGCCCGAGCAGCAGCCCAAGGTGTTCGCCAACGACCCGGAGATGAGCGCCGCGCTCCAGGCCGGCCAGATCGACGCCGCGCTGCAGGACGTCGCCATCATGCTCGGCTCGGCCGTCAAGTCGAACGGCCTGCTCGAAGTCGTCGGGCAGTACGAAACCGGCGAGTCGTACGGTGCGCTCTACCCGAAGGGCTCGGAGAACGCCGAGACGATCAACAAGATCATTGAGCAGATGAAGACGGACGGGACGCTCGACAAGCTGTCGGCCGACTACCTGTCCAAGGCGTTCGGCGGCGACCCCGCCAGGATCCCGCTCTGGCAGGCGTCGTGACGACGGCTGACCAGGCGACGGGCCCGGCGGTGGCCACCGTCGCCGGGGCCCGGGGAGCGACCGCCCAGCCCGCACCGACGCCGAACCGCGGCCTCGCGATCCTCGGCCTGGCCGCCGCCACGGTCGCGACCGTCGCCACCTGGCTCGTTGCGGCGTCCGTCTTCGAGGCCGCGGCCCCCGGCATGTGGCGCTGGGTCTTCGGCGCCGTCGCCCTCGCCGGCGCGGCAGCCGTACTCCTGGTCTATCGGCCCGCCCTGGAGGCGTGGCGGTGCTCCAGCAGGTGCGCCTCGTGCGCCGACATCGTGGAAAAGCGCGGCCTGTCCGCGCGGGTGCGGGAGTCCGCCTGGACCGCGGCCGGTACGGCCTTCGCCGTGCTGTGCGCCCTCACGCTGATCGTCTTCGTGCTGGCCAACGACGCTGCGGTGCAGCGCACGTTCTTCCAGGGCGAGCTGATCGGCACCAGCACGGTCGACATCATCAGGGCGTTCGGCACCAACCTGTTCATCGCCGTCGTCGCCCAGGTCCTCGTCCTCGCCTGGGGTCTGATCCTTGCCCTCGCCCGGCTGGCCCCCGGCCGGGTGGGCCGCCCGATCCGGGCCCTGGCCGTCGTCTACATCGACGTCATCCGTGCCGTGCCCGCGATCATCGTGATCTACCTGATCGGTTTCGGCCTGCCGATCGCGCAGATCCCGATCCTGTCCGGGCTGAGCCAGACGTGGTACGCGATCCTCGCGCTGACCGTCGTCTACGGCGCCTACGTCGCCGAGGTGTTCCGGTCCGGCATCGAGAGCGTGCACCCGAGTCAGGTCGCCGCCTCGCGTTCGCTCGGTTTCTCCCACCTCGCCACGATGCGCCATGTCGTCGTGCCGCAGGCGACCAAGCGGGTCATCCCACCGCTGCTCAACGACTTCATCGGGCTGCAGAAGGACACCGCGCTGGTCAACGTGATCGGCACGATCGACGCGTTCAACCAGGCGAAGATCTTCTCCGCGAACCACTTCAACCTGTCGTCGGTCACCGTCGTCGCGGGACTGTTCATCCTGATCACGATTCCGCAGGCGCGGTTGGTCGACCGGCTGATCGCCCGCGACAAGGCCAGGGGGGCGTGATGGCATTCCTTGAGATCGAGGGGCTGCGCAAGAGCTACGGCGAGCACGAGGTGCTGCGGGGCATCGACCTGAAGGTCGAGCAGCACGAGGTGATCTGCCTGATCGGCGCCTCGGGCAGCGGCAAGTCCACGCTGCTGCGCTGCGTCAACGCGCTCGAACCGATCGACGGCGGGCAGGTCAGGCTCGACGGCGAGGTCGTCTCCGGCGCGGGCGTCGACGTGAACCTGCTCCGCCGCGACGTCGGCATGGTCTTCCAGAGCTACAACCTGTTCCCGCACATGAGCGTGCTCGACAACGTCACGCTCGCGCCGATCAGGCTCGGCGGCCTGTCCCGCGAGCGGGCCGCCCAGAAGGCGATGATCCTGCTCGAACGGGTCGGCCTGGCCGACAAGGCCGCATCCTTCCCCGATCGGCTTTCCGGAGGCCAGCAGCAGCGGGTCGCGATCGTCCGCACGCTCGCCATGGAACCCCGCGTGCTCCTGCTCGACGAGATCACCGCGGCGCTCGACCCCGAACTGGTCGCCGAGGTGCTCGGCATCGTCAGGGAACTCGCCTCCGAAGGACTGACCATGCTTCTCGCCACCCACGAGATGGGTTTCGCCCGCGAGGTGGCGGACAAGGTCTGCTTCCTCCACCAGGGCAGCCTGCTGGAGCAGGGCCCACCTGAAAAGATCTTCACTGACCCCGCAGAGGAGCGCACACGTATGTTCCTGAAATCGATCATCGCGGCAGGCCGGCTGTGATCCTGATCGTTCAGCACGAGGACGGCACCGGGCCGGACCTGATCGGTTCCCGGATCGAGGCGGCGGGCGTCCCGTTCGACCTGCGCTGCCCGTTCAAGGGCGACGAGCTTCCCGCGACCCTCGACGGCTACGACGGGCTGCTCGTGCTCGGCGGCACTCCCGGCGCCTACGACGCTCACGTGGCCTCCTGGCTGCCGCACGTCCAGGAACTGCTGCGCGAAGCCGTACGGACCGAGCTTCCCACCTTCGGTGTCTGCCTCGGCGGGCAGCTCCTCGCGGCCGCGTGCGGCGGAGCCGTGCGGGTCGCGGAGCGCCACCAGGTCGGGCTGTACGGCCTGCGCGCCTATCCGGCCGCGGCCGACGATCCGCTCTTCGCCGGGTTCCCCGGCTCCGCGCGGGCCGTCCAGTGGCACTGGGACGAGATCTCCGTGCTTCCTCCGGGCGCGGTGCCGCTGCTCTGGGACGCGGATTTCCCCAACCAGGCATTCCGCCTGGGGGCCGTGGCCTGGGGCGTGCAGTTCCATCCCGAGGTGCTGCTCGACTCGGCCCGCGCGTGGGCGAAGGACGACTCCGAGCGGCTCGGCGTCGACGTGCCCGAGATGCTCAGGCAGATCGAGCAGGCGGAACCGGCCCTTCGGGAGCTGTGGGGAGGCGTCGCCGACCGCTGGATCGCCATCGTCGCCGACGGAGGGCGGCACGCCTGACCCGGCGGTGACGCGCCCGACGCCATGCCCGGCCGAGCACAACCAGGCCGGGCCCGGCCGAGCGCAACCGGGTCCGACCGGGAGCCGACCTCCCGGGCCCGGCCACCCTGTCATCCTCACCGCGTCGTGCCGCGCTGCGCGAGATATCGCATGTATTCCTGGCGGTTGAGCGGGTTGCCGTCCGACCGTTCACGCGCGGGAGCCGACTCGCCGGCCGGCCGTTCTCCCGACGGCCGGGACCACCAGACTCCTTCGCCACGCGTCAGCCCGGCAGGTGCCGCTCGATCTTCGACACATTGACTTCCTCCCCTCCCCGAAAGGAGGAGATTCCAACCGTCGCCGGTTGGTGTTCCTGCTTCACCGCCGGTTGCCCGCCCGGATGTCTCCGTTGAGGTCTTACACCGGCTCCACAGGCGTTTTATCTCTCCGCCAGCCCGGCGGCGAGAATGTTCCTTGCGGCGTTCACATCCCGGTCGTGGGTCGCACCGCAGGCGCATTCCCACCCCCGAACGTTCAGCGGCATCGCCTCCTGCACGGTGCCGCACGCCGAGCACAGCTTGGACGAGGGAAACCACCGGTCCACGACCAGCAGTTCCCGGCCGTACCAGGCCGTCTTGTACTCCAGCATTGTCCGCAACTCCCGCCAGGACGCGTCGGCGATGGCGCGGGCAAGCCGCCCGTTCTTCATCATGTTGCGGACAGTGAGGTCCTCGATCACGACCGTTTGGTTCTCACGGACGAGCCGAGTGGTGAGCTTGTGCAGGTGGTCCCGGCGCCGGTCGGTGATCCGCGCGTGGACGCGGGCGACCCTCAGCCGAGCTCTGGCCCGATTGTTCGATCCCTTGGCCTTGCGCGACAGCGCCCGCTGCGCCTTGGCCAGCCTGCGCCGGTTCACCCGCTCGTGGCGGGGGTTGGCGATCTTCTCCCTGGTGGACAGCGTGAGCAGTGTGGTGATCCCTGCATCTACGCCGACCGCGCTGGTCACGGGAGGCAGAGGGCGGATCTTTTCCTCTACGAGGATGGATACGAACCACCGGCCTGCCGCGTCCTTCGACACGGTCACCGTGGATGGTTCCGCACCCTCGGGCAGGGGCCGGGACCACACGATCGCCAACGGGTCACGCATCTTCGCCAGCGTCAACCGACCATCGCGCCAGCGGAACGCCGAGCGGGTGTACTTGGCCGCCGCCCGACATCTCTTACGAGACTTGAACGTCGGGTACTTGGCCCGCTTGGCGAAGAAGTTCGCGAAGGCCATCTGGAGGTGCCGCAGGGCCTGTTGCAGCGGCACCGACGACACCTCATTCAGGAACGCCAGCTCGGAGGTCTTCTTCCATGCCGTGAGCGCCGCCGAGGACTCCACGTACGAGACACGGCGCCCCTGCCGCGTGTAGGCGCGGGTCCGGTCCTCCAGCGCCTTGTTGTAGACCAGGCGGACGCAGCCGAAGGTCCGGGCAAGCTCTTCGGCCTGCTCGGGGGTCGGGTAGAAGCGGTACTTGTATGCCCGCTTCACGATCTGCGCCACGTCTCACAGTATGAAGAAAGATCAGTTAAGAACCGGTCAGCTGTGACAGAGCGGTTCGCCGGGGGGTGAAACGTCTACTCCCGCCCTGCTCCGCAGGGGTTCGATTCCTCCCCCACCCAACGGCGGGGGTCTCCACGGAGGTTTCTGATAAATCTGCCGCCCGCCCTGCGGCGTGTTCCGGCAGTCGTTATCCGGGGCCTGTTCGTGGATCTTCGCCTACGGGGTGACACAAACCGGGAGTGTCATGTCGACGGTGGGGCGCCCGCCGTACGGGCGCCCCGAGGTCGCTAGGGGACGATGTTGACCAGCTTGGGCGCGCGGACGATGACCTTGCGCGGGGTGCCGGACAGGAAGGACTGGACCTTGTCCGAGCCCAGTGCCAGGGCCTCCAGCTCGGCGTCGGAGATCTCCGGGGAGACCTCCAGCCGGTCGCGGACCTTGCCCGCGACCTGGACGACGCAGGTGACGGAGTCCTGGACCAGCAGGGCGGCCTCAGCCACGGGCCATCCGGCCCGGGCGACCGAGGCGGAGTGTCCCAGGCGCTCCCAGCCCTCCTCCGCGGCGTACGGCGCGACCAGCGACAGCATGACCGCCAGGGCCTCGGCGGCCTCGCGGACGGCCGGGTCCGCGGCGCCGGGACCGGAGTCGATCGCCTTGCGGGCCGCGCTCGTCAGCTCCATCATGCGAGCCACCGCGACGTTGAAGCGGTAGGAGTCGACCAGCTTGGTGACCTCGTCGACGGTCCGGTGGACGACCTTGCGCAGCTCCAGATCTCCGGTGGAGAAGTCGACGCCGGGAGCCGAGGCCGCGCCGGCCTCGGCCATGACGCGGAACGCCCTGGCCAGGAACTTCTGCGACGCGGCCGGGGAGACGTCGGCCCAGTCGATGTCGTCCTCCGGCGGGCCGGCGAACACCATCGTCAGCCGGACGGCGTCCACACCGTAGTCGTCGATCTGCTGCCCCAGGTCCACACCGTTGCCCAGCGACTTCGACATCGCCTTGCCCTGGTTGAGCACCTGGCCCTGGTTCAGCAGGCGCATGAAGGGCTCGGTGAAGTCGACCATGCCCATGTCGTGCAGGACCTTGGTGAAGAACCGCGCGTACAGCAGGTGCAGCACCGCGTGCTCGACACCGCCGACGTACTGGTCGATCGGGCCCCACTGCCGGACCTTCTCCACGTCGAACGGGCCGTCCTCGTAGGACGGGTCCACGTAACGCAGGAAGTACCACGACGAGTCGACGAAGGTGTCCATCGTGTCGGTGTCACGCCGGGCGGTGCCGCCGCACTTGGGGCAGGAGACGTTGACCCAGTCTTCGGCCGCGGCCAGCGGGGAGACGCCCTTGGGTGCCAGGGCCTCGCCGCGCAGGTCGGGCAGGGTGACCGGCAGCTGGTCGTCCGGGACGGGGACCTCTCCGCAGTCGACGCAGTGGATGATCGGGATCGGGCAGCCCCAGAAACGCTGGCGGGACAGCAGCCAGTCGCGCAGGCGGAAGTTGACCGCCGCCCTGCCGGTGCCGCGCTCGGCCAGCACCTCGGTGATCTTCCTGATCGCGTCGGTCTTGGACAGGCCGTCCAGCGGGCCGGAGTTGACCAGGGAGCCCTCTCCCGCGGTCGCGACACCGGTCTCACCCGGGTCGGCCAGGCCGGTGTGGACCACGACCCTCACCGGCAGGTCGAACGTGCGGGCGAAGTCCAGGTCGCGCTGGTCGTGGGCGGGGACCGCCATGATGGCGCCGTGGCCGTAGTCGGACAGCACGTAGTCGGCCGCCCAGACCGGCATGCGCTCGCCGTTGACCGGGTTGACGGCGTACCGGCCCAGGAAGACGCCGGTCTTCTCCTTCTCGGTGGACAGGCGGTCGATGTCGGACAGCTTGGCCACCTCGGCCCGGTAGGCCTCGAAGGCCTCGCGCCGGTCGTCCGCGACCAGCTCGTCGGCCAGCGGCGCGTCCGGGGCGACCACGAAGAAGGTCGCGCCGTACAGGGTATCGGGGCGCGTGGTGTAGACGGTGACCGGCTCGTCGCGGCCCTCGATCACGAACTCGACGTCGGCGCCCGTGGACTTGCCGATCCAGTTGCGCTGCATGGTCAGCACGCGCTCCGGCCAGCCGCCTTCCAGCTGGGCCATGTCCTCCAGCAGCCGGTCGGCGTAGTCAGTGATCTTGAAGTACCACTGGGTCAGCTCGCGGCGGACGACCTCGGCGCCGCATCGCTCACACTTGCCGCCGACGACCTGCTCGTTGGCCAGCACGGTCTGGTCGTTGGGGCACCAGTTGACCAGGCCGCCCCTGCGGTAGGCCAGGCCGCGCTCGAAGAAGCGGATGAACAGCCACTGGGTCCACTTGTAGTAGTCGGCGTCGCTGGTGTGCAGGCGGCGGGACCAGTCGAAGGAGACCGCGTAGCGCCTGAAGGAGTTGGCCTGGGTCTCGATGTTGGCGTAGGTCCACTCGGCCGGGTGCGCGTTCCGCTTGATCGCGGCGTTCTCGGCGGGCAGGCCGAAGGAGTCCCAGCCGACCGGGTGCAGCACGTTGTAGCCGCGCTGGAACCAGTAGCGCGCGACGACGTCGCCGATGGCGAACACCTCGCCGTGCCCCATGTGCAGGTCACCGGAGGGGTAGGCGAACATGTCGAGCATGTAGCGCCGCTCACGCGGGTCGGCGGGGTCGTCGGGGGCCCGGAAGGGGTCGAGTTCCTCCCACCGCCGCTGCCACTTGACCTGCAGTGCCTGCGGGTCGTAGTGCTGCTCGTCGCTCTGCATGTCGGCTCGCTCGCTCACGTCAATCTTCCTCGGTATAAGTCCGCGCAGATGAATCTGACCCAACAGAAAAACCCTCCGCTCACGCGAAGGGCAGCCGCATCAGCAGGGGCTCCTAGCCCCGGGAAGGCCGATGCGGCCCGATAAGCAGCAGGGTCGCGGCACGCATAAATCAAGACTATCGCAGTCCGCAAGTCATTTCGTGGCCTGGGGAAACAACGTCGATCCGGCTGAACGGGGGACAACGGCACCCGTGGGTCAGCACAATGGGGACTCTTATGCGTCCGGGACGGACCGAGACCTGATGGCGATAAGTCCGTTGTGACCTCGCATGTCCCGTCCGTTTACTCTTCTCACCGTGGCACACTCAGTCGAGCCGGGGCAGGGCCCGGATCCTTCGGAGGTCGGCCTGCCGATGCAGGATCCACCAACCGACCCCACCGGATTCCAGTTCCGGGGGGCGTTCTCCAGTTTCCCTGCGAACTCCCCCGTCTTACGTGAGACCATGCCCAATACCCCTAATTCGGGCACCCGCGCGGAAGGTAAGGAAGTCATGGCCTCGGAGCAGTCCAGCCAGCCCCACCTGCCTCCGGCATGGCCACAGGCGACGGAACCGCCATCCGCCTGGGCGCGGGACCCTCTCGGCACCGGCCCGCGCCCTCCCCAGGAGCGACCCGCGGAGGGCAACACGTCCTGGCAGACCAGTGTGCCCGGTAACGGCTCCTGGCAACAGGCTTTCGGGACACCGGCCCCCGGCTCACAGCCTCACGCCCCGCAGGCCTCCGGCCCCCAGGCGGACGGCGGCTTCCGGCAGGCCGCCGCGCCGCCGCAGAGCGGACTCGGAACCCCGCCGTCCGCTCCGGTAGCCGGCGGCGGCGGGTGGGACGCACCGTCCGCTCCGGCGGCAGGTAACGGCGGATGGGACGCACCCTCCGTTCGGACGGCCGGCGACGGCGGATGGGGCACACCGCCGGCCGAGGCGCCGAACCTTGACTCCTCGCCCTTCTGGACGAACCCGCCAGGCGGCAACCCCAATCCCTTCGCGAACCAGGACCCCTTGACGAACTCAAGCCCCTCCGGTAGCCAGGATCCCCTGACCAGCCCGAACCCCTTCGGAAGCCAAGACCCCTTGACGAACCCGAACTCCTTTCCGAGCCAGAACCCGAGCGACCCCAATCCCTTCGGCCACCACGATCCTCTGACCAGCCCGAACCCCTTCGGGAACCAGAACCACGGGGGCAACGGCGCCGCTCCGGGGAGTCCCGGCGTGTGGGCCTCCGCCGGAGCGACGGCTCCGGAGGCGCCCCTGGGCGCCCCGCCTCGGGTTCCCCCGCCGGGCGCGCCCGCGTACCCTCATCCGGACAACGCGCAGCCCCATCCCGGCCAGCATCCTCCGCAGGGGCATCCCTCTCCGCCTGGCGGCCATCTGAGCCGGGACCCGTCCGACCCCAGCAAGCCGTTCGTCACCGCGGGTCAGATCAGCGGTCCGAAGACCCCGCCGCCGGAGCGCCAGCAGGAGCTGTGGAACACCGTCTTCGGCGACAACTACCAGGCCATCGGGGAAGAGGAGGAGTTCGAGGAGCAGGGCAGGCCGATCTGGGTGTTCGCACTCATCGGGTCCGTGGTGATCGCACTCGTCGGCGCACTGATCTGGGCGTTCATGGCCGGGCCGCTGGCCGCCGCCGAAGAGGATCCCGTTCCGCAGACCAAGCCCGCGGCGACCGGCAAGAAGACCGCCAAACCCGCCCAGGCGATCGGCCGCCTGCCGCGCTTCCCCGGTAAGGCCTCACCCGTCGCCGGTTCCCTTCCCGACCAGGCCGCGGCGATCAGCCTGGCCAGGCTCGGCTCCCCCTGGCGGCTGGACCAGCGCCCGACCGTGCCCACGGTCTTCGGCTTCACCACCCGCCAGTACGTCCCGGCGGGAACGGACTCCGCGGGTAAGGAGCAGTTCGGCCAGGTGATGTCGGGACCGCTGTCGCCCAAGCTGAAGAGCAAGTACACCTCGCCGGACAACCTCGCACCGGTGATCAACGCGGTGGCCGCCACCGCCCGCAAGAGGTTCTTCGCCGAGAACACCTCCCGCAAGACCGCGCAGCAGCCTCTGTCGGTCAACGGCCTGCCGGGGCAGCTCGCCGCCTACGAGATCACCGCGGGCGAGTCCAAGACCACCATGGTCGTGGCGGCCGTGAGCACCGGCGCCGATGTGCCCGCGATCGTCTACATGTCGGTGCCGGACAGCAAGAAGGAACTGCTGCCCGACATCAACACCGTCTTCAAATCGATCCGGGCCAAGGCTTCATGACTCAGAACTCGCAGTTCATGTGCTTGATGCCGTTGATGAAGCTGGAGTAGAGCCGCTCCGGCCTGCCGCCCTCGATGCGCGGGACGCGACGGAGCAGCTCACGGAACATCACGGTGATCTCACGGCGCGCCAGGTGGGCGCCGAGGCAGAAGTGCGGTCCCGGCCCCCCGAAGCCGACATGGGGGTTGGGGCTGCGCGTGACGTCGAAGCGGTAGGGGTCGGGGAAGACGGTCTCGTCACGGTTGGCGGCCCAGTAGTACAGGACGACCTTCTGGCCCCTGCGGTAGAGCTGGCCGTTCATCTCGTGGTCCCGGGTGACCTTGCGGCGCATGAAGTTCACCGGGGAGGCCAGGCGGACGATCTCCTCCACCGCGCCGGGAAGGTGCCCGTCAAGGTCGGAGAGCAGCAGCGCACGCTGGTCCGGGTGCTGGGTGAGCAGGCGCAGGCCGTACGAGATGGCGTTGCGCGTGGTCTCGTTGCCCGCCACCACCAGCAGGATGAAGAACGAGCCGAGCTCCTGCATCGTGAGCTTCTCGCCGTCGATGTTGGCACTGACCAGCGATGAGGTGAGGTCGTCCGTCGGGTGCTCGGCCCGGTACGCGGCGAGGTCCTGGACGAGCTGCTGCAGCTCCAGCCCGGCGGTCAGCAGCTTCTCGGCGACCGTGGTCATGTCGTCGCCGCCGTATTCGGGGTCGAAGCCACCGAGGATCGTGTTGGACCTGTCGAAGACGGAGCCGTAGTCCTTCTCCGGGATCCCCATCATGTCGCAGATGATCTTCAGGGGGAGCCTCGCGGCCACCTCGGTGACGAAGTCACAGCCGGGCCCTGCGGCGATCAGGTCGTCGACGATCCGTACGGCGGCCGCGTCGACGTCGGCCTCGAACTGCTTGATCATCTTCGGGGTGAACGCCCGGGAGACGATCCGGCGGAGCCGGGCGTGCCGCGGGTCGTCCATATTGATCATCGACCCGAAGTACTCGGTGAACTCCGGCGGCATGTCCGGGATGTTGGTGGCCCCGCCGTCACCCGAGCAGAACACCTCGGGGGTACGGCTGGCCTCCAGGATGTCGGCGTGCTTGACCAGCGCGTAGTAGCCGGGCCCCTTCGGCGCGAAGGAGATCTCCATCTCCTCGTAGAAAGCGGGACGGTCCAGGCCCCGGAGAAGCTCGAAGGCGCGCTCCCGTTCTCGCATGGGCCTGGCCCAGAAGTCGTAGTCCGACAGATCGAAATCCTCGGCGGAGACGATCGGCTTCCGGTCGGCTGGCGTCACGCTCATACCACCAATCATTTGCGCAAGCAACCACTTACGTCAATGGAACGCCTCAGAAGTCACAGGTGAGGTGCTTGATGCCGTTGATGAAGCTGGAGCGCAGGCGGTCCGGCTCACCGGCGGAGCGGATCTGCGGAATCCGGGTGAACAGCTCACGGAACATCACAGTGATCTCACGGCGTGCCAGGTGGGCGCCGAGGCAGAAGTGCGGCCCCGGCCCCCCGAAGCCCACGTGGGGACCCTCGGTGCGCCGGATGTCGAAGCGGCGGGGGTCGGTGAAGACGCTCTCGTCACGGTTCGCGGCCCAGTAGAAGAGCAGGACCTTGTCACCCTCGCGATAGAGGTGACCGTTCATCTCGTGGTCGCGGGTGAGGGTACGGCGCATCCAGGTGACCGGGGAGGCCAGGCGGACGATCTCCTCCACCGCGCCGGGAAGGTGCCCGTCGAGGTCGGAGAGCAGCAGCGCACGCTGGTCCGGGTTCTCGGTGAACAGGTGCAGACCATGGGAGATGGCGTTGCGCGTGGTCTCGTTGCCCGCCACCACCAGCAGGATGAAGAACGAGCCGAGCTCCTGCATCGTGAGCTTCTCGCCGTCGATGTTGGCACTGGTCAGGGAGGTGATGAGATTGTCGCCACCGTCCGCCGCCAGGGAGACGACGAGCTCCTGGAGGCGCCGCCCCGCGCCGAGGAACAGCTCGCCCGCGCGACCGGCGTCCTCGACGAACTCGGGGTCACCCCCGGAAAGGATGACGTTGGAGGCGTCGAAGACCGTCTGGTGATGCTCGGGGCCGATGCCCATCATGTCGCAGATGATCTTCAGGGGAAGCCTCGCGGCCACCTCGGTGACGAAGTCGCAGCCGGGCCCCTCGGCGATCAGATCGTCGACGATCCGGGTGGCCTCGGACTGGACGTCGGCCTCGAACTGCTTGATCATCTTCGGGGTGAACGCCCGGGAGACGATCCGGCGGAGCCGGGCGTGCCGCGGGTCGTCCATATTGATCATTGACCCGAAGTACTCGGCGAACTCCGGCGCCATGTCATGGACGGCGGTCGCCCCCCTGGCCGAGGAGAAGACCTCGGGGGTGCGGCTGGCCTCGACGATGTCGGCGTGCCTCACCAGGGCGTAGTAACCCGGACCCGGGGCGGCGTAGCTGACCTCGGGCTCGGCGAATCTGACCGGGGCCGGCTGAGCTCTCAGCAGCGCGAAGGCCGCCTCCCGCTCGGCCATCGGCCGCTCCCAGAAAGTGATGTCCGAAAGGTCGACATCCACGAGCGAAACCGCCACATCAGCCTCCGCTAGAACCACGTTCGGTTTTGCCGATCTTGCCACACGATCCTCACGCCAGCCAGTCCAGGATGAGGTCGTTGACCTCACGGGGCCGTTCCAGATGGAGGAAGTGCCCCGCGCCGGAAACGTGCTCCACCCTGGAGCCCGGAGGCAGGAACTCGGCCACCGGCTTGACCGCCTCCACTCCCAGGCAGCCGTCCTGGAGCCCGTGCAGGTAGAGGATCGGGACCTCCCGGCCGGTCGCGGCCTGCTCGGCGGCATAGCGGCCGGTGGGCGGCACGGTGCCGAGCATGGCCCGGTAGTAGCCGATCGCGGCGGCGAGGTTGGCGGGGTCGCCCAGGCTCCGCCGTACGAGCTCCACGTCCCGCGAGGCGTCGTAGCCCGGCGACCAGTCACGCCACAGGCTCGCGATGAAGCCGTCCCGGGAGGCGGCGGTCTCGGCCAGCCCGGTCTGGAAGAGGAAGATGTAGAACGACCGCTTGAGCTGCTCGTAGTCGAAGAAGGTGGTGAGCATCGCCTCCACGGGAGGCACCGCCATGGCGACCGCCTTGCGCCATCGCCGCGGGGCGAAGGCGGTGGCGCCGTAGACCGGAACCGCACCCCAGTCGTGGCCGATGAGCACCGCGTCGCCGTCGCCGCCGAGCGCCTCGTGCAACGCGCAGGCGTCGGCGATCAGCGCACCCGCCTCGTAGGCTCCGTCGGCCGGGATCGAGGTGGGCGCATAGCCCCGCATGAACGGCGCGACCGCGCGATAGCCCCGCTCGGCGAGCTCGGGCAGCAGGTGGCGCCAGGTGTGCGCGGTGTCGGGGAAACCGTGCAGGCACAGGGCGAGCGGCCCCTCCCCCATCGTCAGGTAACCGAAGTCGATGCCGTTGGCCGTGATGGTCCTGATCTCCATGGGCGGAACCTAACATCCGCTTGCTCCGGAATCACCGGCCCCCGGGGCATTCCGGAGAAGCCAGGCCCCCGCACAACGAGGGCGGGCGCTCACCCCGGGTGCCACCCGCCCTGTACGGCGGGCATCTCGCCTCGGCCGACGAAATCAACTGACTCCATACCTACACATGACTACGATGTAGCCATGATGGCGCCCACACCAAGATCCGTCCGATTCGAGGACGCGGTCCTGGACAAACTCGCGAAGTTCGTCATGGAGCATCCGGGCCTTTCCATCTCTGCAGCGGTCAACCTGCTCATCACCGAGGCCCTTCACATGGAGGAGCATCCCGGCGTCCTGTTCCGCACCGGCCCGACGGGACGGCGTGCCGTGATCGTCGGCGGCCCCGATGTGTGGGAGATCATCCGGGCCGTGAAGGCGACACGGGCCGCCGACCCCGACTCCTCGGCAGAAGAGATCATCACCATGGTGGCCGAATACTCGGGCCTGCCGTCGCACCAGGTCAGGACGGCGATCCGTTATTGGTCCGCCTACCCGGACGAGATCGACGCACAGATAGAGACGGCTGACACCGTTGCGCGAGACGCGGAGACCCGATGGAGGCGCGAGCAGGGTCTCTTGGCGTCGTGAGCGGAAAACTCCTGCTCGACGAGATGTTCCCGCCCCTGCTCGCCGAGTCCCTCCGCGAGCGGAGGCACGACGTCGTCGCGTTGGCGGAACGACCCGAGGGCCGAGGGCTCACCGATCCCGAGGTTCTGGAACTGGCGGTCGCGGAGCGGCGTTGCCTGCTCACAGAGAACATCGGCGACTTCGAGACCCTCCGGGCCCAGCGGCTCCATGATGGACGGGTCTGCGCCGGACTGCTCTACAGCAGCCCCTACCGCTTTCCCCGGACCAAGGCCGCGATCGGCAGGCTCATCTCCGCGCTCGACGCGCGTTTCGCCGGGGAGCGGTTGCCCGTACCCGGCCAGGCGGACTGGCTCACCGAATAGGTAGTTGTCCGACGATTACCCGAAGAGGCCTCACCGGCATATACCCGCGCCTGGAGCCACCGCACGCGAAAGACCACCACCCCGTGATGTAGCGGGTCTTGAGTCCGCCACGGGCGCGGCGAGTAAACGACCCGCGCGGCGGTCAGCCCGCCGTCGCGCCTGCCGCGCTCCAGCCGGGGACCTGGAAGTGGGCGGTGAGGGAGTCGGCTGCCGAGGACCCGAAAAGGTCCGTAGACCCGATCGGACCGGCCCGGACGGAGACCGAGGAACGGATCAGGTCTCGTAGCGGAGGTGCTTGACGCCGTTGATGAAGTTGGACAGCAGGTAGGAGGGCTCACCGGACGAACGGATCTCCGGCAGGCGCGTGAAGAGCTCGCGGAACATCACGGTGATCTCGCGGCGGGCCAGGTGCGCGCCCAGGCAGTAGTGGGGGCCTGGGCCGCCGAAACCGACGTGAGGGTTGGGGTGGCGGGTGATGTCGAAGACGTCGGGGTCGGTGAAGACGCTCTCGTCGCGGTTGGCGGAGTTGTAGAAGAGCACGACCTTGTCGCCCTTCCTGTACTCCTGCCCGTTCATCTCGTGGTCACGGGCGAGCGTGCGGCGAAACTGGATCACCGGGGTGGAGTAGCGGACGATCTCGTCGACCGTGCCGGGAACATGCCTGTCGAAGTCGCTCAGGAGCAGTTCGCGCTGGTCCGGGTGGTCGGTGAGCAGCTTGAGGCCGTGGGAGATGGCGTTGCGGGTGGTCTCGCTGCCGGCGACGACGAGCAGGATGAAGAACGAGCCGAGTTCCTGCGGGGTCAGGGACTCCTCCCCGTTGACCAACAGGCTGGTCAGGTCGCCGGTGGAGTCGCCCCGGCGCTCGCGGCCGAGCCGGGCGGCCAGCCGGTTGAGCCGGCGGCCCGCGCCCATCAGCCGGGCCAGGCCACGCGCCACGTTCCAGCGTTTGAGCTCGGGCTCGACCCCGGTGTACTCGGAGTCGGTGTTGCCCACGATGATGTTGGTCGCCCAGAGCACTTGATCATGAAATTTCGGAGGAATCCCCATCATGTCGCATATGACCTGAACCGGCAGCCGGGCCGCGACCTGGGCGACGAAGTCGCCCGGCCCCTCGGCGATCGCGTCGTCCACGATCCGGGTGGCCGCCCGCTGCAGGTCCTCCTCCATCTTTGACAGCACCCTCGGGGTGAACGCCCGCGACACGATACGGCGGAGCCTGGCGTGCCGGGGATCGTCCATATTGATCATCGAGCCGAAGTAGACCGCCATCCACCTCGGCATGTCGACGATGCTGTTGGCGCTCGGCTCACTGCTGAACACCCCGGCGTTCCGGCTGGCCTCGGAGACGTCCGCGTGCCGTACCAGGGCGTAGTAGCCGGGCCCGTGACCGACGAAGGGAACCTTGTTCTCCTTGACGAACACGGGCCGCTCCAGCTCGCGGAGCAGCTTGAAGGCCTCCATGCGCTCGGCCGGGGAACGCCCCCAGAACGGGATCTCCGAAAGGTCGACGTCCGCCACGCTCATGGTCATTAATCCAGATTTATGCAAGTAATCACTTACGTCAAGTGTGAGCCATCGCACCTCCGCCACGGCCCGCCCACCGGAGAGATCGTGATTCCATGAGCCGCCTACCCGCCGTGCGTGATCACCGCACGATCCATCGCGATCAGGTCCGCGGCCTTCTCCGCGATCATGACGGTGGGGGCGTGGGTGTGCCCCCGGTTGATGACCGGCATGATCGAGGCGTCGGCGACACGGAGCCCCTCCACGCCCCGGACCCTCAGCGACGGATCGACCACCGATTCGTCGTCCGGGCCCATCCGGCAGGTGCCGACCGGGTGATAGAGGGTCTCACCGCGCTCGCGGATCCACCGGGTGAGCTCCTCGTCGGTCTCGGCACCCCAGTACGGTGCCATCGGCGCTCCGGCGAGCGGCTTGAGCGCGGCGGTCTCGAACAGTTCCTTGGCCTTCCTCAGCCCGGCGACCTGGCGGCGGATGTCGGCCTGCACCGTCAGATAGGCGGGGTCGATCGCCACCTCGCGGCCGTTCAGGTGGACCCGGCCGCGGCTCTCCGGCTGAAGCAGGATCGAGGCGATGGTCAGGCCGTGGCCGGGCGGCGGGGTCAGGCCGTGGTCGATGAAGGGCCCCGGAGCGAAGATCAGCTCGATGTCGGGGGCGGGTTCCTCAGGGGAGGTGCGGACGAAGGCCACCGCCTCGCCGACGTTCGAGGTGAGCATGCCGTTGCGGCCGATCAGGAAACGGAACAGGTTGCCGATCGACTCGGCACTCGCGAGCGTGATCGACTTCGGGCAGTGCACGATGACGCCCGAGGCCAGATGGTCCTGGAGGTTCCCGCCGACCTGAGGTGAGTCGTGGACGGGCTCGATGCCCTCCGCTCGCAGCTCGTCGGCCGCGCCGACACCCGACAGCATCAGCAGGTGCGGGGAGCCGATCGCCCCCGCCGACAGGATGACCTCCAGTCGTGCCCGCGCCACCGCACCCTCGCCGTACTCCACGCCGGTCGCGCGCCCGTCCTCGACCAGCACCCGGTGGACGTGCGAGGAGGTCAGCACGGTGAGGTTGGGCCGTTTCCTGGCGGGCTTGAGATAGGCGTCGGCGGAGCTGCAGCGGCGTCCCCGGTCCTGGGTGACGGGGGTCTGGCAGTAGCCCTCGTTGGAGGGACCGTTCAGCTCGTCCAGCCGGGTGAGCCCGATCTCCTCGCAGGCCCGGAGGAACGCCGCGGTGGTGGGATTGGGGCTGCGCAGCTCGGAGATGCGGATCGGACCCGCCGTGCCGTAAACACCGCCCCGGTTGGAGCCGACGCGACGCTCGGCCCTGTGGAAGTAGGGGAGGACCTCGTCATAGGACCAGCCGGGCACACCCCAGCCGTCATAGTCCGCCCGGTGACCGCGCACCCACATCTGGGCGTTCATCGAAGAGGAGCCGCCGAGCACCCGCCCGCGCGGCCAGTAGAGCTCCCTGCCCGACATCCCGGACTGCCTGACGGTGGTGAAGTTCCAGTCGTAGTCGGTCTTGAAGAGCTTGGCGAACCCCGCGGGCATCCGGATCTCAAGCTTGTCGTCGGGGCCGCCCGCCTCGATCAGGGCCACCGTCGTCGTGGGGTCCGCCGAAAGGCGGCTCGCCAGCACGCATCCCGCCGATCCCGCGCCCACGATCACATAGTCGTACTCCACGTGCCCACCGACCCTTCACCACACGGACCGTATCGGCTCGCCTCCCCCCGGTAAGCGGGCTCCCACCTGCATACTCCTCCTCGCATTGCCCGTCAATTTGTGACCTCGGTTACCTACCGGTAAGTATCCCAGGCTGCGAGTATGAGGCACGTCAAAGCTTGTCCTGAGGAGGACGCCCATGCTCAACCTGTCGGTCGCGTTGGAGGACAGCGCCCGGGAACAGCCCGACCGCACCGCACTTGTCTTCGGTGACCTGCGCCTGCCGTACTCTCTGGTCAACACCGTCGCGAACCAGGTCGCCAATCTGCTCGTCTCCCGGGGTATCGGCAAGGGTGACAAGGTCGCGCTGGCCTGCCCGAACCTGCCTTACTTCCCGTTCGTGTACTACGGGATCCTCAAGACCGGCGCCACGGTCGTGCCGCTCAACGTGCTGCTGCAGTCCAGGGAGATCACCTACCACCTGGAGGACTCCGAGGCCAAGGCGCTGTTCTGTTTCGAGGGCACCCCCGAGCTGCCGCTGGGCGAGCGCGGGCGGGCGGGCTTCGACGAGGCGCGGACCACCGAGCACTTCTTCGTGCTGCCGGCCGCCGCCTTCGCCACCGAGTCTGCGCACGGCGAGACGCTGTGGGCGGCGCTGGACGGTGTGTCCGGCGAGTTCGAGACGGTGCAGACCGCGCCGGACGACACCGCGGTGATCCTCTACACCAGCGGCACCACCGGCCAGCCCAAGGGCGCCGAGCTCAGCCACCAGAACATGCTGATCAACGCCATGGTCTCGGATGAGATGTTCCCGCGAAGCGAGAGCGGGGACGCCTTCCTGACGGCGCTGCCGCTGTTCCACTCCTTCGGCCAGACCGTCATCATGAACGCCGGATTCCGCCGCCGGGCCACCCTGGTGCTCATGCCGCGCTTCGAGCCCGGCCCCGCCCTGGAGCTGATGCGCGCCGAGAACGTCACGCTGTTCGCGGGCGTGCCGACCATGTACTGGGCCATGCTGACGAAGATCCACGCCGACGGCGACGAGGTGCCCACCTCGCTCAGGGTCGCGGTCGCGGGCGGCGCCTCCTCACCGGTCGAGGTGCTCAAGGACTTCGAGGCCGCCTTCGGCATCGGCATCCTGGAGGGGTACGGCCTGTCGGAGACCTCCCCGGTAGCCAGCTTCAACCAGCTCGGCCGTCCCACCAAGCCCGGCACGATCGGCACGCCGGTCTGGGGCGTGGAGATGAAGCTCATCGACAACGACTGGAAGACGGTCGAGGGTGAGGGGCCCGGCGAGATCGCGATCCGCGGCCACAACGTGATGAAGGGCTACTACAACCGGCCCGAGGCGACCGCCGAGGTCATGAACGACGGCTGGTTCCGCACCGGCGACATCGCCACCCGCGACGCGGACGGCTACTACGCGATCGTCGACCGGGCCAAGGACATGATCATCCGGGGTGGCTTCAACGTCTACCCGCGCGAACTCGAAGAGGTCCTGATCACCCACCCGCAGGTCTCTCTCGCGGCGGTGGTCGGAGTCCCCCACGACTCGCACGGCGAGGAGGTCAAGGCCTACGTCATCCGCACTCCCGGCGCGACCGTCACCGAAGAGGAATTGGTCGCCTGGTGCAGGGAGAACATGGCGGCCTACAAATACCCGCGGATCATCGAATTCCGCGACGCCCTTCCGATGACCGCCACCGGGAAAATCCTCAAGCGCGAACTCAGGTGAGCGAGAGGCCTTTCTCGGACAACGGGCCTTTCCCGAATAGCGGGAAACAGCCCTCCAGTGCCTGACCTGGCATTACTCCCAAGGCACCCTTAATCAGGGGGCGCGGTTTTCCGGAGCCGGTGGTACGGCCCGCACCCGCGAGGGGCGCGAGCCGTACCACCGGACCTGCGGTCAGGGCCAGTCGACGGAGGGGCGCAGCGGCATGTGAGCCCCGCCCTCGGGGTCGAGCTTCACGCCGAGAACCTGGTGAAGCTGGATCTTGTTGCGCTCGAAGCCGACCACGCAGCCGGCCATGTAGAGCCGCCAGACCCTGGCCGTGCCCTGGCCGACCTCCTCGACCGCCTCGTCCCAGTGGTCGTCGAGGTTGGCGCACCAGTAGCGGAGGGTCTGGGCGTAGTGCTCGCGCAGGTTCTCCTCGTGGCGGATCTCGAAACCGAGGTCCTCCATCTGGCGGACCAGATAGCCGACCGACTCCAGCTCTCCATCGGGGAAGACGTAGCGGTTGATGAAGCCGCCCGCGTTGATGGTCTTCTCGGCGCCGGTCGGCCTCGTGATGCAGTGGTTGAGCAGCCGGCCGCCGGGGACGAGCTTGTCGTACAGGAAGCGGAAGTAGAACGGCAGCTGTTCCTTGCCGATGTGCTCGGTCAGGCCGATCGAGCTGACCGCGTCGAAATCGGTCTCCTTGACGTCCCGGTAGTCCATGTGACGGACCTCGGCCAGGTCGCCCAGCCCGGCCTCGGCGATGGCCTTCTGCGCCCACTCGGCCTGCTGGCGCGACAGGGTGACCCCCAGCGCCTTCACGCCGTACTCGCGGGCCGCGTGGATGACCATGCCGCCCCAGCCGCAGCCCACGTCGAGCAGCCGCATCCCGGGCTTCAGCCCCAGCTTGCGGGCGACCAGGTCGAACTTGGCGTACTGCGCCTCCTCCAGCGTGGACTCCTCGCCAGGGAAGACCGCGCAGGTGTAGGCCATGGACGGGCCCAGCACCCACTCGTAGAACCTGTTCGAGACGTCGTAGTGATGGTGGATCGCCTCGGCGTCACGCTGCTTGGCGTGCCTGCTGCCCAGCTTGGCCATCATGCTGTGCCGCACCTCCTGGGGAGGCGGCGGCACCCGCATCAGCAGGGGCTTGACTCCCAGAGCGCGGATGGCCGCGATCTTCTGGCTCGTCGAGATGTCGTTGATGGTCAGGGACCACATCCGCGACAGCAGGGAGTACATGTCCCCTTGAACGTCGAGGTGCCCGGACACGTAGGCCCTGGACAGACCCAGCTCACCGGGGGCCTGCGCCAGATAGGCCACCGCGATCGGGGACTTCACCTCGATGCTGATGTCCGCGGTGGCGGGACCGGCCTTGCTTCCGTCGTAGGCGGTGAGGCGGATGTTCGCCTCCGGCCCGATGACACTCTCGAAGATCTCTGCGAGTTTCACAGAATCACCTTCCTAACGCCCCCGTACACACTTGTCGTAGAGGTCAAGCAACCGGCCGCCCGGGTCGTATGCCCGCTTTACCGGCCAGTAGGCAATTCCGTTATAAAGCTGCCAGAAGTCATCTTCGGCATAGAACGACGTCGAGTACAGCGATTTATGTCCGTCCAGCTCGTGCACCTTGTGCTCGATGAGACGGTTGTAGTAGCCGTCGAACTGGCCACGGGGCAACGGGACCGTTCCCCAGAAGCCGAAGTTCACATACAGCCGCCCGGACTCCAGGGGGTAGAGCGGCCACTCGCCGGAGGCCTTCAGCGGGCACATCCACACCGGCTCCATGCCGACCTTGTCGTGGAAGAACTCCAGGAACTCGGCGCCGCGCTCGACGGGCACCTCGATGTCCTGGATGACCGACTCCTGCACGGGCTGCCCCCGCCATCGGTCCACCCGGGCGATCACGCCGTATCTGCGGTCCAGGCCGACGAGCTTGCGGTAGACGTCGGAACGCATCCACTTGCGCGGCATGAGCGAGCGCACCAGCGCGTTCTGCACGCCGAAGGCCCGCGAGCACCAGAACCAGTCGGTGTCCCAGCGCCACAGGTAGTCGCGGACGGTCAGCCAGTCACGGGTCCTGGTCTGGATCGACCGGTAGTAGATGCGCATGCCGGTGTAGTCGGACAGATAGGGCGCTTGCTCGGCGAACCGGCCGACGGTCACGTAGAGCTCGCCGGGGCCGAAGAACGTGCCGTCGACGAAGTCGACCGGCTCCCCGTCGTGCTCGCCGCGCTCGCAGATCTCCTTCATGGCGATCATGCACTTGTCGGCGTCGGTGAACGGGATGTGGGTCAGCCGGACGTACGGCTGGACGCGCTTGAGCTTGATCCGGATCCGGAGCGCGTAGCCGAGCGTGCCGTAGGAGTTGGGGAACGCGCGGAACAGGTCACGATGCTCGTTGTCGTCGCGCGCCACGATGATCCTGCCGTCGCCGGTGAGGATCTCCAGCTCCTCCACCGACTCGTGCGGCAGCCCATCGCGGAAGCTGGTCGACTCGATGCCCAGCCCAGTCACCGCGCCGCCCAGCGTGATCGTCTTGAGCTGCGGCACGACGTACGGCATGAGCCCGTGCGCCAGCGTGGCGTCCACCAGGTGCTCGTAGGTGGTCATGCCCTGAACCTCGGCGGTCATGGCCACCGGGTCGACCTCGATGACCTGGTCCAGGTCACGGGCCGACAGTTTCGCTCCGCGAGCGCCGTCTCGGAACCGGAACAGGTTCGTGGTGGCCTTGGCCAGACGGGGCGCCGCGTCCTCGGGAATCGCGGCGTAGGACTGCCTGATCTGCTCGACGGCGCGCCGATGCGCCGACATCTGTGTCATCTGTTCCACAGGACATCACCCCCAGAGCTCTTGTAGTAAAGATCGCCTCTAGCACGTTATATCTCGGATGTCTTCAGAGCCAGGCGAGACACGTTAAACGCGCGAAAACTCTACGGGTGCCCCGTACGCCGGTGGATCACCGACCCCACCCCATTGACGACATTGGCCACCGGACGGCCGTCCAGCGCGGCCTCCAGGTTGTCCAGCACGCACCGGATCAGGCGGCCGGTGGACTGCGGGGTCACCCCGGCCACGTGCGGCGACAGCAGAACCCGGGGGCTGTCGCGCAACGGGTCGCCCGGCGGCAGCGGCTCGGCCTCGAACACGTCCAACGCGGCGCCGCCCAGGTGCCCGGAGTTCAGCGCGGACACCAGCGCCGTCTGATCCACCACTCCCCCGCGGGCCGCGTTGACCAGAAGCGAACCGGCGGGCATCCGGAGCGGGTCGACCAGGCCCCGGGTCTCCTCCGACAGCGCGATCACCAGCACGAGCACGTCGGAGGTGGCGACCAGGTCGTCCAGCTCCCGGTAGGCGTAGGGCACCTCGCGGGGCCGCCGCGTCCAGTACGACACCTCACAGCCGTAGCCGTCGAACACCCGGGCGCACGCCTCGCCGATCGGGCCGAAGCCGACGATGCCCACGCGCGAGCCGTACAGCTCTCTGGGGCCGAGATCCAGCTGCGGCCAGCCGCCCGCGCGGACCGCGGCGTCGGCGTCGAGCAGCCGCCGCGACAGCGCGAGCGCGGCGGCCAGGCACCACTCGGCCACCGCGACCGCGCTCACCCCCGCGGTGTTGGCCAGCGGCACTCCCGCGGCGGCCAGCGCATCGAGGTCATGGCCGTCCACACCCACCGAGGGCTGCTGCACGAACGCCAGGCGCGGAGCGGCCCGGACGGCCTCGGCGTCCAGTGCGAGCGCGCCGCTCCAGTCGCCGACCACGATCTCCGCCTCCGGCAGGGCGGCGAGCATGGCCGCCCGGTCGCGGCTCGCCGGGACGGACACGCCGACCCGCTCGCCGAGCGGGCCTAGCAGGTTGCGCAGCGCCTGCTCGGGAAGCGGCGGCAGCGCCAGCACCCTCCAGGTCATGTCACTCGCCCCCGCGGGGGTGGAAGCTCTTGAAGATCTGGTTCCTGAGGCCCAGCTGGCTCTTCCACCTGTCCTCGGGCGTGGTCCAGCTCAGCACTATGACCGTGTCGCCGACCGCGATGAACCGGCGCGTCTCGAGGTAGGTCACACCGGGCTTGGCCCACGGCGCGCCGCCGCCGTCCTTCATCGTCCAGGCGAACTCCCACTCGAGCGCGGCCCCGTAGGCCACGGGGACGTTCACCGTGCTCTCGCTCTCGGTGAGGAACTCGCTCCACTGCGCCGCGTCCTGTTTGACGGTCTGCTGCAGCGCCTCCAGACCCCCGGCGTTCCCGGGAAGCACCTCCACCGACATATGCTCTCCGTCACGGCCCAGCCACTGGGTGTAGCCCGTCTCCGCGGCCCAGTCCCACTTCCAGTCGGCCGGGTACAGGATCGACCAGCTCTCCGGCGCCTTGGCCCGCCACAGCCGCAGCCGTCGCCCGGACTCGGCGACCCGGCTCTTCACGGGCTTGGCGGTGGGAGGCTTGCTCGACTTGCCCCGCTTGCCCGCCGGCTCCGTCTTAACGGTCGCCGGGGCGACGGTGGAGGGGTCCGCGGCCGGATCGGTCCACGCGGCCGCCTGGTTCCGCTCCGACATCTCCATGGCCGCCACCGTGCCGCCGCCCGCCAGAACCACCACAGCCGCCGCGATCAGCAGAGTCCGGCCCCGGCTCCGACTTCGCCGCCGGGTGGGAATCGCCGAGGTGGGAGCCTCCCGCCTGCGATGCCGCTCGGTACGGCGAGGCGCCCCCGACACGCCGCCGCTCACCTCCGCCAGAAGCATGTCGGCCTGCTCGGGGCTCAGCCGGCGGGCGGGGTCGCGCTGGAGCATGCCCATGAGCACCTCCCGCATCTCCGGGGACACCTTGCCGAAGTCGGGCTCCTCGGTGAGGAGCGCGCCGAGGGTGGCCATGGCGTCGCGGCGCTCGAAGGGGCCGTGGCCCACCAGCGCCGCGTAGAGGGTGGCGCCGAGCGCCCACAGGTCGGACCAGGGGCCGGCGTCGGCGCCCGTGGCGCGTTCCGGCGGCAGGAAGCTCGGCGAGCCCGTCACCATGCCGGTCTGGGTCAGCGAGGCGTCGCCCTCCACGGTGGCGATGCCGAAGTCGGTGAGCACGGCCCGGCCGTCGGGAGCCAGGAGGATGTTGCTGGGCTTGACGTCGCGGTGGAGGATCCCGGCCTCGTGGGCGGCCCGGAGGGCCGACAGTATCTGGCGCCCGATGTCGGCGACCTGCGGCACCGGCAACGGCCCGACCCGGTCCAGCCCGGGAGCCTTGACCAGCTCCATGATGATCCAGGGGCGACCGTCCTGCTCCGCCACATCGTAGATCGCCACGATGCCCCGATGGTTGAGCCGGGCCGCGGTCCTGGCCTCGCGCGAGGTGCGGGTCAGCTGGCGCTCATGCTCGGCCGGGGAGAGATTCGGCGGGAGCAGCACCTCCTTGACCGCGACCGGACGGTCCAGGACCGTGTCATATCCCTCCCATACCACCCCCATGCCGCCCCGGCCGAGTTCGTTCAGCAGCCGGTAGCGCCCGGCGATTACCCGTTCACTGTGCGGATACGTCATCACGCAACCCCTAGATCCCCGTACGGATAAGGCGCAAGTTTCCCATAACAGTCAGGCATCACGGGGCCTCAAGCGGGATGTCTTGCCACAGAAAGCCGAACGTTGTTCTACTTGGGCCGAGAGGGAAGGTTGACTTCTACCAATCGCTTGCTTGTGCTGACCGTATCGGACCAGAGGCGAGAGCGCACCCGAGGAGATATCGATGGACCGCGTGACCAGGAAGGGCCCGCTGGCCGGAGTTCGCGTGCTGGAACTGGCGGGCCTGGCCCCCGGGCCGTTCGCAGGGATGATGCTGGCCGACCACGGCGCGGAGGTGCTGCGGGTGGAGCGGGTCGCCACCGTCACCGCGGCGGGCGACAAGCCGCGCCGCGACGTGATGGACCGGGGCAAGCGGACGATCGGCCTGGACCTGAAGTCCCCCGACGGCGTGGCCGCCTTCAAGGAACTGGCCAGGAACGCCGACGTGGTCATCGAGGTCTACCGGCCGGGGGTCGCCGAGCGGCTGGGCATCGGCCCCGCCGACCTGCACACGGTCAACCCGCGCCTGATCTACGGGCGGATGACCGGCTGGGGCCAGGACGGCCCGCTGGCCCCGACCGCCGGGCACGACATCGACTACATCGCGATCTCCGGTGTGCTGTCGATGCTGGGCCGCGAGGGCGGCAAGCCCACCCCGCCGATCAACATCCTCGGCGACTTCGCGGGCGGCGGCCTCATGCTGGCCTACGGCGTGCTGCTCGCGCTGATCGAGCGGGAACGGACCGGCCAGGGCCGGGTGATCGACGCGGCCATGGTCGACGGGGCCGCGACGCTGTTCGCGATGTTCTACCACGGTGTCCAGACCGGCTTCTGGGGTCCGCGCGGGACCAACCTGCTCGACACCGGCGCGCCCATGTACGACACCTACGAGACCGCCGACGGCAAGTTCCTCGCGGTCGGGTCGCTGGAGCCGCAGTTCTGGGCGGAGATGGTCACGCTGATGGGCCTTGAGGACCTGCCCGACCGGAGCGACAGGTCCCAGTGGCCCGCGCTGCGCGAGCGGCTGGCCGAGGCGTTCAGGTCCAGGACCCGCGCCGAGTGGGAGGCGGTGTTCGAGGGGTCGGACGCGTGCGTCTCCCCCGTGCTGGAGATGTCCGAGGCCGCCGACCACCCGCACAACAAGGCCCGCGGCACGTTCGTCGAGGTCGACGGCGTCCGGCAGCCCGCACCCGCGCCGCGCCTGGTCGGCGAGACCGAGCAGGACCTCTCCCCCGCCACCCGGCTGGCGGAGCTGTCCTCCTGGGGTCTGTCCGACGAGGTCGCGGCCAGGCTGCGGGACTCCGGCGTGCTCGCCTGACGGGACGAGATCTCCGCAGCTCAAGGCGGCACACCTGGCATAGGTGTGCCGCCTTTTGTCGTAGAAGTTGTTATGAATGTAGTAGAAGTACTACATTCATCCGCATGAGTGCTGCAGTAAGCGTTCGCGGGCTGCGAATGACGTACGGCGCGACCGAGGTGCTGCGAGGGGTCGACCTCGAGATCGGACGCGGCGAGATCTTCACGCTCCTCGGACCCAACGGGGCCGGGAAGACCACCACGATCGAGATCCTGGAGGGCTTCAGGAACCGGTCGGCCGGTGAGGTGAGCGTGCTCGGGGTGGACCCCGAGCACGGCACCGAGGCCTGGCGGGCCAAGCTCGGCATCGTGCTCCAGAGCTGGCGGGACCACACCCGCTGGGGCACCCGCGAGCTCCTGGCCCATCTCGGCGAGTTCTACGACAACCCACGCGACCCGGACGAGCTGCTGGCGGCACTCGGCCTGACCGCGCAGGCCGGGCAGCGGGTGGGCCGCCTGTCGGGCGGGCAGCGCCGCAGGCTGGACGTCGCGCTGGGCATCGTGGGCCGCCCCGAGCTGCTGTTCCTGGACGAGCCGACCACCGGCTTCGACCCGGAGGCGCGCCGGGAGTTCCACCTGCTGGTCGAGAGGCTGGCGGCCGACGAGGGCATGACGGTGCTGCTGACCACGCACGACCTGGCCGAGGCCGAGAAGCTGGCACACCGGACCGCGATCCTCGTCGACGGGAGGATCGCCGTCTGCGGGACCCCCTCCGAGCTGGCGGAGGCCGTACGGACGCAGTCGCACGTCCGCTGGCTGGAGGACGGGCAAGAGCGGGTCCTGGCCACGCCGGATCCGTCGCGGGCGGCGTGGGAGCTGCACCGGAGGTTCAACGGTCCGGTGCCCGGCCTGGAGATCCGGCGTCCGTCGCTGGAGGAGAGCTATCTGAGCCTGATCGGGAGGGCGGCTTGAACATCAAGGCACTGCGCATCGGAATCCGGCGTGGCTGGACGGAGCACACGCACCTGCTCAGGGATCGCAAGGAGCTGTTCACCACCCTGGTCGGCACCGTGGGGGTCTTCGCCCTACTGCTGCTCTGGATCGGCGACAACCCCGTGAAGGGGACCGGTGTCTCCATGTCCACGTTCATGACGATCGGATTCCTGGCCTTCACCGTCTTCTCCAACGGGCTCATGGCGCTGCCGATGGCGCTGGCCACCGACCGGGAAGAGGGGATGCTTCTGCGGTTGCGGACCGTCCCCGGCGGGATCCCCGCCTACCTCATGGGGCGGGCGGTGACCTTCCTGTGCCAGATGGCGGTGCAGAGTCTGCTGATCGTGGGCACGGGCGTGGTCATGGGCGGGGTCGCACCGCCCCGAGACTGGTCGACCCTGGCCTGGGTGATGCTGCTGGGCACGCTCGCCGTGGTGCCGCTGGGGGCGGCGATCGGCTGCCTGGTTCCCGGGCCGAAGGCCGCGGCGGGTTTCCTGGGACTGCCGATGATGATCCTGATGATCACCTCGGGGGTGATGCTCCCCGTCACGTTCATGCCCGAGGCCGTCCAGTGGATCTCCCAGGCGTTCCCTCTCTACTGGCAGGGGCTCGGCCTGCGCGCGGCGTTCCTGCCCGACTCCATGCTCGCCGCCGAGATCGGCGGGAGCTGGCGCCTGCCCTGGGTGGCCACCGCGCTCGGGCTGTGGGCGGTCGCCGGGATGCTCCTGGCACCCCGGCTGATCCGCCGGATCACCCGGCGCGAGTCCGGGTCACGGCTGGCCGCGCGGCAACTCGCCGCGCAGGGTTCCTGAGTCCTGAAAGACTGCTGCGGTGTCCGCGGAAGACGTATACAACCGGATCTCGGTGCTGAGAGCCGAGCGCGGTGTCTCGCGCAAGGATCTGGCGGCCGCCCTGGGCGTCCACTATCAGACGATCGGCTACCTGGAGCGCGGCGAGTACAGCCCGAGTCTGTTCCTCGCCCTGCGCATCGCCGAATACTTCGAGGTTCCGATGGAAGTCGTTTTCTCCCTGAGGCCGTTCCCCCGGCTGGGCAGTGAGGTGAAGTGATGGGCAGGCTGACTCCCGAGCGGCTGGAGCAACTGGAGAGCGACCGGCGCTCCCGGTACGCCACTCGCGGGCGCCGCCGGGTCCTCGTCGGGGCGGGCGCCGGATCCGCCGGGCTGGTCTGGGTCAGCGCGATCGTGTGCTGGTATCTGGCGCCGAGTGACGCCGCCATGTGGACCACCTTCGCCCTGTCGGGGGTCGCGCTGATGATCTACGTCGTGGTCTACGGGACGTTGGTCATCATCACCCGTGGGGTGATCGGCCTCGACGAGCGTCAGCTCCGCCAGCGCCAGAAGATCCAGGTCGACGCTCGCCGGGGGACCACGGCGATCCTCCTCGCGCTCGGCCTGGCGCTCCTACTCTCCATAGACGGAGACAAGCAGGTCGTCCAGGTCCCGGCGGCGGCGATCGTCATGCTCCTGAGCGCCGTGATCATGACACACCTGATCCTGCCGGCGCTCATGGCGGGCTGGCAGATGGCCGACCCGCCACCGGATGACGAGGACGACTGAGCCGGGTGAGGCGGCCTCCGGCCGGGACGGTCAGCCCACCGCACCGGGTGGCGGAACCGGCCCTGCCACCCTTGCCTCCGGCCGGGACGGTCAGCCACCCATCGATGGGAACACCGCCACGTAGAGATCCACACCTCCCGGGTGATGGACCTCCAGGTCGGTGGTGAAGGCCCGGGGCGGGGTGCCGCCCGAATCGGTGTGCTTCCACAGCTGCTGCCACGTCTCGATGAGCGCGCCCGGCATCGGTCCCCGGGCCTCCAGCTTCAGCGCCGGCACCGCGGGCACCCGTACCGCGACCATGCCCTCGGGCAGCGCGGCGGCGCTGCGCACGGCCACCCCGACGATCTGGGTGTAGGCACCGTGATGATCGCTCTCGTAGTCGGTCAGCACCGCGTAGATGTTCTCGTCCACCCGCCCGGGAACGTGCGCGAAGGCGCCGGGCGCCCCCGCCCGCGCCCACAGCGCGCCGAGCCGTCCCCGGCCCGGTTCCATCTCGTCGGCGTTGGAGGTCCGTACGGCATGGCCCACAACGAGCACCTCCGGCCGATCAACAACGATCACAGCGCCTCCCCATGGCCATCCCGTTAATTCACGCAAATGGGATCTTAGTGGCCGCCTCCGACTGCTGACTCCTCTCTTGGGACCTCCAAAAGAGGGAACGCTCACTTTGGTCTATTCACCGGATAAGGTGGACGAACGTGAAGTTTCTCAATGGGTTGGTCCCGGCCTACGATCTGACCTACAGCGACGTGTTCATGGTTCCGTCGCGATCCTCCATCGACTCCCGGCTCGCCGTCGACCTGTCGGCCCACGACGGCACCGGAACCACGATCCCGATCGTCGTCGCCAACATGACCGCGGTCGCCGGGCGGCGTATGGCCGAGACCGTCGCCCGCCGCGGCGGCATCGCCGTGATTCCCCAGGACATCCCCATCGACGTCGTCGCGAACGTCGTCGACTGGGTCAAGAAGCGTGACCTGGTCCACGACACGCCCCTCACGCTCACCCCGCACGACACCGTCGGCGAGGCGCTCAACCTGCTGCCCAAGCGGGCCCACGGGGCGATCATCATCGTCGACTGGGACAACCGCCCGATCGGCGTGGTCACCGAGAGCGACTGCAGCGGCGTGGACATGTACACGCAGCTCTCCCAGGTGATGTCCGATCACCTGCTCACCCTGCCGGCCGGGCTCGACCCGCGCGAGGCCTTCGACCGGCTCCACGAGGGCCGCCACCGGCTCGCCCCGATCGTCGACGGGAACGGCCGTCTGGTCGGCATCCTGACCCGGACCGGCGCGCTGCGGGCCACGCTGTACCGGCCCGCGCTCGACGCCTCCGGCAGGCTGCGCGTCGCCGCGGCCGTCGGCGTCAACGGCGACGTGGCCGCCAAGGCCAAGGAGCTACTCGACGCCGGAGTGGACTGCCTGGTCGTGGACACCGCCCACGGCCACCAGGAGAAGATGATCAGCGCACTGAAGGCGGTCCGCGCCCTCGACCCGGGAGTGCCGATCGCCGCGGGCAACGTCGTCACCGCCGACGGCGTGCGCGACCTCGTCGAGGCCGGAGCGGACATCCTCAAGGTCGGTGTCGGCCCGGGCGCCATGTGCACCACCCGGATGATGACCGGCGTCGGCCGCCCGCAGTTCTCCGCCGTGCTGGAGTGCTCGGCCGAGGCCCGCCGTCTCGGCCGTCACGTCTGGGCCGACGGCGGCGTCCGCCACCCTCGTGACGTGGCCCTCGCGCTGGCCGCCGGAGCGGCCAACGTGATGATCGGCTCATGGTTCGCCGGCACCTACGAGTCCCCCGGCGACACGCGCACGGCCCCCGACGGCCGCAAGTACAAGGAGAACTTCGGCATGGCCTCGGCCCGCGCCGTCAAGCTGCGCACCGCCGACGACTCCCCCTTCGATCGGGCCCGCAAGGCACTGTTCGAGGAGGGCATCTCCACCTCCCGGATGTATCTCGACCCGGTCCGGCCCAGCGTGGAGGACCAGATCGACGCCATCGTGGCCGGCCTGCGCTCCTCGTGCACCTACGCGGGAGCCGCCAACCTGGAGGAGTTCCACGAGCGCGCGGTCGTCGGCATCCAGAGCTCGTCCGGCTACACCGAGGGCATGCCGCTCCACCAGAGCTGGTAGCCCGACCCAAGGGCGATGGCGCCCCGCCGGTGCCGGGGGAGGGTCACACTCCACCGGCACCGGGAGGACCGGGAGGACGGTGACGTCCGGCTACCGCTGGGAGCGGCACACCCAGATACCTGTCAGACCAGATCAAGCCTCCAGGATCACGAGTTCCCGCCCGCACCAGCCGCTTCGAAACCGCTTCGGACGAGTTGGTCGAGGAGAGTAGAAAGCTGGCGCATGTCGTCGAAGACGACGGTGCCGGGACCTTCCAGCCACTGCGCGGGAGTGAGCCCGCCTGCGTAACCGAAGGCACGCATGCCCGCAGCGCGGGCTGCTTGGACGCCGAAGCGGCTGTCCTCCACCACGGCGCATCGGGCCGGCTCAATGCCCATCTGCTCGGCGGCGTACAGGAACAAATCGGGCGCAGGCTTGCCGTGGGCGACCTGTGTCGCGCTGAAGATCCGCCCTTCGAAGCGGGAGTAGAGGCCGGTGCGACCAAGGGTGTGCCGCATCTTTTCGTGGCTGCCGCTGGAGGCGACACAGGTGGGCAGAGTGATTGCGTCCAATGCCTCGACGATGCCGTCGACGATCGTCAGTTCGGTGTCCACCGCCTCGGTGTGCAGGCGGTGGAAGCGTCGTTCCGCCTCGGCGGTCAGCTCCGGTCCCAGTTGGCTTTCGATCAGTTCGTTGATCGACTTGGTGGACCGTCCCACGAACCTTTCGATCACCTCCTCTTCGCTTAGCGGCCAGCCCAGCTCCGTCAGCACCGCAGAGTGTGCTCGCACCGCGATGGGCTCGCTGTCGACGAGCACGCCATCACAGTCGAAAATCACCAATTCAACCTGATTGATCACCGAAGCAGGGTATCTGGGGCCATCATCGGCGGAAGCGGAGATCGGTGTCCGGCGTGGAGCGCAGTTCGTTGACGTGCGAACGGACGCGAGCCTGGAAGTCCGTGGCCATCTCTACCTCTCCGGGATCGTGATCCCATTGATCTTGGCCGAGAAGATGGTCAGGGCACTGGCATTCGGTGAGATCAGCGGTGGCGGCTGGCGATGAGTTCGCGCACTACATCGACCGCCTCGGTCGCTCGAGGCGTCCTCATCGAACCCGAACCCGGGCTCTTCACGCTGCCCCAAGCGAGCCATCTCGCGTAGATACCCGCCGCCCAGGCTCAGACCGGACGGCAGCTCACAGAACGCCCACTCAGGCCTTCCCCGCCAGGGCGCGCCTCCGCCCGGCCACCAGGCGTTCACCGCCGGTCAGCTGCGATAACGCGACTCAAACACGCGGTCGTGGCGCTCTTCCACCGAAGGGGGTTCACCCGTGTAACGGGTGATGAAGCACATCATCATCAGCCCAGCGAGCACAAGCACTACCTCGATCATTACGATCAATGCGATCATTCCAGGTTCCTTCGCGAACCCAGCGCCGGACACCCGGACCCACCACACCGCCGGCGCTGTTCCGGATGAACCTTAACAGCAGATCGTTCCCTTTGTCGCCTAATGTCCGATTCTGTCTCACGGTTCGAGAAACTTTCTCCAAGGAAACTCCGCAGCGGGACAAATCCCCGGCAAGACCACGCATTCCCGGCCGAACGCGGGGTAGTCCGCAGACCCAGTGACACCCCCACACGGGAAAGGCGAGCGGACATGACAGAGATGCCCAACAGCCTGGCCGAGCAGGTCGTTGTGGACCGGAGAGTGCTGGTCGGCTACGACAACTATCTGGCCGCGCAGCGTGCCGTGGACATGCTTTCCGACGCGGGCTTCCCCGTCGAGCATGTGGCGATCGTCGGCAGCGACCTGAAGCTGGAGGAGACCGTCACCGGCAGGATGACCAACGGAAGGGCCGCGCTCGCCGGAGCGGGAAACGGCGTGGTCTTCGGCGCCGTGGTGGGGATGTTCCTCGGGCTGTTCACCTCGACCACGATGTCGTTCATCGTGCTCGTGCTCTGGGCGGCGCTCTGGGGCGCCGTGATGGGCGCCGCGTTCGGGTTCATCAACCACTTCTTCACCGGCGGCAAGCGGGACTTCGCCTCCCGCAGCGCGATCGTCGCCGGCCGCTACGACGTGCTGGTCGCGGCCTCGCACCTTGAGCACGCCCGCGCCGTCATCGACGGCGTCCGGGGTCCGGCCAACACCGTGGTGGTGGAGGCGCCGCCGTCCGCCGGGCCATACGACCCCGCCACCGCCCAACCCGCCGCCCCGAACCCCACCGCAAACCACCCGACCCCCGCCTCAGGCCGCCCGGCTCCCGCCTCAGGCCGCCCGGCTCCCGCCTCAGGCCGCCCGGCTCCCGCCGCAAACCACCCGGCCTCCGAACCCGGCCACCCGTTCTCCGAGCCGAAACAGCCCGGGGCCGGACTCCCCTCGGTTCCCGCCCAGCCCACCGCACCGGACCATGCCGCAGCACCTGGCAGGCCCCGCCGCTGAGGCACCGGAACCCCCACATCTGCCCGGGGCCGCGAACTCGGCCCCCGGCCCCGGGCACCCTCAACAACACCGGGCGTTCCTCCCGAACCTTTCCGCCGATGATCAGGGCAAGCTCACGGAGGCACCCTTGAGATCCAGCGGAGCCAATACGGTTGTCAGACTGGAGGCAGTTCGGCCCACACCGCATGGCCCACCGCCTGCGTGCCCCGGCAACCGACCCTGACGGCCAGAGCCTCAACCACGGCCAGGCCCCGGCCGTGCTCGGCGAGCGGATCGGCGTCCCCGCGCCGATTGAACCCGGGCGTGCCACCCCAGCCGCAGTCATAGACGGTCACCCGGACGGCCGTGGTCTTGCGGGTCAACTCGACGATGAAGGTGCCGTGGGACTGCCCGCTGCTCGTGTGGGCGATGGCGTTGGCCGCGAGCTCGGCGACGATCTGCTCGGCATCGTTACGGCAGGACGAGTCCTCCAGGAGAAACCGGATGAACCGACGGACCCGAGGAAGCTGATCCGAACGACCCGGAAAGGTCCGCCGGTAGGTCATGCCCCCGGGCCGGAGCCCCACCATCGCCTCGACCAACGCCGGATACACGTCGTTCCAGATCGCGGGCACATCGCCTCCTGGGAGGAGTTCGGGAGTCACCTCCAGAAGGGTTGCTCAGGCCGTCTCACCTGATAATCCCCGCCCGCCGATTCGGGATCACCCCACCATGCAGGCCATTGACCTGCGGCGATGCCACTCACCCTGCTTGAGCATCCCCATTTCTCCCTAGCACTATCGCTTTGCGTAATCACTTCCTTACGGTTTGCTTGCATTCGATTCAAGGAGGGACGATGCCAGGCGAGGGCTACCGGATCCTGCTCGACTGCCGACGACGCAGCAAGGCGCTACGCGCCCGATCATTCACCTTCGACCAGATCGCCGACGTCCTGGCCCTGGACCATGACGTCAGCCCGCTGCGCCGGTACCGCTACGCGCACGGCCGGACCGCCTCGGACGTGGTGGCCGCCTACAACGACCTCGACCCCGCGGGCACCGCCTCCCTGCGCGAGGCCCGGCTCTACGACTACGAGGCCTGGCCGTCCACCGGCCGCCGCGCCCCCGCCCGAGCCGTCGTCATCTTCGCCCGCCTCTACCAGACCACCGCCCGGCGCCTGCTGACCGACGAGGTCTACTCCTCCTACACCGCGCGCAACCGCGACCTCCTCGACCGGGCTGACTACCGCCACCTCGACCCCCACCAGCCCGCACCAATCGCCCGTGGCGAGGCGTCTTCATCCCGGGAGCCGGTGTCCACGCCGACGCTCCACGACAAGACGTCTCCCGCACCGGACCTGACGCCCAGGTCGAGCATCTGTGACGAAGCACTTCCCCCGTGGGGTCTGGTCACCGCGCCGGGCAGCCGTGCCAGCATGGCGCCACAGCCGGTTCCCGTACGGCACCTGCCCCCAAGTCCCGCCCACTACGCCGAACTACTGCGCGCGCTGAGCGCCGAGGAGGCCGACGTGAAACGACGCGAACTGCTCTTCGAACTCGCCCTGCTCCTCGGCGGCACCCCCGCCCTGAGCCTGCTGCGCCACCTCACCCCACCCGAACGGGAACGCCTCGCGGCCATGGCCGGGCAGCGAACCCCGATCGACAGCGGCGCCATTGACCTGCTGGAACGGCTGACGGCCCGCCTGTGGGGAATGGACGAAGAACTGGGCCCGGAACAGGTTCTTCCCGTGGCGGAGGCCAAGCGCGCCCTGGTCGGCGACCTGCTCGACCAGGGCTCCCTCACCCCCGCCCTCCACGACCGCCTGCTCCGCCTCTACTGGAACTTGTCCCTTATGACAGGTTGGAGCCACTTCGACCTCATGGACTACGCGGGTGCCACCCGCCGATACAACGAGGGACTGGCCGCAGCTCACGAGCTACGCGCCCCGGCTTTCATCGCCCATCTACATGGACTACTGGCGCATATGGCGCTGTACCAGAAGAAGCCCACCATCGCGCTGGACCACGCCTTCGCCGCTGAAGGATGGGCCAGAGAGAGCGGCAATCCCCTTCAGCAGGCGGCGACCGCCATCCAGGTCGCTCGGGTGATCTCCAGTGCCAAGCACGACGAGAGCGCTCTCCGCCTCCTCGATCGCGCCACCGACTTAGCAGGCAGAGGGCAGGGGCAGTCTGATCTCCGGCATCTCTTCTGGCTCACACCCGACTGCGTCGCCGCCCATGGAGTGTCCTGCCTCATCGAACTCAAGCAACCCGACCGGGCAATATCCGAAGTGAGGCAGAGGCTCGCGACGATGAGCCTCACCCTGCTCCGGGAACGAGGCATTCTGCAATTGCAATACGCCGCCGCACTGATCCAGAAACGTGAGATCCCCGAGGCCGCCGCGATGATCGGCGAGGCCACCCAGATCGTCGCGGGCCACAGCTCCGCCAGACTCGCCCACTCCGTACGGCAGGCCCGCACCCGCCTCCAACCCTGGGAAGACAACAAACACGTCCGAGCCCTGGACGAACGACTCCGCGCCCTAGCCATCATCCATTGAGGATCCGCCAACCAAACGACGCGTGCCTCACCCTTCCTCGATCAGCGCAATCAGCGCCTCGCGCAGGTCCGCTACCGCCGCCTCAGCTGTGGGGCCGTCACCCACCGCGCCCACGCCGAGACGAAGCTGGGCGCTGGCGCACCAGACTCCGTCCTCGTCCTGCTCCAGAACCCAGGGCACATGCTGGGTCCCTCTCATATGCCCAGCGTACGGCTCCCGCCGTCACCCAGCAGGCCCTTTTGAACGGTGCTTCGCGGGCTCAGCCCTTGACGCTGCCCGCGAGCAGGCCTCGGACGAAGTAGCGCTGCATCGACAGGAAGACGATCAGCGGGATGATCACTGAGACGAACGCGCCCGAGGTCAGGCGCTGCCACTCGTTGCCCCGGGTGCCCGCCATCTGGGCAAGCCGTACCGTCATGGGGGCGTTCTCGGCGGTGCCGCCGGCGAAGATCAGGGCTACCAGCAGGTCGTTCCAGACCCACAGGAACTGGAAGATGCCGAAGGTGGCGAGCGCGGGCCCGACCAGGGGGAGGACGAGTTTGCGCAGGATGGTGCCGTGGGTGGCGCCGTCCACCCTGGCGGCCTCCATGAGTTCGCCGGGGAGCTCGGACATGAAGTTGTGGATCAGGAAGATGCCCAGCGGCAGCGCGAAGCAGGTGTGCGCGAACCAGACCTGGACGAAGCGGGCGGGGCCCTCCAGGTTCCAGGCGGGCAGCAGCTGGACGCCGAAGAGGTCGACGCCCTGGGAGAAGAACGACAGCAGCGGGACCAGGGCCATCTGCAGCGGCACGATCTGGAGGGCGAAGATGCCGATGTAGATCCACTCGCGCCCGCGGAACGGCAGCCAGGCCAGCGCGTAGGCGGCGAAGGTGGCCAGGGCCAGCGGCAGGAGCACCGAGGGGATCGTGATGACGATCGAGTTGATCAGGAAGCTGACCATCTGCCCGGAGGACGAGGAGGTGCCGAACAGCACCTCCTGGTAGTTCTCCAGGGTGAGCTGTGGATCGGAGAAGAACGTCCACCAGCCGGTGGACTTGATCTGGTCCTCCGGGCGCAGTGAGGAGAGCAGCAGCCCGAAGGTCGGGGTGGTCCACAGGACCGCGATGACGATCGCGACGGCGCTGGCGACCTTGCCGGTCAGCCTCCGCCGCACGCGCTGCGGGGCCGTCACGGCTCCGGCCCGTGCCACTGTCCGGGTCAATGTGGTCACGCGGACTCCTTCACCTGCACGTTCCCGTAGCGCTGCGCGTGCCGGTTCACCGGGCCTCCCGGCGCTGGCGGATCTGGTAGACGACGATGGGCGTCACCAGGGCGAACAGGAAGACCGCGAGTGCCGCGCCCTTGCCGGTCTCGCCGTACCGGAACGCCTGGTTGTACATCTCGTTGGCGATGACGCTGGTGTCGAACTGGCCGCCGGTCATCGTGCGGACGATGTCGAACAGCTTGAGCGTGCCGATCGACTGGGTGACCAGAACCACGATCACGGCCGAGCGGATGCAGGGCAACGTCACCCTGAAGAACATCTGCAGCGGACTCGCCCCGTCCAGCCGGGCGGCCTCGACGATCTCCGCCGGGATTCCCTTGATCGCCGCGGAGAGCACCACGGTGGCGAAACCCGCCTGGATCCAGACCATCACCACGATGAGGAACAGCGTGTTGACCGGGGATTCCTGAAGCCACTGCCGGGGCTCGCCGCCCAGGCTCACCACGACCTGGTTGAGCAGGCCGATCTGCTCCTGGCCCTCGGCCCGGTAGGCGTAGACGAAGCGCCAGATGATGCCCGCGCCGACGAACGAGATCGCCATCGGTAGGAAGACCAGCGACTTGGCGATCGACTCGAAGCGGGTGCGGTCCACCAGGACCGCGTAGACCAGCCCGACCGAGGTCACCAGCAGCGGCACCAGCAGCACCCAGATGAGCGTGTTGCGCAGCACGGTCACGGCTTCGGGCTGGGTGAACATCCAGGCGTAGTTGTCCAGCCCCACCCACGTGCCTCCGTCGCCGCTCATGAACGACAGCAGTGTCGTCCGTACGGCGGGCACCACGAGGCCGATGGCGAGCAGCAGGAGCGCGGGCAGGAGGAGGACTCCCGCGTGGAGCCAGGCCCGCCGTCGCATCGGAACGCGGTCGACCAGCAGCAGGATCACCGCGACCACCACGAGGAACGCGGCGATGCCGATCAACAGCTGGATGAACTTGGGCTGTTCGGTCGCGAAATCGAAGTCCATCATGCCTCATGAGGGGACTGCCGGGTTTACCAGCGGGGGAATCGCTTCCCGGTTACGGTTTTCTTGCTTGAAACGGTCAGGGCTTGGCCGTCGCCTGCCTCAGCCGAGGGGATGGCCTGCCCGGCCCGCGGACCGCAAGGGCCGGGCATATCGGCAAATATCAGGACTTGGGCCAGGAGGCTTCGATGAAGTCGAGGACCGTCTTGGTGTCCTTGCCGTTGATCCAGTCCGTCATTCCCTTCCAGAAGGTGCCCGCGCCGACCGCCGCCGGCATCAGGTCGGAGCCGTCGAACCGGAAGACCGTGCTCGGGTCCTGCAGCATCTGGATGGAGAGCTTGTCGATCGGGTTCTGCACGTTGGCGAGGTCGACGCCCTTCCGCGCGGAGACGTAGGTCCCCAGTTTCATCCGGGCGTTGGGGAACTCCGCGGAGGCGAGGTAGGCCTGCACCGCCTGGACCTCGGGACGGTCGGCGAAGGCCGCCACGAACTCGCCCGCGCCGAGCACCGGCTTCTTGGAGGGGTCGTTGCCCGGCAGGTAGAACGCGAACACGTCGCCGTCCTCGGCCACCTTGGTGCCGTCGGGCCAGAAGTTGGCGTAGAAGGACGCCTGGCGGTGCAGCGCGCACTTGCCCTGGGTGATCGGGACGCCGCCCTCCTGGAACGCGGTGCTGGCGATCGACTTCACCGGCCCGTAGCCGCCGTTGACGAACTTGTCGTTCTTGAGGATCGCGCCGACCTTGTCCACCGCCGCGGCGACCTTGGGGTCGTTGAAGGGCAGCTTGTGGCTCACCCAGTCGTCATAACCCTCGGGACCGATCTCGCGCAGGAGGATGTCCTCGATCCAGTCGGTGGCCGGCCAGCCGGTCGCATCACCGGACTCGATGCCCGCGCACCACGGTTTGACGCCGGTGGCCGCGATCGTGTTGCTGAGCGTCATCAGCTCGTCCCAGGTCTTGGGGACGGCCCAGCCCTTCTCCTTGAACATCTTCGGCGAGTACCAGACGAAGGACTTCACACTGGCTCCCAGCGGCGCCCCGTAGAAGGTCCCCCCGACGGTCGCGTACTTCGCCCAGTCGGGAGACCAGCCCTCGTCGGTCAACCTCTTCACCTCGGCCGGGGCGGGCTTGAGCTTGCCGGCCTTGGCGAAGCGCTCCAGCAGGCCCGGCTGCGGGAAGAAAGCGAGGTCCGGCGGGTTGCCGCCATCGGCACGCACCTGGATCTGGGCCTCGAACTCGCCGGTGCCCTCATAGGTGATCTTCATCCCCGTGCACTTCGCGAACGGCTTCCACGCCTCCTGGAAGAGGTCGGCCTCGGCGTCGCGAATCGGGGAGTAGATGCTGACGGTCTTGCCCGCGTGGTCGCCGTACTTGCTGAAAGCGGCGCACTCGGGCGACGCGCTGCCACCACCCGCCGACGGCTTGGTCTCCGTGGATCCGCAGGCGGTGGCGACCAGCGCCAGCCCCACGGCGCCGGCCACCAGGACGACACGTTTGGGGTGAGAGAGGAGCGACATGGACCTTCCTCCATATGCGTTGCCGGGAAGTGTGAGAGCGCTCTCTGGAAGAGTTGTCAACCCCATTCGTGAAGTCAATAACCGAGACATTACGGTTACAACGCATTTTCCTTGACATGCCACTCGGGCACTGGCGATCATCGAGAGAGCGCTCTCTCGGATTGCCGAACAGAATGTGCGGGTGAAGACATGACCGTGTCCGCCGAGGAATCCTCTGCCCTTCAGAGCTCCGGCGCGCTGAGGTTTCCCGAGGGCTTCCTCTGGGGCGCCGCCACCGCGGCTTACCAGATCGAGGGCGCGGCTCGGGACGACGGCAGAGCCCCCTCTATCTGGGACACCTTCTCACGGACCCCCGGCAAGGTCCATGCCGGTCACACCGGCGATGTGGCCTGCGATCACTACCACCGCCACCCCGGCGACGTCCGCCTCATGAAAGAGCTGGGCCTTGCCGCCTACCGCTTCTCGATCTCCTGGCCCCGCGTCCAGCCGGACGGCTCCGGCCCCGCCAACCCGCGCGGCCTGGACTTCTACGACCGCCTGGTGGACGAGCTGCGCGAGGCCGGCATCACCCCGATCGTCACGCTCTATCACTGGGACCTGCCGCAGGCCCTGGAGGACCGGGGCGGCTGGACCGACCGGCGGACCGCCGAGCGGTTCGCCGAATACGCCGCGATCGCGCACTCACGCCTGGGTGACCGGGTCGAGACGTGGACCACGCTGAACGAGCCGTGGTGCTCGGCCTTCCTCGGTTACGCGTCGGGCGTCCACGCGCCGGGCCGTACCGAGCCCGCGCTGGGCTTCGCCGCCGCCCACCATCTGCTGCTCGGCCACGGGCTGGCCGTCGAGGCGCTGCGCGCCGCGGGCGCGGGCCGGATCGGCATCACGCTCAATCTCGCGCCGGTGCTCGGCGACGACCCTGAGGCGGCGTCCGTCGTGGACGGCCTGCAGAACCGGCTCTTCCTCGACCCGGTGCTGCGCGGGCAGTACCCCGCCGACGTGGTGGAACACGCCCGCCGCCACACCGACTGGTCCTTCGTCGAGGACGGCGACCTGGAGATCGTCGGCCAGCCGATCGATCTGCTCGGTGTGAACTACTACCATCCGCAGACCGTGACCGCCCGTGCCGGCGAACCCGCCAACCCGGTCTATCCGGGCACCGAAGGGATCGCCTTCCCCGGCGCCGACGCGCCGAAAACCGCGATGGGCTGGCCGGTCCAGCCGTTCGGGCTGACCGAGCTCCTCCTGCGGCTGACGCGCGACTACCCCGGCGTCCCGCTGATGATCACCGAGAACGGCGCGGCCTTCGACGACGTCGTGGAGGGCGGGGAGATCCACGACGCCGACCGCCTGTCCTACCTCGACGGGCACCTGCGCGCCGCGCACGCGGCCATCGAAGCGGGCGCCGACCTGCGCGGCTACATGGTCTGGTCGCTGCTGGACAACTTCGAGTGGGCCGAGGGCTACGGCAAACGGTTCGGCATCGTGCACGTCGACTACGCCACACAGCGCCGCACCCTCAAGGACAGCGCGCTGTGGTATCGGGAAGTCATCCGCCGCAACGGCCTGTGAGGACCTCGCCGGCCCCGGGGAAGGCGGCCGCCGTGTCCCGGGCGGCCGCCTCACGCGTGACCGGCGGTTCCGCCCATGTGAAACTGCCGGCACCGCCCGAACCGGTGGTGCGGGAGCCTACGAGGACGACCTGACGACCAGCTCGGTCGGCATGATCACCGGATCCGCGGAACCGCCCTCGAAGAGACCGAGAAGGAGGCGGACCATGGCCGCCGCCTGCTCGGCATGCGGGTTGTGGACGGTCGTGAGCGGCGGATCGGTGTAGCGGGCCGCCTCGATGTCGTCGTAGCCGACGACGGCGACGTCGTCGGGAATCCGGCGGCCCGCCTGGCGCAGCGCGTGCATGGCACCGATCGCCATCAGGTCGTTGGCGGCGAACACCGCGTCGAGGCCCGGGTCGTCGGCGAGGAGCTGGCGCATGGCCACCGCACCGGACTCACGGGTGAAGTCGCCGATCGCGATGATCGAGCGGCGGTCGGAGTCACGCAGAACCTCGCGGTATCCGGTCAGCCGATCCTGGCCGCCGATCATGTCCGGCGGACCGGCGATCGTGGCGATCCGCCGTCTTCCCCGCTCCAGCAGGTGCCGCACGGCGGTGGCGGCGCCACCCGCGTTGTCGTTGTCCACGTACGGCACGGCGACCGGCACCGCGGGCCTGCCGTACGAGACGACCGGAACGCGCATCCGGGTGAGCGAGACGGGCAGCGGGTCGGCGCCGTGGCTCGACACGAGCATGACGCCGTCCACGTGCCCTCCCGCGATGTAGGTCTCCACCCGGCGATGGCTCTCCGGCGACCCGGCCAGCAGCAGCACGATCTGCTTGTTGACGGCCTCCAGTTCCAGGCTGGCCGAGCGGATGACCGTGGAGAACATCGGATCGTCGGAGAACACGCGGTTCGGCGACTCCGAGACGACCAGCGCGACGGAGTCGGTCCGCTGGGTGACCAGGTTTCTGGCCGCTCCGTTGGGGACGTAGCCCAGCTCGTTCACCGCCTGCATCACCAGGTCACGGATGTCGGGGGCGACCGTGGTCTGGCCGTTCACCACCCGGGAGACCGTCGCCCGGGAGACCCCCGCGCGGGCGGCGACCGCCTCCAGGGTGGGTCGTCTCATCTGTTCTCTCGCAATCCGTTCCGTTCGATGACCTCTCGGCATCACAGCGCGCCGTCCTCGGACAAGCGTGGTCGGCGGTGAGGTCGACGTGCACCGTTTCGAACCTACGCCGCCGCCCTCGGCCTATCGAAATTATCCGGCAGCGATCGGACCAGACGGCCGCTCAGGAGGCTCAGCCATACCGCCCGCCCGAGCCGGAGTCGCCGCCGGGCTCGCCCGGTCCGCGTCCACGGCCGTTTCGCGGCTCCTCAGGAAGTCCTCCGGGTGACGGTTCGCACAGGCGGGCGGTCAGGGTTGTCAGGGTTCCGTGCGCCGCCAGCCGCCCGCGGCGTGGATGCCGCCGTCCACATGGACGGTGGTCCCGGTGATGAATCCAGCCATGGCGCTCGCCAGGAACACCACGGCGGCTCCGGCGTCCGCGGGATCGCCGAGGCGGCCCAGCGGCGGCAGCCGTACCGGCTCGAAGGGCGACTCGCCGGCCAGCATGCGCTCCCGGACGCCTTCCTCACCTTCGGTGGGCAGGGCGTCGGGGGCGATGGCGTTCACCCGGATCCCGCGCGGGGCCAGTTCCAGCGCGAGCGAGCGGGTCAGGCTCTCCACGGCGGCCTTCATCGCCGCGTAGACCGCGAACCCCGGGGCTGCCTGGTGCGCCTCGCTCGAGGTCACGTTGACGATCGACGCACCCGGAGACATCAACGGCAGGAATCTCCGGATCACGGCGGTGACCTGGGTGAAGTTCTCCGCGATCAACGCGTTCTCGCCCCGTGGCGAGAGCTCGGCGAAGGCCGCGTGAAAGGTCCCGCCGGCGTTGTTGACCAGCAGGTCCACCCTGCCGAACCGCTCCTGAACCGCCTGAGCGAACACCTCCAGCGCGGCCGGATCCCGCACGTCCATGGTCATCGTGAACGCGTCGAACCCGCCGATCGGATCCCGGTCGCACAGCGCGAGCTCCGCGCCGAACTCCCGCAGCGTCTCCGCGACCGCCCGGCCCAGTCCCCGCGCCGCCCCGGTGACCACGGCGACCTTCCCGGTGAGGAGGATCTCCTCCGGGGTGTACGGCTTGCGCATCCCACCTCCACGGGGCTCCTGTCGAGGGTACGACGTCGGGGCCGTCACGTCCCTCCGTCTCCCAATGACCGCCGGACCCCGTAGAGTCATCCGGACGGTCGGAAACCGACCAGCCCTTATCCGAACCAAGGAGAACCACGTGGCACTGGAGAAGCCGGAGATCGACTTCCCGGAAGGCAACCCGCCCGCGGAGCTGCAGATCGTCGACATCGTCGAGGGAGACGGACCGGAGGCCAAGCCGGGCCACCAGGTCAGCGTGCACTACGTCGGCGTCGCTTTCTCCACCGGTGAGGAGTTCGACGCCTCGTGGAACCGCGGTGAGGCCTTCACGTTCCCGCTCGGCGGCGGCCGGGTCATCGCGGGCTGGGACCAGGGTGTGGCGGGCATGAAGGTCGGCGGTCGCCGCCGCCTCGTCATCCCGCCGCACCTCGGCTACGGCAACCACGGCGCGGGCTCCCGCATCAAGCCCGGCGAGACGCTGATCTTCGTCGTGGACCTGCTCAACGTCGCCTGACGTTCCGGCAAACGGCCACCCCTCTCCCGGGGTGGCCGTTTCCCATTCTCCTCGGGTGACCGTTCCCCGATCTCCTGGGCCGGCCGTTTCCCGCGGAACCCGGATCGCTCCGAAAAGCGGGACCACTCTCCCGAAATGTCGTCCCCAGCTCATAGGCTGATCCCTGTGTTGCTGATCGACCTTGCGCGCACCTCCGCGGCCGTGGCCGCCGACTCCGCACGACTGGCGAAGATCGGTCATCTGGCGGAGCTGCTCAGCCGGGTCGAGCCGGACGAGGCCGAGATCGCCATCGCCTACCTCTCCGGGGAGCTTCCGCAGCGCAACATCGGCGTGGGCTGGGCCGGTCTCCAGGATCTGCCAGACCCGCGTCTGGTCGCGACCGCCACCCTGCGCCAGGTCAACGATCTCTTCGACCGCATCAAGGCCCAGGCGGGGCCCGGCTCGCAGGCCGCGCGCAAGATCCTGGTCGCCGAGCTGTTCGGGGCGGTCACCCGCCAGGAGCAGACCTTCCTGTCCCGGCTGCTCCGCAGCGAGCTGCGGCAGGGCGCGCTGGACGGAGTGATGATCGAGGCCGTCGCGAAGGCGGCCGCGGTGCCGGCGGCCGAGGTCCGGCGGGCACTGACTCTCCGCGGCTGGCTGCCGGCCGTCGGAGCCGCCGCGTTGAACGGCGGGGTCGAGGCGTTGCGCGCCTTCCACCTGGAGGTCGGCCGCCCGGTGTCACCGATGCTGGCGCAGAGTGCCGCCTCCATCGCCGCGGCGCTGGGCAGGCTCAACGGCCCGGCCGCGATCGAGTGGAAGCTCGACGGCGTCCGGGTCCAGGCTCACCGCTCGGGCGACGCGGTGGCCGTTTTCACCCGGACCCTCGACGACATCACCGCCCAGGTGCCCGAGCTGGTCGAGGCGGTCCGCGCCCTGCCCGCCCAGGACCTGGTTCTGGACGGCGAGGTCATCGCGCTGCGCCCCGACGGTCGCCCCGAGCCCTTCCAGGTCACCTCCGGCCGCGTGTCGAGTCGCGTCGACGTGACGCGGATGCGTGAGAAGACTCCGCTGAGCGTGTTCTTCTTCGACGCGCTGCGAGTGGACGGCGCCGACCTGCTCGACCTGCCCGGCGAGGAGCGCCACGCCGCTCTGGCCGCGACCGTTCCCGTGGAGCTGCTGACCCCCCGCCTGATCACCGACGATGTCACGAGCGCCGAGACGTTCTTCAAGGAAGCACTCAGAGGCGGTCACGAAGGCGTGGTCGTCAAGTCGCTGCACACCCCCTACGCCGCCGGGCGACGCGGGGCCGGTTGGATCAAGGTGAAGCCCCGGCATACGCTTGACCTGGTCGTTCTCGCCGCCGAGTGGGGGCATGGCCGCCGCGAGGGCAAGCTCTCCAACCTGCACCTGGGCGCCCGCGACCCGCAGACCGGCGGGTTCGTCATGCTCGGCAAGACCTTCAAGGGCCTGACCGACGAGCTGCTCGCCTGGCAGACCGAGCGCCTCCTCGAACTCGCCGACGGCCGCACCGACCATTGGACGGTCACCGTCCGCCCCGAGCTCGTGGTGGAGATCGCATTCGACGGGGTGCAGCAGTCCCCCCGCTATCCCGGCGGCATGGCACTGCGCTTCGCCCGGGTGATCCGCTACCGCTCCGACAAGCGCGCCGACGAGGCCGACACCGTGGACATGGTGCGCTCCCTCATGCTCTGACCGCCCTCCGCGACCTTCCCCATCCCCCGGCCGTGCTCCGCGGCCCGCTCCCAACCCTGGCCGCTCCCGGCCTCGCACCCACGCAACGAGGCACACCCCGTTTCACCGCAGGCTTCAACCGCAACGCGCTGAGAAGCTTCTCCAGGACCCGCGCCCAGTGCGGTGACCGGAACGTTCACCAGGTCGAGCACCGCTCACCCGCGCCGATCGAGGCCGCTCCACCGCTCGCCGTACCGGCGTTCCGGGCGGACGACGAACACGGTGAAGACATGAGCTCACCGCACCAGACGATCGCCCCAAGCACCAAAACCAACTCGTCAACGAACGTCCCCGCCCGCACGCCAAGCCTTACTCGGTCTCGCATTCCAAATGGGGCATGTCGTCGTTTCATCGGCTTGTTCATGATCCAGCGCGTACGCTCAAGTCCGCGCACCCCAGCCGCGCATCAGCGCACTTCAGCGTGCCCATGCGCCGTCGAAGGCCGCCGTCCCGGCTGGAATCCGTTCTGGTGCGCAAACCCCGAGCCGGGGAGATCGACGATCAATCTGGCATGGTTTCAATATCAAAGTGACATAAATCACCCTATATGGCATTAACTTGCCTTTACTGGTGGTTTGTCGCATATGGTCAGCCACACCTCGCGGGAAACACCCCTATGTCCCGCGATCGGGATCGGCCGGCGGCATCCCCCGTCCCTGCCCCCGTACGGCCATCCCACGTCCTGCCCCCGATTTTGGACCGTGGTTCCCCTTGGGCCTGCACTCTCACACCCCGTCCCCCGACACCTCCTCCTGGAAGAACCCGAGCAAGCGGCGCCTGGCCGCGATGGCGGCCGCCGGTTTCGCCGTGATGACCGTGGCCTCGGCCACCGTCTGGGCACTCTCCACCGGCGACGCCCCCTCGCGAACGACCGCCTCGGCCGGTCTCGCCGCCGCTCAGCGATCCGGTGATCCCTCTCCCGGAGCCGCCCCGAGCGCTTCCCCGTCTCCCGATAACTCCGGGACCGAAAACGCCAGGGCCGCCGCCGACGAGGTCACCACCCCGTCTTCCACGTCTGAGACCCCGGCGCCCGGCGGCGAGCCTGGAGCGGCCCCCACGGCCGCTCCAGACGTCACGGCCAAACCGGGCGGCGGCGCGACCCGGCCGGGGACGGCTCCCAAGCCGGCCACCGGAACCGGTTCAAGGACCGCGGCCAGGTCAGGAGATGCCGCCGCCACTGAAGCGAAGGCCGCCACCGGGACGAAGGGCGCCATCAAGGTGAAGGGCGCCAAGGCTGACAGGGCCCGCACGTCCAAGGTCACTGCCAAGTCCAAGGCCCGCGTGATCTCGACCGGGACCTGCGGCGCTTCCTTCTACGCGGAAGGGCAGATGACGGCCAGCGGCGAGCGCTTCAATCCGAACGCGATGACCGCCGCGCACAAGAGCCTGCCCATGGGAAGCAAGGTCCGGGTGACCAACCCCGGCACCGGCCGGTCGGTAACGGTCCGGATCAACGACCGTGGCCCCTACGTGGGCGGGCGCTGCCTGGACCTGTCCAGGGCGGCCTTTTCCGCCATCGGCAGCACCGGCGCCGGTGTCATGCGGGTCAAGTATGAGGTTCTCGGCACATGATCGGCCCATTTCACCGGACGCGGCGTGAACAGGTGAGGTCCCGCCTCACCAGTCACCCCGCGGACCGGTGAACGCCCGTCTCCCCGATATGGCGCGAAGGCCTACTTCACCGGCCGTAGCGTGAACGGGTAGCGGAAGTTGCCCTCGCCCAGCGCCGCCAGGCCGCCGACCACCGACAGCACCACGCCTCCGACCCAGAGCACGGGTATCAGCACGGCGCCCACGAACGTGATCCCCAGCAGCACGGTGGCGCCGAGCAGGGTCAGCTGGAAGTTGAGCGCCTCCACCGCGTGCTTGCGGATGTAGGGGGAGGTCTTCCCCGCAGCGAGCAGCATGACCAGTGGGCCGATCGCGAGCAGACCGGTCAGCGGAAGCAGGTGCGCGGCAGCCGCCCCCAGACGCTCTCCGCCCGTGCCCGCCCGCATGTGATGATGGTTCGGCATCGCCCGGCCCGTCATCGGCGGGTAGGGCGCGGGTGCGGCCGGGCGCGAGCCGTACAGCTCGTGCATGATCGGCATGAGGTCACCGTGGACACGGGCCGTCATCGCCCGCTCCAGCCGATCGTCGAACTCGAACTTGTCGAGACGTCCTTCCGCGTAGGCGGTCTTGACATGCTCGACCACCTGCTCCCGATCCTGGTTGCTCACCCTGAGGTCGGCGTGCTCGGGCCTCGGACCGGGTATCGCGACGCCCCCGTGCCAGGAGTTCGCCGCCGGTGTCGTTGCGCCTGTCATGGACCGACATCCCCTTCGTTGCCGCTTTTCCTCCATGCTCGCGATCGACTTTCGTTGGGTCCATCCGGATAAACCCTTGGATGTCCCCTAGAGACCACCCCGACCTTCCACCATGAGACGTCCCGGCGAGGTATATAAGGAATCATGAGATGGCGGGATCGCTATGGGTTGAGGCGTCTACGCGGACCGAAGATCGCCAAATTCGACCGCGAGGCAACCGACGCCGATGTTGAGGCGCTCATCGCCTTCGCCAAGTCACGCCGTGGCGTGGAGTTCTACGTCGAGCCGGAGACCTTCGCGACGGATACCACGGCGATGGCCATCGCCGACGACGGCGAATGGACCCGGCGCCGGGTCGGCTCGCCCGCGGTGATCCGCAAGGTGGCTCGCGACCTGGCCCTTCCGGTCTATGACGTGCAGCTGACCGGTTACCCACCGCGGATGCGGGCCTACAACGAGCGCCGCAGGCGCGCTGAGGGCTGACCGCTCACCCTGCCGAGGACCTCGACTCACCCTGCCGAGGGCCTAGACGGCCGCGCTGCGGGCCTCAACTCACCCTGCCAAGGGTCTCGATGGCCACGCCGAGGTTCTCGACGGCCGTGCCGAGGCTTCTGTCATCCGGCCGAGGCCTCCGGTTCTTCCAGTGCCAAGGCCTCCGGTTCTTCCAGTAGGGCGACCATGGGGAGCAGCCAGGCTGCCTGCGGGCTTCCCATCTCCCGATCCAGCTCCTCGGGGCTGGGCATCCTGCCCTTCAACACGTGCGGCGGGAGCAGGTGGTGCAGCGCGTGCGTGAGCAGATTCGCCATCGAGTAGCCCGGATCGATGTCGCGTGCGCGGGTGAGGGCGATTCCGGCGAGCGCGCAGTCACCGTCGCGCCAGGCGGCCACGCCGAGGAGGGAGGCCGCCGGAGGAACGAATCTCGGCTCCAGCCGCCGGGTGAGGTCCTGCCACAGCCTGCGATGAACATCGTGGGTTTCGTCCGTGATGAGCGCCCACGCCTCGTCACGGATCCGGGTCACCGCCAGCTCCAGGCCCAGCCTCGCCGCCTGCTCGTCGTCGAGCCGTCCGCCGGAGGCATAGGTGCCGATCGCCCCGCGAACCCGGAACATCCCGTTCGCGACGAACTCCGCCGCGAACCCGTCGATGTCTTCGCACCTGGCGAGCCTGTCTAGCAGCTCCCGCGTGATGCGGGCCGTTGTCCGGCGCATGGCCGCCCGCGCGGCCCCGCCGACGGGATCGAGCAGCCGCTCCAGGGTTTCGCGGTCGGGCAGGGCGACCAGCCCGTGCACGGTGGCCTGAGCGGCGATCGCGTTGGCCTCCCGTTCGTACGGCGTGCCGCCGGCAGGACAGCAGTCGCTCCGGGAACATGTGTAGGACCAGTAGCGGCCCTCCTCCACCCTGAGCGCGTCGATCAGCGTGACACCGCTCCGCCGGAGCAGCGGGGTGACCGCGTCCACGGCGGGTGTCACCAGGGGGCCCGGGCCGTAGCCGACGACGATGACCCGGGTGATCCCCTCCTTCCGGAGCAGCGGGACGATCTGGTCAAAAGCCTCGGCGACCAGCGGCAGGTCCCATCGGACGGTGAGGTGCAACCGGCCCGTGATCCGCCTGCCCCTCAAACCGATCACGATCAGGCTGTCGGCGGGGTGGAACCCCATCAGATAGGGGACAGCGCCGAGGAAGTCTTCCGTGGAGCCGAGCAGGAGGCCGGGCCCCGAGGTGGGCGGGACGGGCGAGGCCGGGATGTCGGTTGTCATGGCTGAGAGCTTCGCCGGATCCGTGCCCCCGTTCGCGCGCCGAGCTCGCTTCTGTGGAGAACTTCCGGCCGTCCACAGCTCCCCGGCGTCCAGAGGTGACCGGGGTCACGGCGCACCGGCGCGACGCCCTCCCCCGCTGCCCTCCCCCGATGCCCGCGCTCGATGGCCGCTCCCGATGCCCGGCCCCTGGAAGGCTCAGACGGGCGGTTCCAGTCCACGATCGCGCTGACCGGCTCGGGCCCGCTCCCTGGAAGGCTCAGACGGGCGCGGGCGTCAGCCGTGTGCGGACCATGATCGCCGCACCCGCGACGGCGGCGGGCATGGCGACCACCGCTCCCAGCGGGATGAGGAAGATCAGGAAGATGAGCACCCCGAAGGCGAGCACGGAGACCTTGTTGCTCCGCAGGACGGCGAAACGGCTCTTCCGCGCCATGCCCCTGCGTTCCATGGCGAGCGTGGTGAGCTCGACCGTGAGGAAGAAACCGGAGACCAGCGCACCCAGCACCGGCACCACCGTCTGCCCGATCACCGGCACGAAGCCGAGGAAGAACAGCGGGATGGTGAACAGCAGCACGTATCCAAGGGTGACGAGACTGTCACCGATGGACCGGGGGATCGACTTCCAGAGCGGGACCTCGTGCCCGCTCGGCACCTCGCCGTACGTCTCCTCGACCTTCTCCGAGAGCTTCTCGTAGAAGGGCTCGCCGGCGATCAGGGTCACCGCGGTGAAGGTCACCACGAACAGGACCACCCCGGCACCGAAGATCACCAGTCCGAGCAGGGCCCGCAGGGCGTTCCGCGCCGTCTCTCCCCACCCGTCGGCGAACGGCGTCGCCCACCCGGCGATGTCGGTCGCGTGGGCGCCGAGGAAGTAGAGGCCGACGGCGTAGAACACGAACACGATCAGAGCGGGGATCAGCCCGAACAGCCACCACCGAGGATTGCGCGCGACCCAGCGCAGTCCCTGGAAGAAGAACCCGATGCCGTCCGTAAAGGAGCGGAAATGACCCATGCCCGGAAGATTAGCGGGATTGATCGATCGTCGCCCCACCCCGTCGCACCTGACAGGAGGTCACGGGCAAGTGAGGAAAGGGCGGTCAGACGCGGCTACCAGAGCATGGGCACGCCGACGCCCAGGGCGGTGAAGAGGCGGCGGAGGAGGGGCAGGGAGATGCCCAGCACGTTGCCGTGGTCGCCGTCGATGCCGTCGACGAACCAGCCGCCGGGGCCGTCCAGGGTGAAGGCGCCCGCGACACGGAGAGGCTCGCCGGTGGCGACATAGGCCGCGATCTCGGCGTCGGTGGGGGTGCCGAAGCGCACGACCGTGGAGCCCACCTCCGACACCTCCCGCCCGTCGGCGGCGTCGATCACGCAGTGGCCGGTGAGCAGGCGGCCCTCGCGTCCGCGCATGACCTGCCAGCGGGCGACGGCCTCCTCGGGCGAGGACGGCTTGCCGTAGGCCCGCCCGTCGAGCTCCAGCACCGAGTCACAGCCGATGACCAGGCCGCCGGACAGGTCCTGTGCCACGACCGCCGCCTTCGCCCGCGCCAGCGCGAGACAGAGCTCACCTGGGCTGTCGGCGACGACGGCCTCCTCGTCCACTCCGCTGACGATCACCTTGGGATCGAGCCCGGCACTGCGGAGCAGGGCAAGGCGGGCAGGCGAGGCGGAGGCGAGAACGATCTGAGTCACGCCTACCGAGCCTAGCGCGGGTTCGTCCGGTCTCATCCCGTCCGGGAAGGCCCGCTCAATTCAGCCTGATCGAGGAGACCGCGGTGTTGATGTCGCGCCAGCGCTTGCGCTGGGCGTCGGGGATCGTCACGAAGACCATGGCGGGCTTGGCGCCGGAGCCCTCCAGCACGGTGACGGCCGCCATGGAGCGGCGGAGCTTGCCCTTGACCTTGTACTTCACCTGGTAGGCGAGCAGCCATCCGTCCTTGACCGGCTGGGAGGCGGTCCACGCGATCGTGGCGCCCCTCGGGTGGTGGTTGAGCGTCCAGCGGGCGGCCAGCAGCGCGGTGTCCTTCGGGCTTTCCTGCACCTTGATCGGCACCGGGCAGCTCACGAGCATCGCGCGGGCGTCCACGCCCCGCACCTTGGGCAGCACCTGCCTGGTGGCGAACGGCGCGGCACTGTAGGTCTTCCACGGCTTGCCGAGCAGGGGCAGCGACACACCCGACTTGTCGTCCTGCAGGCGGCGCTTGGTCGTGTACTCCTTGCCGGGCAGGCGGGCGAGCCGCCTGTCGCGCGGCAGCTTGGGGACGCGGGGGTCGGCCAGGGCCCTGACCACCGCCGCGCTCGGCCCGGGCGCGCGGACCACATTCGCCGTCGGCGAAGCCGGCACGGACACCGAGGGCGAGGAGGACGCCGACGCGGACGGCTGCGGGGAACCGACACCGGGCGAGGGTGCCGCGGCAGATGGCGCGGCGATCGGCCCCGGCATCTCCTCGCCCGGTTGATCTGAGGAGCCGGAGGACAGAAAACCGGCCACGGCCGCGACGGCGGCCACGACCACCGCGACGGCCACGGCGAGAATCCGGTAGATCACGCGCATCGGCAGGTCGCCGATGCGGGATCGCTTCACCGGCGACGCCGACCTCGTCGGCGGTCCCGGGGGCTTCGGGGGGCCGTCAACGACGATTTTGGGCAGCTCGGACGTCTCCGCCTCAGCGACCACATACGTCGGTGTGGAACCCGTCTCACGGGCCCCCTGAGTCCCACCCAACCCATCGAGCACGAACGGGAGCGTACGACAAATCCGATTTTCTCGTGCGCAATCCCCATCACACTTCGAGAACGAGTGCCCGCCTCCGCGTGTCTGCCCCTCACCTGCCATGATGCGGTGGTGTTTGTAGAACGTCAGGTAGAGCTTCGATTCCACCCCTCCTCACGCGACGCGAGGACGCACACGAACCTGTCCGCCGTCCGCGCTGACGACCTCGGGCTCTGGCTGGCCGGAGACGAGACCGCCACCATCGAGCACCTGACGTTCCGCGGCGACCGCTTCGACGATCAGCGCACCTTCGCCCTGGCCGACTTCGTGGATCTGCCGGCCGGGCCGATGGACGAGGCCGACATCGAGGGCCTGGCCCGGACCGACGGCTGGCTGTGGGCGATCGGCTCACACAGCCTCAAGCGCAAGAAGGCCAAAAGGCAGCACTCCGCCGACAAGTCCCGCCGCCGCCTCGGCACCGTGGTGCGCGAGGAGAACCGCTACATCCTCGTACGGCTGCCGCTCTCCGGCTCGACCCCGGTCCGCGCGGCAGGCGACCGCACGGCCGCGATCCTGGCCGGCCCCGGCCGGAACCTGGCCGACCTGCTGGTGGACGACCCGCACCTGGCCCCTTTCCTGGCGATCCCCAGCAAGGACAACGGCCTGGACATCGAGGGCATCGCGGTTCTCGGCGACCGCGTGTTCGTCGGCCTGCGCGGCCCGGTGCTGCGCGGCTGTGCCGTACTGCTGGAGATCCGGCCGGAAACCGACCCCCGGTGTCCCGGGCGGCTCCGGCTCGCCCCGATCGACGGCGCGCCGTACCGGACGCACTTCGTCAGCTTCTCGGCCGTAAACGGGCCGAGCTTGCAGCTCCTCGCCGTCGATGGCTTCGACGGTTCAGGCCGCGTAAGGCAGCGTGACTCACTGCCCGGCATGGCCAAGCCATGCCGCGTTGCGATGCCGATAGCAGATCACAGAGCCGTTCCCCGGCACGCCGGGTGCGTTCAATCCCGTCACCGCGTCACCAACAGTAACAACAAAACCACGGGCAGGGAAGTCATTCCTCTTGGGCGTGAACGCCGAAGTTCCTGGCTAGATGGTGTTGAGTCGCGCCTGACCGGCGAGGAGGGTGTGCTCGCCGACGTCGTCAAGCTGATCTGAGCGGTCCCGACCCCGCCGGGCGGAGGCCGTCCTGGCGCAGCCACGGGGCGTCCGCGACGACCGTGCACGACCCGGGCTCGATCTCGGTGAACCCCGCGTCCCGGACCACCGGCAGACCTGCGTCGACCAGGGCGGCCCACCCGGCGGGATCGGCGGTCCGTACGGCGGCCGCCAGCCCCCGGTCCCGCCACGCCTGCCGGGCGTGCTCGTCACTGCCCCACCAGGCGAGCTGGGCCGCGTGCCCGGTCTGAGCCATGGCCTTGCCCGCCGACATCTCCAGTCCCGGGTTGATCCAGAGCACGACGTCCCCCGGCGGTCCGGGCTCCGCGGAGTCGGTCAGGTCGGTGCCGGAGACCTGGAGCCTGGACAGGTCCTTGGGCCAGCCGTCGAGCGGGACCGGAGGGTGGACGCGGACCTCGGCGGTGCCGGAGGTGACCGTGATGCCGGGCAGGTCGAGCACTCGGCGCCACTCGGCCCCGCGTGCCCGCCGTACGACCTTCCTGATCCTGCCCCGCTCCCAGGCGCGGGTCGGCTCCGCCCACTCCCCGCCGTCGGCGGCCCGGGGGTCGTCGAGCAACGTCAGCACGGCCAGCGCCGCCGCCTGCAGGGCGTCGGTGCGCTCGGGCGGGGCCGTCCGCTCGATCCGGACCACAAGCGGGAGAACCCTCTGCCCGGTCGCGCTCTCCCAGCCCTCGGGCCGTGCACCCTGCGGGGCGCCGTTCCCGTCACCGTGCCCATCGGTTCGTCCACTCAGCTCGTTCACGCCTTAAAGGATGCCTTCCTGGCGATGGCGACCGACATCAGGGCGGCGGCGAGGCAGAGGAATCCGGCGGTGTACCAGGCGAAATCGTAGGCTCCGAAGTGGTCACGGGTGAACCCGGCGCCGACCGCGGCGACCGCCGCGCCGATCTGGTGGGAGGCGAAGACCCAGCCGAACACGACCGCGCCGTCGGGACCGTAGATCTGACGGCACAGGGCCACCGTGGGCGGGACCGTGGCCACCCAGTCGAGACCGTAGAAGATGATGAAGACGAGCATGCTCGGTTCGGTGGTCGCCCCGAACAGGCTGGGCAGGACCATCAGCGACAGCCCGCGCAGCGCGTAGTAGGCCCCGAGCAGGATCCGCGAGTCGACCTTGTCGCTCAGCCAGCCGGAGACGACGGTCCCGACGACGTCGAAGATGCCGACCAGCGCGAGCAGCCCGGCCGCCGTCGGCTCGGGCATGCCGTGATCGTGGGCCGCGGGGATGAAGTGGGTGCCGACGAGGCCGTTGGTGCTCATTCCGCAGATCGCGAATCCGGCCGCGAGCAGCCAGAAGGGCCGGGTCCGCGCGGCGCGCCACAGCACGGTGAGGGCGTGCGCGGCGGCTCCGCCGGGCCTCTTGGACGGCACCGGCCGGACCTCTCCGGGCTCGGCGCCCAGGGCGGTGGTGCCCACCTCCTCCGGGCTGTCGCGCAGCAGGAACCAGACGAGGGGGACGACGAGGAGGGCGGCGGCGGTGACCGTGAGGGCGGCCCAGCGCCACCCCTGGGCGGCGGCCAGGTGGGCGAGGACGGGCAGGAAGACGAGCTGGCCGGTGGCGCCGCCCGCGGTGAGGACTCCGGTGACGAGGCCGCGATGGCTGACGAACCAGCGGTCGGTGAGGGTGGCGGCGAAGACCAGGGCCATCGACCCGGTGCCGAGGCCCACCAGGACGCCCCAGCACAGGAGGAGCTGCCAGGGAGCGTTCATCGCGATGGTCAGCCCGCTGCCCGCCGCGACGAGCAGCAGCGCGCACGACACCACCCGGCGCATGCCGAAGCGCTCCATGAGAGCGGCGGCGAACGGGGCGGTCAGGCCGAAGAGCATGAGGTTGACCGAGACCGCCAGCGAGATCACGCCTCGGGACCAGCCGAACTCCTCCTGGAGCGGGGTGATCAGCACACCGGGCGTGGCCCGGAACCCGGCCGCGCCGAGGATGGCCACGAAGGCGACTCCCGCCACGATCCAGGCGCGATGCAGTCCGCGTTCGCGCGTCTGAAGCGTCGTTGTCATGCGAGCAATCCTGAACGGTGGTCGTATGACCTCACGAGTGGCCCGAGTGTCAATATCCGCAAGAATCGGGCCAAGGGTCGCCACACCGGAGCGGGTGACCCGATCGGCGGGGAAGACCGCCTGCGTGCGGCCGAGTCCTTCTCTCCGTCTCGGCCTGCGGGCTTATGGGTACGGGCCTGCGGGCTTACGGGTGCGGGCCTACGGGCCCGCCGGGCCTGCGAGCCCGTGGACCTATGGGCCTGGGGGCAGGTCACGGCGGGAACCCTTCCGAACACGGACCGGAATAAGAAATTTACACGCGGTATAACTTGACAAGTCGGCATCAATCGAGAACCGTTCCAGAAAGGAAATTCCCGCATGGCCCACCATGGCCGGGGAGCTCCGCAGCCAGCCCCGCCTCCGCCACGGCGCGCCGGCCGAGGAGCGAGCGAAAAGGCGACCGACTCCGCCCGTGCAACTACGGAGAGTAATCGACTGCTCCGCCTCCGAGACGGCTCGGCGCACATCTCGATCATCAAGCGGCTCCCCCGGCAATCCTCTCGGTGACGCTGAGTCATCCCACATACTGGGACCATTCGGGCAAAGGCTATGTTTTCCCTATCCTCACCAATTGAGGAGTTTCGTTCTTTGCGCCCGACTTTGTTACAGCTTGGGACGGTGCCGGTCTCAGGTCTGCAACACCCAAGTCGCCCCACTTGTCCGAGAGAGAGTCACGGTGCTCAGCTTTGTTCGAACCAATGTGGCGGCTGATCACAGACCGGACGATAATAAGGAGTGCTGCCGTGTTCCATGCGCGGACATCTGCCAAGTTTCTAGCAGCGGTGGCGGGAGGTGCACTCCTGCTGAGCGCCTGTGCAGGTAACGACTCGACGACCAAGCCCGCGGCTTCGGGCTCGGCCTCTGCCTCGGCTCCGGCGGCTCAGACCATCACCTATGCGTACGAGCAGGAGTTCCACTCCTACAACAACAACACCGTCGCCGAGAACGCCACACGTAACGCCGGCCCTCTCCAGCGGGTCCTGACGGGCTTCTGGTTCTACGGCGACAAGGGCGCCATCACCCCGGACAAGGACTTCGGCAGCTACGAGAAGACCTCCGACAACCCGCTGACCGTCGAATACACGATCAACGACAAGGCGGTCTGGTCGGACGGCACCCCGATCGACTGTGACGACGTCATGCTGTGGTGGGGCTGGAAGTCCGGCAAGATCAAGGGCTTCTCCGCCTCCGACAACAGCGGCATCCAGGACACCAAGGTCCCCGACTGCGACAAGGGTGGCAAGAAGTTCACCCTCGTCTACAGCAAGCCGTTCGCCGACTGGGTCGCCAACGGCCCGGGCGCGACCGAGTTCCTGCCGGCTCACGTGGTCGCCAAGCAGGACGGCCTGTCCGAGGAGGACTTCATCGCGGCGGTCAAGGCCACCGACGCCAAGAAGCTCGCCAAGAGCATCAAGTTCTTCAACAACGGCTGGGTCTCCGAGGGCAAGCTGCCCGCCGAGGAGCTGATCCCGTCCTCCGGCCCGTACAAGCTCTCCAAGATGGACGCCGGCCAGTCGCTGACCTTCGTGGCCAACGACAAGTGGTGGGGCACCCCGGCCGCGACCCCGACCGTCGTCGAGCGCTTCATCACCCTTGACGAGCAGGCCCAGGCCCTGCAGAACCGTGAGGTCCAGATCGTCGAGCCGCAGCCCGGCCCCGACGTGGTCAACCAGCTCAAGGCCATCGAAGGCGTCAAGGTCGACATCGCCGACCAGTACACCTACGAGCACCTGGACTTCAACGTCGACTCCAGCCCGTTCAAGGACAAGACCCTGCGTGAGGCCTTCGCCAAGTGCGTGCCCCGGCAGCTCATCGTCGACAACCTGATCAAGCCCGTCGCGCCGGAGGCCAAGGTCCTGGAGATCCGCAACGTGGCTCCGTTCCAGGCCAACCACGCCACGGTCGTCGCGGCCAGCGGCGGCGGCGGCAGCGCCTACGCCCAGCAGGACATCGAGGGCGCCAAGGCGCTCGTGGAGAAGGCCGGCAAGACCGGTGTCGAGATCAAGATCGGCTACCAGACCCCGAACCCGCGCCGCAGCGCCGCCGTGCAGCTCATCCAGGACTCCTGCAACAAGGCCGGCTTCAAGATCGTCGACAAGGGCTCCGAGGACTTCTTCGGCACCGTGATGCCCTCCAACGGCTACGACGTGGCGCTGTTCGCCTGGGCGGGCTCCTCCCTGGTCAGCGGCTGGGCCTCCACCTACACCACGCCGAAGAAGTGTGACGGCGAGAACAAGGGGAACAACAACGGCTGCTACTCCAACAAGAAGGTCGACGAGCTCATCAAGAAGCTGAACGCGACCGTGGACATCGCCGCGCAGGACCCGATCATCGGTGAGATCGAGAAGATCCTCTGGGAGGACCTCGCCACGATTCCGGTCTTCCAGCACCCGGGCCTCAGCGCTTGGGACGAGGCGGTCCAGAACGTCGTCCCGAACCCCGCGCAGTCGACCATCACCTGGAACATGGACAAGTGGAGCCTCGCGTAACCCGCTCGTTCTAAGGTCCGTTCCCCTGACCGTCGCGTGCGGTTGATGGAACACCAACCACCCCAGGGCCGGGCCCGGAGGAGCACCATCCTCCGGGTCCGGCCCTGACCCGCACCTGTAGTCCCTTTCGAATGAGCAGGAGGTGACGAAATGCTCGTCTTCATCGCGCGGAGACTGGTCATCTCGTTTTTCGTCCTCCTGGCGGCCACTTTCATCATTTACGTGCTGACGGCGCTCTCGGGCGACCCGTTGGAAGACCTCCGCCAGGACAACAGCCCCAACAAGGCTCTCAAGATCGCCGGCCGCATCGAGCGAATGGAACTCGACGTCCCGATCCCCATTCGCTACATAGGCTGGCTCGGCCGCCTCGTCCAGGGCGAGCTCGGTGTCAACCGCGACGGGCAGGAAATCGCCCCCCTTCTCGGCAACGCCCTGTCCGCCACCCTCCAGCTGGTGCTCGCCGCCACCGTGATGGCGATCATCGTCGGCATCGTCACCGGTATCGTCTCGGCGCTCCGCCAGTACAGCGGTTTCGACTACACCGTCACCTTCGCCGCCTTCGTCTGCTTCTCCCTGCCGCTCTTCTGGATCGCGGTGATGCTCAAGCAGTACATGGCCATCGAGTTCAACAACTGGCTGAAGGATCCCAGCATCCCGCCCACCGTCCTCGGCGGCCTGACACTACTCGGCGGCCTGATATTCGGCGCGCTCACCGTGGGCGATCGCAAGCGGCGGCTTCTCTCCTTCGCCGTCGGCGCCGCGATCAGCGGCGTGCTCTTCACCCTGCTCTCGGTGACCCGCTGGTTCGCCGACCCCGGCTTCGGCCTCCCCCTCGTCCTGGCCATGTCGGCCGCGGCGGCGGTGGGTATCACCGCCCTGTCCGCCGGGCTGCGGCAGCTCGGGCCGCTCTACGCCGCCCTCGGCGCCACTCTGGTCGGCGCACTGGCCTCCCAGGTGCTCGCGCCGGTGCTGGTCGACCCCACCTGGGTGGAGATCATCGGTCTCGCCCTGCTGACGGTCGCGGTCTGCGTCGGCCTCGGCTACGCCTTCGGCGGCATCCAGCGCCGCCAGGCGATCACCGCCTCGGTGCTGACCGGGCTGTTCACCGGCACCCTCATCTTCGTGGACCACATGCTCCAGGCCTTCGACTCCTACAGCCACGTGGTCCGCGGCCGCCCGATCTCGACGATCGGCGCGCGCACCCCCAACTTCGCGGGCGACTTCTGGCAGCTGAACCTGGACTCGGCCGGTCACCTGCTGCTGCCGAGCTTGGCGCTCATCCTGATCTCGCTGGCGACCTACACGCGCTACAGCCGGGCCAGCATGCTGGAGGTCATGAACCAGGACTACGTCCGTACGGCTCGCGCCAAGGGCCTGCCGGAGCGGACCGTCGTGATCAAGCACGCCTTCCGCAACGGGCTCATCCCCATCACCACCCTGATGGCCTTCGACTTCGCCGGCGTCATCGGCGGTGCCGTGGTCACCGAGAACGTCTTCGGCTGGCAGGGCATGGGTAACCTGTTCATCAACGGCCTCAGGCAGGTGGACCCCGCCCCGGTCATGGCGTTCTTCATCGTCACCGGGACCGCGATCGTCGTCTTCAACATGATCGCCGACATCCTCTACGCGTACCTCGACCCGCGCATCCGGCTGTCCTGAAATCGGAGAACCACTCATGACGCTCAATGCGCAGGCACCGGCGCCTGACACCTCATCCGATGCGCAGGGCATGGCGATCGTCGCCCGCACCCAGGGTCAGATGGTCCGCCGCCGCTTCTTCCGGCACCGCGCCGCGCTGGCCGGGATGATCATCTTCGGGCTCATCTTCCTCCTGGCGTTCACCTCCATCGGCTTCGCCGGCATCCCCGGCTGGTGGGACAAGACCTACCTCGACACCGGCGCGCTGGTGAACCGGGGCCGGCCGACCCTCAGCCTGATCCCCGAGTTCCTCGGCGGTTCCGGCATCCACCTCGGCGAGCACCCGTTCGGCCAGGACGACATCGGCATCGACTACTTCGCGCTGACCATGCGCGGCGCCCAGCAGTCGATCATCATCGCGTTCGTCGTCGGCATCGTCGCGACCGTCCTCGGCACCATCGTCGGCGCGGTGGCCGGTTACTTCCGCGGCCGGATCGAGGCCGTGCTGATGCGCCTCACCGACGTGATGATCACCATCCCGGTCCTCATCATCGCCGCCGTCGTCGGCCGGATGATGGGCGACAGCGGCGTCTTCGTCCTCGGCGCCTTCCTGGGCATAGTGACCTGGCCGACTCTGGGCCGTCTGGTCCGCGGCGAGTTCCTCTCTCTGCGCGAGAAGGAGTTCGTCGAGGCCGCCCGCGCGATCGGCACCGCCCCGAGCCGGATCATCTTCCGGCACATCCTGCCGAACACCGTCGGCGTGATCATCGTCAGCGCGACCCTGGGCATCGCCAGCGCGGTGCTGCTGGAGTCGGCTCTGTCGTTCCTCGGCCTCGGCATCCAGGCCCCGGACACCTCTCTGGGCCAGCTGATCAGCCGCTACCGGAGCGCGATGGTGGTCCGCCCCTGGCTGTTCTGGTGGCCCGGCATGTTCATCATCGCCATCGCGCTGTCGATCAACTTCATCGGCGACGGCCTGCGTGACGCCTTCGACCCCCGACAGACCCGGGTGCGTGCCTAATGACGACTCCTAACGTGCCGATCGAGCCCCGCAAGGGCGACGTGCACACCTATGACATCGCTCCCAACCAGCGAGACGCCGCCGGGGAGGTGCACGTCGGCCTGACGCTGGACACCGTCCGGCCGCCCTCCGAGGAGGAGATCCTCAAGGTCGACAACCTGACCGTGGAGTTCCCGACCGAGGACGGCGTCGTCCACGCGGTCCGGGGCGTCTCCTACAGCCTGCGCGAGCGCGAGGTGCTGGGCATCGTCGGCGAGTCCGGCTCCGGCAAGTCGGTCTCCTCCCTGGCCGTCATGGGCCTTCTGCCCAAGAGCGCCCGGATCAAGGGTCAGATTCTCTTCCGCGGCGACGACATGCTGAAGATGTCCGCGCGCAAGCAGCGGAGCCTGCGCGGCCGCAAGATCGCGATGGTCTTCCAGGACCCGATGACCGCGCTGAACCCGGTGCACACGGTCGGCGACCAGCTCGCCGAGGCGGTGCTCGCGCACGAGCTGATTCCGCGCAAGGCCGCGCTGGCCCGCGCCAAGGAGATGCTCGACCTCGTCGGCATCCCGCAGGCCGAGGCCCGGCTGCGCAGCTACCCGCACGAGTTCTCCGGCGGTATGCGCCAGCGCGCGATGATCGCCATGGCGGTCATCAACAACCCGGACATCATCATCGCCGACGAGCCGACCACGGCCCTCGACGTGACCGTCCAGGCGCAGATCCTGGAGAAGCTCCTGGAGGTCAAGGACGCGGTCAACGCGGCGATCGTGCTCATCACCCACGACCTGGGCGTCATCGCGGGCATGGCCCATCGGGTGCTGGTCATGTACGCCGGGCGTCCGGTCGAGGTCGGCGACACCGACCCGGTGTTCGAGGAGCCCCGCATGCCGTACACGGCGGGCCTGCTCGGCTCCATCCCGTCCCTGGAGACCACCGGCAGCCGGCTCCGCCCGATCAAGGGCACTCCCCCGTCACTGATCAACCTGCCGACCGGCTGTCCCTTCTCGCCGCGCTGCCCGCTGGCCGACGACAAGTGCAGGACGGCCGAGCCGGAGCTGACCGAGACCGACAGCGGCGGGCACTTCGCGGCCTGCCACCACTGGGACCGGCTGGCCGCGGTCGAGGACCCGACCGTGTTCTTCCGCACCGAGAGCGAGACCCTGGCATGAGCGTGAAGACCGAGCAGACGCCCGCTCCGCACCAGGAATCGGCCGGCGGCGACCACCTGCTTGAGGTCAAGGACCTGGTGATGAACTTCCCGGTCCGGGGCGGTGGTTTCCTGCGCCGGGTGGTGGCCCACGTCCAGGCCGTCAGCGGGGTGTCCATGCACGTGGACGAGCGTGAGACCCTCGGCGTGGTGGGCGAGTCCGGCTGCGGCAAGTCGACGACGGGCCGGGCGATCCTGCAGCTACACAAGCCCACCTCGGGCTCGGTGCGGTTCCAGGGCCAGGAACTGACCACGCTGTCGTACAAGCAGATGCAGCCCGTACGGCGCGACATGCAGATCGTCTTCCAGGACCCCTACGCGTCGCTCAACCCGAAGATGCCCGTCAACGACATCATCGCCGAGCCGCTGAAGGTCCACGAGCGGTGGAAGGACGGCGGACCGGACCGGGTGGCCGAGCTGCTGCGGCTGGTCGGCCTGAGCCCCGAGCACGGCAACCGCTATCCGCACGAGTTCTCCGGCGGCCAGCGCCAGCGCGTCGGCATCGCCAGGGCCCTGGCCCTGGAGCCGAAGCTGCTGGTGCTCGACGAGCCGGTCTCCGCGCTGGACGTGTCGGTCCAGGCGGGCGTGGTGAACCTGCTGGAGGACCTGCAGGAGTCCCTGGGACTCGCCTACATCTTCATCGCGCACGACCTGTCGGTGGTCCGCCACATCTCCGACCGGGTCGCGGTGATGTATCTGGGCAAGGTCATCGAGACCGGCCCCAGGGACGACCTCTATGACCGCCCCGCCCACCCTTACACCCAGGCGTTGCTGTCGGCGGCTCCCATGGCCAACCCGAAGGAGGAGCGCGCCAGGGAGCGTGTCATCCTCACCGGCGACGTGCCGAGCCCGCTGGACCCGCCGAGCGGCTGCCGCTTCCGCACCCGCTGCTGGAAGGCCCAGGACATCTGCGCCACCGAGGAGCCCCTGCTCGTCGACCGCGGTAACGGCCACCCCGTGGCCTGTCACTTCGCCGAGGTCACCGCGCGCTGATCCGATCGCATGAGGCGAGCCGTACGGGATGGTCTTCCGTACGGCTCGCGGCGTTTCAGGGGCGGGTGTCGTGTTCCGGGGGCCGTGCGGGTGAGACGAACACCCCGGCCCGGGCCGCGGCCAGCGCGGTCTCCGCGGCCCGATGCGCCGCGGTCTCGTCGAAGGGCTCGCCGGTGACGAACAACCGGTAGTACAGCGGCGCGCAGGCGGTCCGCACGACGTCGACCGCGTCGGTGCCCTCCGGCAGTTCCCCCCGTGCCACCGCCCGGACCACCACCTCGGCGGCCGACACCTGGCGGGCTTCGAAGAACCGGGTGAGCGCCCCGGCGGCCTGGGGCGAGCGAAGCGCGGCGACGATCAAGGCCCGGGGTGCGGCGCCCTCTTGAGGGTCGGCGAAACCGGTGTAGACGGCCCGGGTGATCGCGTGCAGATCGCCGCGGAGCGACCCGGTCTCGGGCACCTGCCAAGGCTGCTCGGCGGAACGGGAGAGCACATCGGCGATGAGCCCGTCCACCCCGCCCCACCTGCGGTACAGCGTGGCCTTGTGGACACCCGACCGGGTCGCGACGGCCTCCACGGTCAACTCGTCATAGCCCCTGTCCGCCAGCTCGGCCAGGGTCGCGTCGAGTGCGGCCGTCCGGACCCGGGCACTGCGCCCACCGGGCCGCCTGAGGGGCTCCGCCAAAGTCGACTCCAGTTGCTTTAGTAACTAACGGTCTGTCATGCTCATCATAATGCGACTTGAATCGCTTTATGAGCGAAAGGCATCCTATGACCACCATCCCCAGCCCCGACTCCCTGCACCCGCTGCCCGGCCACCATCGGGTGGTCCAGCTCAAGCCCCTGGTCAAGGACCCCAGAATCCAGGTGGGCGACTACACCTACTACGACGACCCCGAGCACGCCACGGAGTTCGAGCAGCGCAACGTCCTGTACGGCTACGGCCCCGAAAAACTGATCATCGGCAAGTACTGCGCGATCGCCACCGGAACGCGCTTCATCATGGCCGGGGCCAACCACCCGACCATGGGGGTGTCCACCTTCCCGTTCACGATCTTCGGTGGAGAATGGACGGAGCGGACCCTCGACATCATGACGGCCATGCCCACCCGGGGCGACACCGTCGTCGGCAACGACGTCTGGTTCGGCTACAACACGCTGGTCATGCCCGGAGTCCGCATCGGCGACGGGGCCGTCATCGCGACCGGCGCCGTGGTCACCTCCGACGTCCCGCCGTACAGCGTCGTCGGAGGCAACCCCGGCCGGGTCGTGAAGCGCCGCTTCGAGGATGCCGACGTCGAGCGGATGCTCCGGGCCGCCTGGTGGGACTGGCCGGTGGAACTCGTCACCGAGCACGTCCGCACGATCATGACGGGCACCCCCGCCGAGATCGAGGCCATAGCTGACAGCAGGTGACAGGTATGGGTGCGAGCCTGGAGCCCAACTCATCGATCAAGGAGATCTCCATGCCTCGCGCCAACGGCACCTTCACCATCGACACCTGGGAGCCGCAGCCCTACGACGAGGCCGAGGGCGCCGCGCTCTCCCATGTCCACGCGACCAAGACGTTCGACGGCGACCTGCTCGGCACCAGCACCACCGACATCATCACCGCGATAGCCCAGGTCGAGGACTCGGCGGCCTACTGCGGCTTCGAGCGCTTCACCGGCACCGTACACGGGCGCAAGGGCACGTTCGTCCTCCACCACACCGCCACCAGCCACGCCGGAGAATCGTCCTTGAGCTGGACGATCCTCCCCGACTCCGGCACCGGCGAACTCCTCGGCATCCAGGGAGGGGGCCAGATCGTCAACGACAACGGCGACCACTCCTTCCACCTCGACTACGAGCTCGGCTGAGCCCGCCGCCGCCTCCGAGCGCGCTCGCGGTGCCGTCGCTCAGTTCCCGGGCAGGAAGGCCCGCAGCCGGGTCGCGAACCGGGCGGGATCCTCGACGAAGCCGATGTGACCGCCGGGGAACATCGTGGGCTCGATGCCGAGCGCCGCGGCGAGCGCCTTCGACGCGCGGTCGCAGAGCTGCCCGGCCGAGTCCTCACCGATGCCGACCACGATGCGGGTCCCCACCGAGCTCAGGGCGGGGAGGTCGGGCCGCCAGCGGACGGTCGCGCGCAGCTCGTGCGCGAACCAACGCTGTTCGTCCGCGACCACCCGCGGGTCACGCTCGCCCCCGAACATCGCCTCCATCGCGCCCTCCGGCATGGTGATATTGGCCTGGACCATGAACTTCGCCCAGGCTCCCATGACGTCACCGGCGAGGTAGGTGGCGATGATGTCCTCGGTCGCGGCGTGGAGCCGCTCGCGGTCCTCAAGCAGCTCATCCAGCGGGGGCTCGTGGGCGATCACGGTGTGGACCTGCTCGGGGTGGGCGATGGCGAGCGCCAGCCCGCTGACGGCTCCACCGCTGGAGCCGAAGAGCACGGCCGGGCCCGCGTCGAGGTGGGTCAGCAGCCGGGAGAGGTCGTCGGCACGCAGCTGCGGGGTCGAATCCTGGCCGGGGTCGTCGACCGGGCTGCGATTGATGCCCCGCGGGTCGGTGGTGAGCACGGTGTGGTCGGCGGCGAGCAGGTCGGCCAGCGGTGCGAAGAACGTGGCGTCCATCGGAGCGCCGACGAGCACCACGAGGGGGCCCTGGCCCCGCACCTCGTAGTGCAGCGTGGCGTCGGGGACCTTGAGGGACCCGGTGGTGACGGTCGTCGTGTGGTTCATGGGAATCTCCCGTAACAGTACTGCGGCACTTGATCGAATGTTTGATCGAAGTAGAGACTCCCGTCGTGGGGCAGAATCATCGCTCGTGAGCGAAATTTTTTTGCGGACTGTCGACAGGGCAGCAGAGGGTCTAGAGGATCTCGATCTGGTCCGGGCGCGCGACGGGGACGACGCCGCGTTCACCCGCCTCGTGGAGCCGCTGCGCCGGGAACTGCACGCTCACTGCTACCGGATGCTCGGCTCGGCCCACGACGCCGACGACGCCCTGCAGGACGCCCTGCTGCGGGCATGGCGGGGGCTCACGCGCTTCGAGGGCCGTGGCTCGCTGCGCTCGTGGCTGTACACCGTGGCCACTCGCGCATGCCTGGACGTCGTCGAGACCCGGGGCAGACGGGCCCTGCCCGTCGACCTCGGCCCCTCCAGCGACCGCGCCGTGGCCGGCGACATCCCGCTGACCGACGTCGCCTGGCTGGGCCCCTATCCCGACGCCGGTCTCGGCGACGGGCCGACCGGCCCGGACGCGCGCTATGAGCAGCGCGAGGCCGTCGAACTCGCCTTCGTCGCCGCCCTGCAGCACCTCCCGGGCAACCAGCGGGCGGCGCTGCTGCTCTTCGAGGTCCTCGGCTTCTCCGCCGCCGAGATCGCCGCCATGATGAACACGACGACCGCGTCGGTGAACTCCGCCCTGGCGCGGGCCCGCAGGATCGTCGCGGAGAAGGTTCCCCCTCGCACCCAGCAGCAGACGCTGCGGGGGATCGACGACGCCCGGGTGCGGGAGATCGTCGCCGTGTACTCCGCCGCACTGGAACGCGGCGACGCCGACGCCCTGGTCGCGCTGCTGACCGAGGACGTCACCTGGTCGATGCCGCCGCTGGCGCACTGGTACCACGGCCTTGAGGCCGTCACCGACTTCGCCGTGCGGATCCCGCTGACCAGCTGCGGAAGCTGGCGTCACCTCCCGACCAGCGCGAACGGCCAGCCCGCCGTGGCCCTCTACCTCTGGAACGACGACGCCGGCGCGCACCTCAGCTGGTCGATCACCGTGCTGACCCTGCGCGGCGAGCGGATCGCCGAGATCACCTCGTTCATCGGCCCCGACCACTTCGCTTCCTTCGGCCTGCCCGCCTCGCTCCCCTGACCCGGCACGACCCTCACGCCGACAGCCCGCCCGTCGCCGTCGGCAACCGTGTCCCGCCGTCCTTGGGACCGGGCAGGTTGGGACCGGGCAGGTTGGGACCGGGCAGGTTGGAATCGAGCAAGTTGGGACCGGGCAAGTCCCGCAAGCGATCCGTGCAACCCCGCTGCAAGGCGGCGCGGTTATCACCGAGAGCACGAGCGGGTGCTCAGCCGCGCCGGATCCCCAGCTCGATCGCCCGGTCGTCCACGCGAAGCAGCTCGCCGGCGCGGTCGAGCAGCGCCCGGCGTTCGGATTCGGTGTGGGCGACGGCCGCGGCCCGCCGGAACAGGGAGGCGGCCCGGGCGCGGTCGCCATGGCGGGCGGTGAGATCGGCTTCCACGGCGACGGCAAGCGGGTAGTCGTCCAGCGCGCCGCCGGCGCGGGCCTGGGCGAGCAGGGCCAGCCCGACCGCCGGCCCGTACGCGTAGCCGTGCGCCACGGCACGGTTCAGCTCGATCACCGGTGAGGGCTGGATCCGGGCGAGCCGGTCGTACCACGTGGCGATCGCCGGCCAGGCGGTGTCGTCGGCGGAGGCGGCGGTGGCGTGGCAGGCGGCGATCCGGGCCTGCAACGCGTACGGGCCGTCCTCCGGTGTCCCGGCGAGGATGCGCACACCCTCGGCGATCGCGGCGTGGTCCCAGCGGAGCCGGTCCTGTTTGTCCAGGGCGAGCAGGTTGCCGTGCCGGTCGCGGCGGGCGTCGCGCCGGGAGTGCTGGAACAGGAACAGCGCCAGCAGCGCGGACACCTCGCCCTGATCGGGCATGAGCCGCCGGAGGAGCCGGGCCAGGCGGATCGCCTCGTCAGCGAACGCGGGCCGGCCGTCGGCGTTGTAGCCGTGGGTGAACAGCAAATAAAGAACCGCCAGAACACCGGGGAGCCGTTCGGTGAGCGCCGCGCCGGTCGGGACCCGATACGGGATGCCCGCATCAGCGATCTTCGTCTTGGCCCGGGTCAGACGCCGGGTCATGGCCGGCTCACTGACCAGGAAGGCCCGCGCGATGTCGGCGGTGGACACCCCGCAGATCGTTCGCAGTGTCAGCGCCACGCGCGCCTCCAGGGCGAGCGCGGGGTGGCAGCAGGTGAAGATGAGCCGCAGCCGGTCGTCCGCGACCTCCTCCGCCGGGGCCGGGCTCGGATCGGCGAGCGCGAGCGCCGCCAGCTCGGCCAGCTTGCGGCGTTCGACCGACGCGCGGCGCAGCACGTCGATCGCGCGGTTGCGAGCCACCGTCATCAGCCAGCCGCCCGGGTTGCCCGGAACGCCCTCGCGAGGCCACCGCTGCAGGGCGAGCGTCAGCGCCTCCTGGGCGCAGTCTTCGGCCAGCGTCCAGTCGCCGGTGACGCGAATCAGCGTGGCGACGATCCTCGTGTACGCATCCGCGCTCGCGGCCGCGACGGCATCGGCCGTCGCGGCCGCGAGCGGATCAGTCACGCCGTCAGCCGTCCAGGTCCACCAGCGGACGCAGCTCCAGTCGTCCTCTTCGAGCCATCGGGTGAGCGCGGGCCACCTCGATCGCCTCGTCAAGGTCGGCGCACTCCAGCAGGTCGTAACCCACGATCACCTCCTTGGTCTCCGTGAACGGACCATCCGAGACCAGCAACCGGCCGTTGCGGACCCGGACCGTCGTGGCCGCGGCCGTCGGCGCCAGCACGCTGCCCTCCAGACGGCGGCCACGCGCGTCGTTCTCCGACACCCACGCCTCGATGTCGGGCTCGGCGGCCGGATCGGTGTCGGGCTCGGCATCGGTGCACACGAACATCATGTACTTCATCTTCACTCCTCGGTGTCGTGGGACTCACCACAATGACGAACCAGCGGCCCGGATCCGGACACGGGCACCCCGAAATGTTTCGGAATTCCAACCGGCCGGGCGGCCATCCGCATCGACGGCCGAGGGCGATCTCACCTCCTGTCGCTCAACCGGTCACCTGGCTGCCGGCCGACCGCGGCGCCCATGACACCGTCGCGCGCGGGCCGGCCGGTTCGACCTCGACGCGGGGCTCGGAGAGCCGCAAAATTTCATGTCCGCGAGATTGATGAAGAGAACTTTCAGGGATATGTTCACGATCGACCCGTCATTCCCACAGGCGGTGAGATGTCGACATGTTCCCTGACGACTTCCCTGACGACGGCCTTCCCCTCCCATCAAAGTTGATCACCGTGCCGCCGGCATAGCCCTGTCGTCATGGGACTCGTCGACCTCAAGGACCTGGGCGCCTAACCGTATCCCTCTTTACCCCCCCGTTCGGAGAGGTGAGCATGCCCACAACCGGCAGGCCGGCCTGGCCTAAGACCCTCAGATTCGCGATCCCTGCCCTCTTGGTCACTCTCGCGGCGGCGCTGCTCCCCCAGCCCGCCTCAGCGCAGAGCCCCGATCTCCTGGCCACGTCCCACAAGAGCCCGTTCAACTGCGGGAAGACCTTCTACGCCAACAACTGGTACCCGGGCCACAGCCCGTCGGGTGCCATCGACTGGCAGGACTACGGAAGCGATGACGTCGACGGCGAAACGGTGCGTGCCACCGCTTCGGGCACCGCGTACTTCAACGACGCGGGAAGTACCAGTTACGGCAAATGGGTGGAGGTCCGTCACGGTGACGGCACCAGAACCCGCTATGCCCACCTCGCGACCATGGTGAGGTCGGCCGGCAGCTCCATGAGCGTCGGCCAGGGCACCGCGATCGGAACCGTCGGCTCGACGGGCGGCTCCACCGCTCCGCACCTGCATTACGAGCAGCGGACCTCCACCGGCGCGGTGGACACCAGCCCGACCGTGGACGGCGTGACCGTGTCCTTGGGCGAGAAGAAGGCCATTACGAGCAGCAACACCTGTAGCGGCAACCCCTACACCCCCGAGGGGGTCTGCGGCAGCGGTTACACGGTCATCGACTCAGTCGGCCTCACCGGTGGCCGCACCTACCTGCTTTACAACTCGGGCAACGGCTACAACTGCGTCGTGACACTGAAGACGACGAACGTCGGCTCACCGTCGCCGATGTCGGCCTTCCTGGAGCCGCAAGGGGAAACCAGGACGACCGACTCGGGCAGCTACGACTACTACGCGGGGCCTGTCAGGCGCGACGCGGCCCGGCAATGCGTCAGGTGGGGCGGCTCGATCGGCAGTAGCTCGTACACCAGCCCCTTCGAACACTGCGGTTGAAGCACGGCTCACCTGCCGATCGGCCGTTGAAGAAGTCGCGAAACCTGCCCCAGGCTCGGGGCGGCAAGCCCGATGAGCGCCCGAGCCTTCCGCCCCATCCATGCCACAGGCCGCAGCCCGCCTGCACAACCGGCTGACGGCCCCTGAAACGACGGGATCCCGCCCGATCATCAAGATCAGACGGGATCCCGTCCTGTTCGCTCGGTTCCACGTAGGTGCGGCCGGTGGCCTCGGTGCCGACGCGGGTGACCCGCTGACGCCGTTGCGGGTGCTGGGCATGACAAACCGGGGTACGGCGTTCATCCGAAAAATATGTTGGTATTATTTTAATGTGACAAGACATGCTGAGCCGGATGTACGCCGCACACAGATAGCCGAGGCGCTGTTGAGCACCGTGGCCGAGCGGGGGTTGGCACGGACCACCCTGGCCGACGTCGCGCAGGTCGCCGGTACGTCGGTAGGGCTGGTGCAGCGCTACTTCCGCACCAAGGACGAGTTGCTCAGGTTCGGCGTCGAGTACGTGTACCAGCGCGCCGAGGAGCGAGTGCGGGAGGTGCCGATCGTCCCACCGATCCGCGAGGTCGTGGTGCGGCTGCTGGAGACGGTCCTGCCGCTGGATGCGGAGCGGGAGAAGGAGTTGCGCGTCTGGCTGGCGTTCATCCAGGCATCGCTCACCGACTCGAAGATGGCGGCCATCCACAAGGCCGCGACCCACGGGCTGATCGATGGTGTGCAGGAGGCACTGGAGGGTGCGCAACGCGCGGGCGATCTCGCACCCGAGGCCGACGCCGCGGCTGAGGCCATGGCGCTGGTGGCATTCGTGGATGGGCTGAGCCTGCATCATGCGGCGACGGGCAAGGGTTATGGGGCAGCGGAGATAAGGGCGGCGCTGGGCACGTACGTTGACCGGCTGTTCGGCGGCGGAGCGGCCGCATGACCGTGACGCTCGCGCTGGCGCTGGTCGGACTCAGCCTGGTCGACAGCACCAGCTTCGGTACCCTGCTGATCCCGATCTGGCTACTGCTGACGCCTGGACGGCTACGCATAGGCCGGATCGCCGCCTACCTGGCCACGGTGGCCGTGTTCTACTTCTGCGTCGGGATCCTGCTGACCCTGGGCGCCGACGCCGCGCTGGAAGCCTTGCGCGCAGCCGTTGCGGGCATACCCACACTCGCCCTGAAGATCGGGCAACTCGTTCTGGGGGCCCTCATCATCGCCGCGAGCTACCGGCTGGAGGCACGGGTCCGGCGGCAGGGTGGGCAGCCGGGCAAGATCCGGCACTGGCGGGCCAAGGCGATGTCCGGATCAGGCAGCGTCGGCAGCCTGATGGGCCTGGCCCTGCTGGCCGCGTCTCTCGAAGTGGCCACGATGCTGCCTTACCTCGCCGCGGTGGGATTGATGGTCAACGCCGACCTGGGCTGGCAGCTCACCGGCGCCGCCCTCGCCGGATACTGCGTCGTGATGACCCTCCCGGCCATCGTGCTGGCCGTCGCCCGGTTCGTCGCCCACCACAGAGCGGACCCCCTGCTACAGCGGGCCAACGACTGGTTGACCAGGAACAGCGCGAAGGCACTGGGCTGGGCCCTCGGCGGCATCGGTATCTCCATGACGCTCAACGCGGCCGCTACGTTGCTCCTCGACGGGTGAGCGGTCCGCGCCACACGGGGTGCCCGTAGTCTTGGCCGAAAATCCAACGAACCCGCCTATGACCTGCGGACACGGCGGGCCGGCTCAGCTGCTGGGGGCGGCGCCGGCCGCCCGACTGCTGGATCACGGCAGGCAGGCGGGCCGCACCGGCCCGCCTGCCGTCCGGTGAGCGCAGACTCAGCCGCAGTTTCTCGGCTTCAGGGACTTGGACCAGGCCGGGAGTTCGTCGGTGATCTGCGGACGGGTGACGGACCAGAGTTCACGCCCTCGTCCCGGCACGAGCTCCTGGCCGCCCAGGAAGACGTAGGAGGTCTTGTCGAAGATGAAGGATTCGCGGGAGATGGTGCCCCCGGGGCCCAGGTTGTCCACCCGGGTCACGGCGATGCCCGTTTTGCCGGTGGCGTCCTTGAGCTCTTCCGTCTCGATGCCCGGCAGGGTCGCGGCGATCTTGAAGATGGCCGCCTGCAGCTTGGGCGGCATCGGGCGGCCGAGGACGCCGAGGGCGCGCCAGATCTGGGTCGCGGTGTCCTTTTTGAGGACCATCTCCTTGCCGTATTCGGCCAGTTTGTGCCGGAGCTGCTCCTGGTCGGTCGGCCACCCACGCAGGTCGGCGTAGGTGGGGCGGCCGTGGCCGGGGCACCAGGGCCCGAGTTCCTTGTACTCGCCGCGGCCGCGATGGGGGCGGGACTTCGACGGCTTGCCCCAGCTGAGTCTTGGGCGGGAGCCGTCGACGGACTCCCAGAACTCGCCCGTGATGCGGCGCGAACCAGGATCGGGAACCCCCTTCTCGGGGCGCGACTCCGCGATCTGCTCATAGTAGAGGTACTGGTCGTCGCGGGGTTCCGGCCACGGGGTGGCGATCGCGGCCTCGGCCGCCAGCCTCAGCACCTCGGCGGCGCTCGCGGGCGCGGCAGGCTTGAACGTCTGGATGGCGATCACTCCTGCGGTCATCGCCGCGACCAGGCCGCCTGCCAGCATCAGGCGCCGCAGGCCGACCCTTCGGGCCCGGGGCCGGCGCTTCGTGCGGGCTTCGGCCAGGAGGGCGGTACGGGCGGGGGCGAGGCGGTCCGCCGTGGGGTGCGCCTTGTCGGCGAACAGGTCGCGCAGCGCGTTCAGATCGGTCAGGTCGTTCATGAGGTCTGCTCCGTCGTAGGGTCGGTGCTGCCGATGGCGTTGCGGACGATGGCCCGCGCGCGGTTGAGGCGGGAACGGACTGTTCCGATCGGGATGGACAGGGCGTTGGCGACCTCCTCGTAGGTGAGGTCGGCCCAGGCCACGAGTAAGAGGACGTCGCGGTCGCGGGCCTTCAGTGAGGCGAGCGCCTGAGCGAGAGGGCGGCGTACGGCATGCGCGCTCGCCCGCTCAAGAGCTTGTTCCGTGGCGTCGTCGGCGTCGGGAAGCACGCCCATTTTCGAGTACGCCTTATAGCGGTGTATCTCGGCGCGCTGATGCCGGCGGATGAAGTTGGTCGCGAAGCCGTACAACCAGGGGAGGGCCTCCGGACGGGCGGTGTCGTAGTCGCGGCGCGGCCTGAACGCGGCGAGGAACGTCTCGGAGACGACGTCGTCGGCCGTGTCGTCGCCGAGCCGGCGGGCCACATAACGGTGGATGTGTCCTGCATGCCTGTCGAACAGCAAGGCGAAATCCTCGGGATCTCGCCACGACCGTTCGATCAGGGCGGCGTCAGACAGGGTCGTACTGAGCGGCATGTGGTTGGGCCTTCCCAAGGAAGTAGTGTCACCCGTCTTTCACACGAGTCAGGAAACGAGTTCACGGGACGCTGCCCACCTCCCGGCAGGCTCGGGTGAAGGCCAAGAGCGCGCGCCAAGATCCGCCGCCGCGGCCAGGCGCGTTGGGCGGTATCGGGTTCCCCCGCCCGCCCAGCAGCCCCATGAACCCGAAAACGACGAAATCCCGCCCGATCAAGCCGGTCGGACGGGATCTCGTCGACTTCCCTCAGGCCGCCTCACGAACGGCCCCTCTATGAGGTGTTCACGAGTAGACCTGGCCTGGCACAGGAGCAGGAGTCAGAAGATCGCTCCCCGGCCCGGGTTTGATCGTTTCCCTCATGTCCCTCAAGTGAGACCAGGACTGCTGGATCAGTCGTAGGTGGCGATCTCGATGAGGTTGTGGTCCGGGTCTCGGATGTACAGGCTGGTAATCGGGCCAAGCGCACCGGTTCTCGGGACTGGCCCCTCTTCGATGGATACGCCCGCCGCGGTCAGATGGGCGGCCACCTGATGCAGGGGCGAGCTGGTGATCAGGCAGAGATCGGCGCTGCCGGGCTCCGGGCGAAGGGCATGCGGCCTGATCTCGTGCCCGGCCTGGTGCAGGTTGATCTTGCTGGGGCCGAAGGTGAGCGCGTGGCGGCCGTCGCCGAAGGTCACCGGCTCCATGCCGAGGGCGTCCCGGTAGAAGTCGATCGTCCGGGAGATGTCGGCCACGGTCAGAACCAGGTGATCGAGGCTTGCGATGCGGACCGCGAAGGTCTCCTTGGCGGCCTCCCAGGCGATCGGTGGCAGCAGGTGCCGGTTACGGGCGAAGAACGCATGCAGCGCGGCCCCGTGTTTGGCGCGGATGTCTGCGTTGTGCCGAACGACGTCGATCTCGTTCGCAGCCGTAATCAGGAGAAATGCCTCCAGCTCGGCGCCGGAGGGATCCATCGGTTGGCCCGTGAAGCGGTCCACGAAGCGCAGGGCGGGGTAGGTCGCTGTACGGTCGCAAGAGGCGTAGAGATATACCAGTGCCTCGGCCCGGGACCCGATCATCTCGATCAGTGTGGCTCGATCGGTGAGGTCGAGGAGTCGGCGGTCGTAGCCGTCTGTGCCGTAGGTTGCGTGACATAGTCCGGCGAGCTGTACGTCTTCGTCTGCCCCCCAGGCCTTGAGCTGGGCTGCGACGCGTTGCAGGTGCTGCAGGAGTGTGCCGCCGGGGTGAGGGATCTCGGCGGCGCCCCTGGAGGTGAGGAATGTCGTCGAATCCGTGAAGGTATCCGCTGTCATGATCCCGGTTATACGCCACCGGGCGAGAGCCGATGGGCAGCAGCGCGGGGTGGGCCCGGCCGGGATCAACGACCACGGCGTCGAACCGGGCTGCCGGGTCACCGCCCCTCGGGAATCCGGGCACGCGAAGAAGCGGAGACCCCGGTCTCCACCGGGGTCTCCGCGATTGAGGGTGCTGGAAGAGCTATGAGGGTGCTGGAAGAACCGAACCGGCAGGCATCGGCCCCTGTCCGAGGCCTACAGGGTCAGGCCTGGGTCACTGGCCCGGCTTCGCGCCCAGGTCGTCGACGTAGCCCATGGCCTCGTAGGTCTGCCGGAGCAGCGGCGTCGAGTTCCCCTCTTCGATGACATCGAGCTCCAGGAGCTTGGCGGTCTTGTCGTCGAAGAGCAGACGGTAGGTGATCTTGTCAGGCTCGTCGTGGTCGTTGGGCCCGGTCGTCTCCAGGGCGACCCCCGTACGCCCCATGCCGTCGGCCACTCCCGTCTGCGACTTCAGACCAGACGTGGAATCGGCCAGCACCTGGTAGAGGGCCGCCCTGGTGCCCGGTGTGATCGGCGCGGCCAGCAGGTCCGCGCCCGTTCCCCACATGTAGAGGGCGCGCGACCCCGACTTGTCGCTCCGCTTTTCGTACAGATCGTTCAGCTTGGCCTTCAGCCCCTCCTTGTCGGTCGGCAGCTTGGAGACGTTGGACCAGGTGAGGGAGTCGTTGCCGATCGAGACGATGGTCTCCGGCGCGCCTTCCTTGGTCTGCGGCCGGTCATTTTCAGAGAGGCGAGGCGAGCCCGCCTGCTTCCACTTGGCCTCGTCCTCGGGAGTCGCGAACTCGATCTTCACGTCCTGGTTCGTCATCGAGCGGCCGGTCGCGTCCTTGAGCGATCGCCAGCTCTCGGTCGTGTCGCCACGGGTCGCGGTGTACGGCAGTCTCGCCTCCTTCACCGCGCGGATCTTCTCATCGAGCTCCTTCTTGGCGGCCTTCAGCTCGGCGGGCTTGCCCTTCAGCTCCGCCTCCTTGGCCTCCAACTCATCGATCAGTGGCATGATCTTGGCCTTGTACTCCTCCGGGGCGACACGGACCATCTGGCCGGTGCGCACCCGCGAGTACCAGAACTTGCCCGACGTGATCGGCTCCTCGGCGGCCACCTTGGCCGCCGCGAGCAGGATCATCCGGGTGTTCGCGGCGCTACCGATGGTCGTGGACTTCGCCCCGGCGTCCACCGAGGGCGCCCGCACGCCGGACTGCTGGGCAGTGACCGGATCGCTGGACGATGCATCCCCCGAGGCCAGCTGCGGAACGACGATCGCCGCGGCGGCGAGCCCCGTCACCGCAGCGGCGGCGATAACGAGCAGTGGTCGGCGCTGAGCCATGGAGAACCTCCGAAAGTGTTGGGGTGTACGAGGTGACTGGAACGCACGGGCGAGATCGGCCGAGCGGCGCCGCCGATAGGCGTCCTCGGTGAGCGCATCCGGGCGTAGTGTGGCGATCAGTTCATCGATCGGGTCTTTTTCGTTCATGCCTGTCCCTGAAAGGTGAAGCGAGGTGAGGGCTTGAGCGCCTCGGCCAGGCGACGACGTGCACGATGCAGCCGGACGTTGTACGTGCGAGGCGAGCAGCCCGCCACCTGAGCCGCATCCTCCGGGGTGAGGCCGTACCAGTTGGCCAGGACCACCGCCTCGACGTCCTGTTCACGCAGGCCGGCCAGTACGGCGAGGGCCTCCTGCCGGCTGGCGACCCGCTCGGCCACGTCGCCCTCGACGAAGGTGCTCAGCCCGGCGAGCCGAGCGATCAATTCGTCACTGCGCAGCCGGCGGACACGGTGGTTGCGCAGCAGGTTTCGGGTCACGCCGAGCAACCACGGCAACGGTGGATCGGGCAGATCGTCCAGACGCCGCCAGGCGACCAGAAAGGTCTCGCTGGTCAGGTCCTCCGCCATGGCCGGCTCGGCACGCAGCAGGGCATAGCCCAGCACGTTCCGGTAATGCCGGTCATAAAGGTTGGTGAATCGTTCTTCTGGATCGTCCACACTTAGAACTGTCTCGGAGTGCCCTCCCGATTACCGGGCAACCAAAATTCACACCATTCTCATGCCGTGCCGGCGCAAGCGCCTCCCGGCTGCCGCCCGCACACGGCAGGCCGCCACCATCCGACCGCTGACTCCGATCCCGGCCAACCGCACAGCACACCGCCACCTGCTCGCGCGTCACATGGCCCACGAGCACATCGTCACGGGGATGGCCATCGCGATCCGCGCCGGCGCGCCGACCGCCGATGCCGTGGCCCTGGAAGCGCGCAAGGCCGCCGAAACCGACTCCATCATCAGCACCCAACCGTTCACCGCTGCCGACTCATCATCGTCAGGGGCGACGGTGACCTTCCTGACCGAGCGGCGCCTGGCCCAGACACGCGCCCGCGTCAACGGGCAGCATCCCGCGAGTGACTGACACAGGCCCGGCTGCCCCTCAGGCCAGTCGATACTCCCATCCCTCCTGCCAGCCGAAGTCGGCGTCCGCCAGTTCTTCCAACGGGATGCCGTTGATGAAGTGATCGAACGCCCACCGTGTCGCGACGTGTCCAATCACCAGGATCCGGGTGTCGGACCATCGCAAGGGCAGATCACCAAGAAAGCGGCTCACGCGGTGCACCGCTTGTTTCCAGCTTTCTCCCCCTGGATAGGGCTTGTCGAGGTACTCAGATCGGTTCTGGTGCAGCTCAATCGCGAGCATGCCGTTGTTGTCGCCGTAGTCGCACTCCCGAAGCCGCCAATCATGCAGGATCGGAATATCGGCGCCGGCGAACGCCAGGGAAGCAGTTTCGACCGCTCGGGTGAGGTCAGAGGTGAAAACGGCGGCGAGGCCGTCCTTGCGCCGCCGCTCGCCCAGTTCCACGGCCAAGCGTCGGCCTCGTTCAGACAGGCATCCGGGCAGCCACCCCGTGGCGATCCCCCGCTCGTTGTCCTGGCTCATTGAGTGTGTTTCGAGCACGATCTCTATCGCCATGACGTCACGCTAGCGCCGGCGTTGACACGCCTCCTCCCCCTTCTCCCACAGCGGACAGCCACATTCATCACCTTGTAGAGCACGCGACGTGGAAGCCATCCCGCGCTACATACCCGGAGGTGCTGTCCGTTCTCATCAACATTTCGGGGCCTTGCGATCGACAGGCGCTGCCCGAACTGAGGATCTGGATCAAACTCCGTGATCCAGGTCCCGTTCCCGCCTACGGAGCCGAAGGGCAGGCGTCCGTGACCAGGGGCGAGGGGCCGGCGAGGTCCAGGGGGGCGGCTCGCGCTGATCAGCCCTGAACGGTCGGGCGGATGGTGATTTCGCCGATTTCAATGTCGTGGGGCTGTTCGATGGCGAAGGCGATGACGCGGGCGACGGCTTCCGGAGCGATGGCGAACTCGTCCATGTTGCGGCGGATCTGCTCGCGGACCTGGGGATTTTCGATCGAGTCGGCGAGCTCGGTGCGGACTACACCCGGCGACACCGCCGTCGTCCGCAACACGCCGTCGGTCGACTCCTGCCGCAGTCCCTCCAGCAGGGTCCGTACGGCGTTCTTGGTCGCGGCGTACACCGCCTGGGTAGGGACGATCTTCAGGCCGGACGTCGACACTGTGGTCACCAAGTGGCCGTGGCCCTGCCGACGGAACACTGGCAGCGCGGCAGCGATCCCGTGCAGCACCCCGCGCAGGTTGACGTCGATCATCGCCGACCAGCCGTCCACGTCGAGTTCGGACACCGGCCCGATCTTGCTGATGCCGGCGTTGCTCACCAGCACGTCCAGCCGGCCGAACTCCGCCACGGCCTGGCCGACGAGCCGTTCGAGGTCCTCGCGCCGTGCGACGTCTGTGGCGCAGGAGATGGCACGCCCGCCGCGGTCCCGGATGTCCCGGGCGAGGTCATCGAGGCGCTCTGCCCGGCGCGCGCCGAGGACGACCGCCGCGCCGTGCTCGGCGAGCAGGCGCGCGGTGGCCTCGCCAATGCCGCTGCTCGCACCGGTGATGGCGACGACCTTGCCGCTGATGGCTGTCATGAAAATCCCCCCAAGGTAAAGTGGACACGTGTCCGTATACGAGGAGCGTACCGGACACGTGTCCGCTTAGCCCATTCGACGAGCAGAGGAGCGATGGACTCAACCCGCCGCCGGGCCGACGCGGCCGGCAACCGCGCACGGATCATCCGGGCCGCGCGAGCGGCCATCGCGAACGACGACGAGATCAAACTCAATGCGATCGCCAAGCAGGCGGGAGTCGGCCAGGGCACCCTCTACCGCCACTTTCCGACCCGTGAGGATCTCCTCGCCGAGGTCTATCGGGAGGACGTCGGCGAGCTCGTGGCGGCAGCCCCGGCACTGCTCGCCGAACACGAGCCGCTCACCGCGCTGGCCCACTGGTTCGACCGGGTGGTCGCGTACGCGCAGATCAAACGCGGAGTGTTCGCCGCCGTTGAAGCAGCGGTGTGGCAGGATCTCTCCGCGCACAGCCTCGGCCCGATCGGTGACACGCTGACCACGCTCCTCGACGCCGGGAAGGCCAACGGGACCATCCGTTCCGACGTCGACGCCCGTGACGTCATCCTGCTCCTCGGCTACCTGACCCGCCTCGAACAGGCCGAGTGGGACACCAGAGCCGCGCGCCTGCTCCACATCGTCCTCGACGGACTGCGCTGTCGCGAATAGCCGGGCCCCGATCCCGGTGGACGCCTTGCGGGGACGGTCTGGAGGCCGGGCGGCGGCTGAAGTGGTGCCCGGTTCAGGGACGTTGGGGAGACCGTGGCAAGCACGGTCCGCCGTCTACCAGAACCTCACCTCGGGATAGTCGATCGACGGCTTGTCCAGCAACGGCTGACGCCTGCCCTTTAGGTGCAGGTCGAGGAAGGCGGTGACGTACGCGCGGGTGATCTTTATGGAGCGCTCGCCGTCGATCGGGTACTTCGGCAGCCCGAGCTGCGGCTGGAGTACCGCGTAATCGATGAAGCTCATGTGCTCAGCACCTGTCACGGTCAGCCAGCGTCTCCAGTCACCGGTCACGTGCGGCCAGAACAGGTCCCAGGAGCTCTTCTCCCCGCCGGTGTTCGGCTCCTGCCTCGGGTTGCCGATCATCATGAACGGCTTTTCGACCGGCTTCGCCGGCGTCCTCGGATTGTAGGAGCCATCTAGATTGACCGCGGCCTTGATCCGCTGAATCGCGGCCAGGAGGTGTGCGGCACTCTGACCGCCGACCGAATGCCCCACCATCGCGATCCTGGTCTCGTCGATCAGCCGGTTCCAGCGCTTGCTCTTCTCCAGTTGGTCCAGCACGAACGTCGTGTCGGCGGCTCTGACCCGGGCGACCTTCGCCCCCAGCTCCGGAGTCTGGCCGCCCTTGCCCGCCTCAAACGTGACGGTCCTGCCGTCGGGGAACGTGGTGGCCACCGACTCGTAGGTGTGCTCGATGCCTGCCACCAGGTAACCTCTGCTCGCGAACTCCTCGGCCAGCGAGGTCATCGTCGCGCGAGGCAACGTCATGCCGGGTGACAGAACCACCAATGGCCATCCGCCCTTCCGCCTCAGCGCGGGCGCATCGACACGGGCGTACGTCTTCGTCTTGGCGAGCGTGTCCGGCGGCACGTCCTTCAGCTGCGGCACACCTCTGATGATCGATTCCGACTCCTGAGGCGTGACGTACGGCGCCGGCTCGCCCACGGCCCTCCGCGCCGGATACCAGACCGAGACCATCAGCTCGCGCACCTTCATGCCGGTGGCCCACGGGTCGGGGCGGCTGGAGTCGATCAGGTGTATGTCCGACCGTCCGGCGGCATGGCCGCCCGTCGGCGCGGGCAGGGTGGGCACAGGGGCGGACGCCGCGGCGGACTCCATATCGATGGTGGTGAACATGGAGAGTGCGAGCACGCTCGCGATGACTGTCTTCCTCATGCCCTCACCATGCGGCAGGGCCCGACCGTACCGTCCCCGGCGAAAGTCACCCAGCACCCGCAACTTTCGTAGGGGGATGCCATTCAGATCGCCCTATAGCCTCTGATCATGACGTACGGCGATGCCGGGATCGTCGAGCGGATCACGCCGTGGGCGCTCGGCACGGTGGTGTTCCTCCTGTCCACGGCTTCGGCGACCGGTTCGGTGGGCGTCGAGTCGACGCTGCCCGCCCCCTTGCTCGCGGCCGTCGCCGCCGCATCGGGAATAGCCGCGGCCTGCGCCAGGCGCTCGCTGTGGCCGCTCGCCGCGATGGGCGCCCTCGCCTTCGCATGGCTGGTGATGTGGCCCGCCGCCGTCGCGGCCTCCTACTACGCGGGCACGCACCTGCGCCGCCGGGACCTGTGGCTCTACGTCGGAGGCGCGATCGCGGTCTTCGCGCTCAGCGGTCTCATCTCCCACCGAAGCGGCGGGTACCGGGCACTGGTCGTGGGCACTCCGGCCAACGCGATCCTCATGGGTGGCGCAATGCTCGGGCTGCCCCTGGTCGCGGGGCTGTGGGTCCGCGCCAGGCGGCAGGTGTTCGACGCGATGCGCGAGCAGGCGCAACAGCTGCAGCGTGAGCAGATACTGCGCGCGGAGCAAGCACGCAGCCAAGAGCGCACACGCATCGCACGAGAGATGCACGACGTGGTCGCGCACCGGGTGTCGCTGATGGTCCTGCACGCCGGCGCCCTGGAGGTCAGCGCCCCTGACGAGCGCACAGCCGAAGCCGCGGCGCTGATCAGCGACGTCGGCAGGGAGGCGCTGACGAACCTGCGCGAGGTGCTCGGCGTGCTGCGATCGCAGGATTCCGTACGCGGCCCGCAACCCACGCTGGCCGACCTCGACCGGCTGCTCGACCAGACCCGCGCGCTGGGCATCGTGGTCAACCGCCACGACGAGGGTGCCGCGCGCACGCTCAGTCCCATAGTGGAACGCACCGCCTACCGCGTGGTCCAGGAGGCGCTGACCAACGTGCACAAACACGCCCCCAACGCCGAGACTGACGTCTTCGTCCGCTACCGGCCCGTCGAACTGGAGGTCATCGTGTGCAACGAACTCTCCACCGGAGCGGGCGGTGATCTGCCCGGCTCCGGCTGGGGACTGGTCGGGCTGCGCGAACGCGTCGAGTTGGTCGGCGGTCGGCTGGAGGCCGGCCCACGGGACCAGGACGGCTTCCAGGTCGTGGCTAGGATCCCGGCGGCATGATCCGCGTACTGATCGCCGATGACGAGGCGCTGGTCAGGTCCGGGCTGCGGATGATCCTGGAGGCGGCGGGCGACATGGTGGTCGTCGGCGAGGCCCGCGACGGCGACGAGGCGGTCACCGCCACCAGCAGGCTCAAACCCCAGGTCGTGCTGATGGACGTGCGCATGCCCGGCACCGACGGCCTGATCGCCGGGGCACATATTCTGACCTCGCCCGACGCACCCAAGCTGATCATGCTCACCACGTTCGACCTGGACGAGTACGTTCACGAGGCGCTACGGCTCGGCGCGGTCGGGTTCCTGCTCAAGGACACCCCGCCCCGGGAGCTGGCCGCCGCCGTACGCACGGTCGCCGCAGGCCAGGCCATGTTGTCTCCTACCGTCATCAAACGGCTGATCACCTCGTTCGTCGACAAGACCCCCTCCCGCGCCGAGTCCGCGCGCAACCGGCTCGCGTCGCTGACCGCAAGAGAGGAGGACGTGATCAGGACACTGGCCCGCGGCCTGTCGAACGCGGAGATCGGACGGGAGCTCAAGCTGACGGAGGCGACGGTGAAGGCGCACGTCAGCCGACTGCTCGCCAAGCTGGGCCTGGCCAACAGAGTGCAGGCGGCGATCCTGGTGCACGATGCGGACCTCGGTTGATCGGGTTCCTCCCGCCCGCCCAGCAGCTCCATGAACCCGAAAACGACGAGATCCCGTCCGATCAAGCCGATCGGACGGGATCTCGTCAACATCCCTCAGGCCGTTTCAAGAACGGCCTTTCTGTGGAGCTATGGGGATTCGAACCCCAGACCTCCTCCATGCCATGGAGGCGCGCTACCAGCTGCGCCATAGCCCCTCAGGTGTTGCGTGATGCCGCCGGACTCTCGCCCCAGCGGCACCACGCCAGTGTATAGGACAACGCGCCCTAGTCCGTAATCATCGGCAGCGGCCGGGCCTAGCGGAGCGACAGGGCGCGGGGGATCAGTCCGGCCAGCTCGGTCACCGCGGCGTCCTCGGTGGAGTCCGCCAGGCGGGTGGCGTGCCCGGTGAGCTCCTCGGCTCCCAGCCCGGCGAGCGGCTCGCGCGTGCGCAGATATTCGGCGAACGCCGCCGCCACCACGTCCACCTGGAATCTCGGTGACGGCCCACTCCACGGCGAGTCCGCCAGGTCGGCCAGCTCCATCGACCGGCTGGTCTCCGCGGGGGCGCGGGTGTCGGGATCCTGCCAGCGCACCGTGGCCATGGCGAGCTGGCCGGAGGCTCCGCCGCGGAGCCGTACCTCATACAGTGCCGTCACCGAATGACCCGGTCCGATCTCGCCTCCGTCCTTGGCGTCGTCGCGGAAGTCCTCGGTCGCGATCCGCCGGTTCTCATAGCCGATCAGGTGGTAGGACTCCACGGCAGAGGGATTGAACACGACCTGCGCCTTGGCGTCGCGGGCCCGCAGGTCGAGGTTGGCGGCGAGCTGCTCGACGAAAACCTTCCGCGCGTCCTCGATCGAGCTGACATAGACCGCGGCGCCGTCGCCGTTGTCGGCGAGCTGCTCCATCAGCTGATCGCCGTAGTCACGTCCGACGCCCACGCAGAGCAGGGTGATCCGCTTGCCGGCGAACTCCTCGACCCGGTCGAGGATGCCCTGCCAGCTCGTGTCGCCGGTGTTGGCCAGGCCGTCGGAGAGCAGGATGACCCGGTTGGTGGCCACCGGCCGGAAGGTCCGGGATGCCTCGGCGTAGCCGGTGGTCAGCCCTGCCTCCAGGTTCGTCGAATCCTGTGCGGCCAGGCGCTCGATGGCCGCGTGCAGCTGCTCCTTGCCGGTCACGGGGGTCATGGGGGCGATCAGCCTCGCGTCACCGCTGAAGGCCACGGTGGAGACCTGGTCCCCCGGTCCGAGCTGGTCGACGAGCTTGTGCAGCGCCTCGCGGACCAGGTCGAGCCGGCCGGCCTCGCCCATCGAGCCGGACACGTCCACCACGAAGGTCAGGTTCGCCGGGCGCCTGGTCTCCGCATCCGCCTTACGGGTCTGCAGACCGATCCGGACCAGCGCGGTGCCGTTGCCGGGCATGCGCGCGCCGTCCACGTGCACGGTGAAGCCGTCGCCCCCGGGTTCCTTGTAGTCCTGCCGGAAGGAGTTGACGAACTCCTCCGGCCGGATCTGGGCCGGCTCCGGCAGCCGGCCTTCCTGGAGGGTTCGCCTGGCATAGCCGTACGAAGCGGTGTCGACGTCGAGGGCGAAGGTGGAGATCTGGTCGGCGGCGGTGTCCCGTTGTTCGGCGGCGCCGGTGTCCTGGCCGGGCGCCGCGGACGGGACCGCCCGGCCGGAGCCGTTCATCGGTTCGCTGTTGGGCTTGCGGCTGCTTTCGGATGCGCCGCCGCAGGCGGCGGCGAGCAGCAGGGCGATCACGGCGAGGGCAATGGCGAGCGTGCGTTGATTCATGTTCGCCTCCGTAGGATGCGTGTCACCTCCTACGACGGTCCCTTTTATCCACAGGCCGAGTGCTTCACCCAAGCGAGCACAAACCGTATTAAGCGCGTAATCAGGGCTTCCAGGCCGGATCGCGTCCGCTGAGCCCGAGCGCTCGCTCGAACGGAGAGGCGTCCTCCGGCACGGCCACCTCCTGCTGGAAGACATCCATCTGCCGGGCCTGCGGGGCCATCTCCCCGACGAAAGCGGCCATGACCTCCCCGATCTCTGTGTCCACCTCGTAGTCCTGCCCGGTGGCCCTGGCCAGGTCCCAGCCGTGGATCACCACGTCGCCCAGACCCATCTGGAACACGGTGGTCATGGGCAGCCCCATCGTGGGGTTGACTCCTTCGAAGACCTCCGGATCCGACCAGGCCGCGAGCATTCCGGCGACGCGGCCCTCGAAGGCGGCGTGGTCGTCGTCCTGCGGCGGCGGCTGCTCCTTGCGGGCCAGGGCGGCGAACATCGCCGCCACCCATGACATGTGGCCGAGCAGGGCCCGCACGTCGAAGTCGGCACAGGGGGTGGGCAGGTCAAGCTGATCGTCCCGGATCTCGCGAACCACGGTCACCGTGCGGGCGACGGCGCGTGACAGCATCTCGTTCATGGCGGCCATGCTTCCCGGCCCAGTTCACAGCTGTCTTGAAAAAACACGACATAAGATCCATCAACATGCGTGTGTATCTCGGACTGGCGGCCAAACGCCCGGGAGCCGACATCCCGGACGCGATGCTGCACACCGTCAGAGGCGCGATCGACGCCGCGTTCCCGGTTCCGCCTGAGGTCATCAGGTCCCGCGAGTGGCATCGGCCCGGCATCTCCATGTTCGCCTGGACCAACGAGCCCGACGACTCCCGGCAGCCGCCCCTGCTGGTCACCGGGCACGACCGGGTGACCGGGGTGAACGGCTATCTGGCCGCGCCCGGCGAGGTCGGCCGGCTGGCGGACGCGCCGAAACTGAGCACTGAGGCGGTCGGCGGATGCTTCTCGGTGTTCCGGGCGACCGAAGACGAACTGTCGGCCGCGACCGCCATCCACCGGGTCTGCCCGGTCTACTACACCGAGACCCCCGACGTGCACGTGATCGGCAGCCGGGCGCTGCTGGTCCACCTCGCCACCGGCGGCGACCGGGTCGAGTGGGACGTGCTCGCGTTGCAGGCGATGATCCGGCAGGGCTATTTCCTGTCCGACGAGACGCCCTATCGCGGGGTGTCGGCGCTGCCGCCGTCCACGACCATCACCGTCGGCAGCGGCGGCCGTACGATCACCGAGACCCCGCTTCCGACCGCCGCGCCCGCGCCCACCTCACGCAGGCAGAAGAAGGCGCTCGTCGAGGAGCTGGCCGGCGCGCTGCTCGCCACCGTGGAGCCGCTGCGGGCGACGGGCGAGCCGGTGAACCTCGCCCTGACCGGCGGCCGGGACAGCCGCCTGGCCGCCGCGGTGCTGCACGCGGCCAAGATCCCGCTCCGCGCGACCACCAACGGCCTGGACACTCACCCCGACGTGATCATCGCCGGGCGGATCGCCCAGGCGCTCCGCATCGAGCACACGGTCATCCCTCCGGCCCGCACCGAGAAGAAGGACGCGATCGTCGTCGAGCATCCCCTCGCGCGGGCCTACGAGACGCTGCGCACCTGTGAGGGCATGACCTCGGCCTACGAGTCGATCGTCGGCTACCTTCCCTACAACGCCAGACCGACCATGTCCGGGCAGAGCGGAGAGGTCCTGCGGGCGGGAACCTTCCTGCTGCTCCAGTCCGACCTGAGCGACAAGGCGCTGAGCCGCCGGGTGAACACCACGTTCCTGCGGGACCCCGCGCTGTTCAGCGAGGCCGCCGGCGAGCATGCCCGCGAGCTGGCCCGGCCCTGGCAGAAGCGGCCGGGGCTGGAGGCTCTCGACCACATGTACGTCTCCTACCGGATCGGCCGCTGGCAGGGCGCCTCCAGGGCCGGATCCCTGCGCCGGGGAGATCCGATCTGGCCGTTCCTCGACAACCGGGTGGTGCGTGCGGCGCTGGGCCTCGACCAGACCTGGCGGCTGTCGGAGGAGGTCATCCACGAGCTCATCGTGACGCTCGCCCCGTCGCTTCGCACCATCCCGATCGAGGGCAAGCCGTGGCGGTTCACCGAGGGCAGGCGCTACTACCCCTGGCAGCGCAGGCCGCAGTTCCTGACGGCGCCGAAGACCGGCGGCGGCTGGAACTGGCGGACCAGCCCCGGCGAGGCGCTCACGACCGTGCTCCGCGACCATGTCCTCGGCCACCTCGACCTGCTGACCCCGATCGTCAACCCCGACGAGGTCCGCAGGCTGTTCGCCGAACCGGTGCTCAAGAAGCCCACCCACGCCTGGCACCTCTACACCGTGGCCACGATGCTGTCCGGCGTCTATCCCGGCAAGGCCCCCGAAGGGCTCGACCCGATTCACATCCCCGTCCCCTCATGACCTCGCCCGTGCCCTCCGATGACACGCGGGGAATCCTCAACGCGCGGGCGGCACGTTTCCGCTACCGCCGCCACACCTGCCATCCCTCTCTGTCCCCCTTCGTCGAACACCACTGGATCATCCGCTGGGATCTGGAGGAACCGTACGAGCAGCGGGTCGTCTCGCACCCGTCGGTGAACCTCGTCTTCCAGGAGCACCGTCCCCAGGTCGCCGGGGTGATCACGGGCGACTACGTGGAGACCCTGACCGGCGCCGGTGTCATCGTCGCCACCCGCTTCCGTCCTGGGGGTTTCCGCCCCTTCCTCGGCGCTCCGGTCTCGACCGTCACCAACCGTTTCCTCCCCGTGTCCGAGATCTTCGGCCCCTCCGCCGACGCGGCCGCCCCGGCCATGCTGGCGGCCCGCGACGCCGAGGCCGTGGCGCTGCTGGACGAGTTCCTCCTGGTACGGCTTCCGCCCCGCGACCCCACCGCCGAGCAGGTGGGCGCCATGGTCGCCGGAATCATGGCGAGCCCGGAGATCACGCGTGTCGACGACGTGGCCGCCCGGCACGGCGTGACCGTGCGGACCCTGCAGCGCCTGTTCAAGGAGTACGTCGGCGTGCCCCCGAAATGGGTGATCCGCCGCTATCGCATCCACGAGGCCGCCGAGCAGGCCACTTCGGCCACCGACTGGCCGCGACTGGCCGCCGGGCTCGGCTACAGCGACCAGGCCCACTTCGTCCGCGATTTCACCTCGGTCGTCGGCATGTCCCCCACCGCCTATGCCCGTGCCGTGGAGGCGCCCTAATACCAGAGGGATATTTCATATTCAGCGTGCGTCCTGCGTGACGAGCGCGCCATGCAGGAAGAGCTCCACCAGCTCCTCCACGGTCAGGGGCGCCGGCGCGCCCGGACGGCCCGCCGACATCACCAGAAACTGGAAAGCCTCCGCGAGCCGCTCGGGGGCGAGCCTGAGATCCTCGCGCTCGGGCTCGAACAGGGCGGCCAGGGCGGCCCGTGGCGCGGCCAGCCCGGCCTCCCGGTCCGGGAGCGGGCCGCCCTCCCCGGGCCTTCCGGGCTGTGGGCGGCCGGGCCGCCCCGCTCCCCCCAAGCCGTGGAGGGCTCCCGCCACCGCACCCATCCGGGTCAGGTAGCCGCGCATCGCCTCGGCCGCCTCGGCCAGGCGGGCGGACAGGGGCTGGTCCAGCGAGATCGAGGCCAGATAGGCGATCGTGTCGTCGGGCCGCAGGGCTTCGGCCAGGCAGGCGGCGAGCAGGGCCTCCTTGTCGGGGAACACGCGGAAGATGGTGCCTTCGCCGATGCCCGCGGCTCGGGCGATCTTCGCGGTGGTCACCGACGCTCCGTACTCGATGACCAGAGGCAGAGCCGCCGCCACGATCATCGCGCGGCGCTGGTCAGGGTCCATCGCCGGAGCGCGGCGTCGGCCAGAGGTCTCGGTCATGGTGCCGATTATCATGAGTGAGCACTCACTCAGGCAAATGTCCTCCACCGGCCGCTCACCATGCCCGGTGGCGGAACAGGAGGACTACAGGATCGGCTCGGTCCCGCCCACCGGTTGCCTGGTCCAGGCCTGGTGCTCGGACTCGCGGATCTCCTCCTCGGCGGTCTGCTCCACCCTGGCCATGGCGATCCGCAGGATCGGCGGGGCCATCAGCGAGGTCACGATCGCGACGAGCACCACGATGGTGTACGCCTCGACGCTGAGGATGCCCAGCCGCAGGCCGACCATGGCGACCACGACCTCGATCACGCCGCGGGCGTTGAGCCCGGCGCCGAGCGCGAGCGCCTCCCACCTGTTGAGCCTGCTCAGCCGCGCCCCGGCGTAGGCGCCGAGGAACTTCCCGATGATCGCGATGGCCAGTACGGCGAGCCCGGCGAGCAACACCTCGGGCCTGGCCAGCGCCGTCAGGTCCATCCGCAGGCCCGCGGTGGCGAAGAAGATCGGCGCGAACCCCGACAGCACGACCGTGCGCAGCGGGGCGAGCCTGGACGGGGCGACCCTGCCCGCGCTGCCGATGAGGATGCCGCAGACGAACGCTCCGAAGACCGCCTCCAGGCCCAGCGCGTGGGTCCCGGCCGCGGCGAGCAGGATGAGCACGGCCGCGGTGGCGACGGTCGGCCCCGGCTCGTCCGACTTGCCAGTGAGCTGTAACACTCCCCTGACCAGCGGGCGGCCGAGCGTGAGCGCGAACACGACGATGGCGACCAGGTAGGCCAGCGAGGTCAGCACGGTGCCGGTGGACACCGCGTTCACGGCCATCGCGCTCACGATCGACAGCATGAACCAGCCGAAGGCGTCGTCGATCATGCCGGCGGTCAGCGTGAGCTGGCCGATGTTGCGGTGCAGCAGCTTCATGTCCATGAGCGTCTTGGCGATGACCGGGATCGCGCTGACGCACATCGCCACGCCCAGGAACAGCGCGAAGACGGTGGTGTCGGTGCCGTCCGGGATCAATGCCTTGGGCAGCAGGAAACCGGCGCCGATGCCCAGCCCGAGCGGGACGACGAGGCCGCCGACGCTGACCCCGGCGGCCGTGACGCCACGCCGCCGAACCAGACCCATGTCCATGTGGATGCCGGTGAGGCCGACCAGCAGCAGCACGCCGATCTGGCCGACCGCGTCGAGCAGGTGAAACTGCTCGGGGACGGCGGGGAACAACCAGCCCTGCATGCCCGGCGCGACGTGCGCCAGGAAGGAAGGACCGAGGACCACACCGACGAACAGTTCGCCGACGACGGCGGGCATGCCGAACCGGGTGGCGAGCCGGCCGAAAACCAGTGCCAGCATGAGCAGCAGGCCCACCTGGAGCAGGAACACGAGCAGGTTGTGGGCGGCGATCGGTGCTACGGGAGCACCCAGCGAGACGAGCATCATCCTCCCTCAGGGATGAGCGATTCGTAAAAGATCTACCCCTGGCCGTTCGGGACCCACCCGGAAGCAAGTCACGAACCGATCACGGCGGCGTTGCCGGCGGAAGCACCCGCAGCGCTGCCAGTGGGAGCCACGGCCTTCCGCACTTTCGCCGGAGCCGGGTTATGCTGCCCGTGCGGCTGGTTCGCCGCTCCCCGGTGGAGCGGCGAGGCAACAGGGAACCCGGTGCGATTCCGGGACTGCCCCGCAGCGGTGAGTGGGAACGACCGCCGTCACACAAGCACTGGGTGAACGACCACCTGGGAAGCGACGGCCAGTAGGAAACCGACACGACGCCCACGAGTCCGAATACCTGCCACCGCCCGCGCGCCGGCCGGTGCGCGGAATGTCCATGGCCTCGCGGGAGGGTCAGAGGGTCTACCTCGCCATGCCCGCCGAGACCGGGTTCCACGAGGGAAAAGGACCCATGAGAGACCAGCGCACCACCATTCTCGGCTATCCCAGGATCGGCCCCGACCGGGAGCTGAAGAAGGCCGTCGAGTCCTACTGGGCGGGCGGAATCGACTCCACCGGGCTTCAGGAAGCCGCCCGCGCCCTGCGCGAGCGCACCTGGACCGAGCTACGCGACGCGGGACTGACCGGCATCCCCTCCAACACCTTCTCCTTCTACGACCATGTCCTCGACACCAGCGTGATGGTCGGCGCCATCCCCGACCGTTTCACCGCCCTCGACGGCCTGGAGCGCTATTTCGCCATGGCTCGTGGCGCCCAGGGAATCGCCCCCCTGGAGATGACCAAATGGTTCAACACGAACTACCACTACCTCGTGCCGGAGGTGGGCCCGCAGACGCGATTCCGGCTGGCCTGGGAAAAGCCCCTGGCGGAGTACGGCGAAGCCAGGCGCCTGGGCATCGAGACCAGGCCGGTGCTGGTCGGCCCGCTCACCTACCTGCTGCTGTCCAAGTCCACCGAGGCCTCCTTCACGCCGCTCCGGCTCCTGGACGACCTGCTCGACGTCTACGCCGAGCTGCTGGAGCGGCTGGCCACCGCCGGAGTCACCGAAGTGCAGCTCGACGAACCGGCGCTGGCCGCGGACCGGTCGGCCGAAGAGCTGAAGGCGCTCGCCCGCGCCTATGACCACCTCGGCGGGCTCAGCCATCGCCCGAGGCTGCTGGTCGCCACCTGCTTCGGCGAGATCGGCGACGCGCTGCCCGTGCTGGCGGCGACCCGCGTCGAGGCCATCGGGCTGGACTTCGTCGCCGGCCCCGGCAACCTGACGGCGGCGGCCTCGATTCCCGGGCTGGCGAACAAGACCGTGGTGGCCGGGGTGGTGAACGGCCGCAACGTGTGGCGCACCCGGCTGCCCGACGCGCTGTCCACCTGCGCGGCGCTGCTCGGGCTGGCCGGAGAGGTGGTCGTCTCCACCTCCTGCTCGCTGCTGCACGTCCCGCTCGATCTGGAGCGGGAGGCGGCGATGCCCGAGGGGCTGGCGTTCGCCCGGCAGAAGGTGGCGGAGGTCGTGGCGATCGGCCGTGCGATGAGGGAGGGGCCGGACGCGGTCGTGCCCGCCGTACCGGCCAGAGCTCCGGTGGACGCGCGGGTCCGGGCCCGGCTGGAGGCGCTGGGTGAGGGTACGGCGCGGGCCGGTCACGCCGAGCGGGCGGCGATCCAGCGGGCGGCGCTGAGACTGCCGCCGCTGCCCACGACCACGATCGGCTCGTTCCCCCAGACGGACGCGGTCCGGCGGGCCCGCGCCGACCTGCGGGAAGGCCGGATCGACCGGGCGACGTACGAGGCGGCGATACGGGTCGAGATCGACTCGGTGATCGCCCTGCAGGAGGACATCGGGCTGGACGTGCTGGTCCACGGTGAGCCCGAGCGCAACGACATGGTCCAGTACTTCGCCGAGCAGCTTGACGGGTACGCCACCACCGAGCACGGCTGGGTCCAGTCGTACGGCACGCGGTGCGTGCGACCGCCGATCCTGTTCGGGGACGTGGCCAGGCCGGAGCCGATGACGGTGGGCTGGACCGTCTACGCCCAGTCCCGGACCGGCAGTCCCGTCAAGGGCATGCTGACCGGGCCGGTCACCATGCTGGCCTGGTCGTTCGTCCGGGAGGACCAGCCTCTGGCCGATACCGCGCGGCAGGTGGCGCTGGCGTTGCGGGACGAGATCCGTGACCTGGAGGCGGCGGGTATCCGGATCATCCAGGTGGACGAGCCCGCGCTGCGGGAGCTGCTGCCGCTCAAGGCGGCCGATCGTGACGCCTACCTGGCCTGGGCGGTCGCCGCGTTCCGGTTCGCCACCTCGGGCGTGTCCGACTCCACGCAGATCCACACGCACATGTGCTACTCGGAGTTCGGGGAGATCATCGGCGCCATCGGCGACCTGGACGCGGACGTGACCAGCGTCGAGGCGGCCAGGTCCCGGATGGAACTGCTGGACGACCTGCGCACCGCCGGATACACGCGCGGGATCGGGCCCGGCGTCTACGACATCCACTCCCCTCGCGTGCCGGAGATCGGTGAGATCGAGCAGGCGCTCCGGCTGGCGGCCCGAGTGGTGGAGCCGGAACGGCTCTGGGTCAATCCCGACTGCGGGCTGAAGACGCGGAGCTACGCTGAGACTGAGGTGAGCCTGCGGAACATGGTGACCGCGGCCCGTAGGATCCGCGCGCTGTAACCCGCGCCCGGAGATCCGCGCGGGCCCCGGCCTGCTCTCCGGACCCGCGCGTGGACGGTGCGGTACGGCGTGCGGGTGGGCGGGGTGAGCATCGGCTCCGCCCGCCCGTACGCGGGATCACCATCCGGCTGTCTGAAATGTCCTCTGGACAGCGGAGGCTTTTCCTACAAAATTAGTTGGGTATTGATCTCGGTCGAGGAGTCCACATGGCACTCATCCAGCCCGATCCCACCTTCTATCCATCAGCCCGCGAGGCCATGCTGGCCCCTCGGGAGGAGCTCGCCTACGTCGTCCTGCTTGACGCCTCCGGAGACGGGCGCCCCGACGGGCTCGCCACGATCGACCTGTCCGACGGAACGATCGCCAACGTGCACGACGCGTCCGTCCCGGGCGACGAGTTCCACCACTTCGGATGGAACGTGTGCAGTTCGGCTCTGTGTCCCTACGCTCCTCACCCACATGTCGAGCGGCGCTATCTCGTCGTTCCCGGCCTCCGGTCGAGCAGGATCTACATCTTCGACGTCAAGGACGACCCCCGGCGCCCCAGGCTCGTCAAGACGATCGAGCCGGAGACGCTTTTCGAGAAGACCGGCTACAGCCGCCCGCACACCGTCCACTGCGGCACCGACGCGATCTACGTCAGCGCCCTCGGCAACGTGGACGGTGACGCCCCAGGCGGGGTGCTCATGCTCGACCACGACACCTTCGAGCCCAAGGGCCGCTGGGAGGTGGAGCGGGGGCCGCAGGAACTGCACTACGACTTCTGGTGGCACCTCGGCCATGACACGATGATCAGCAGCGAGTGGGGCACGCCCAACCAGATCGAGGCGGGGCCCTCGCTGGAGCTGCTGGCCGGCCGGAAATACGGTCACAAGCTGCACGTCTGGGATCTGCCCAAGCGCAGGCACCTGCAGGAGATCGACCTGGGCGACCAGCATCAGATGGCCCTGGAGGTGCGCCCCGCCCACGACCCGAGCAAGACCCACGGCTTCGTCAACACCGTGATCGATGTCGAGGACCTGTCGGCCGGCGTCTTCACCTGGTATCTGGAGGACGGAGTCTGGAAGGCCCGCAAGACCATTACCATCCCCGCCGAACCGGCCCCGGCCGATCTGCTGCCGGAGCCGCTCAAACAGTTCGGCGCGGTGCCGCCGCTGGCCACCGCCATCTCGCTGACCCTCGACGACAGGATCCTGCTGGTTACCTGCTGGGGCACGGGCGAGCTGAAGGCCTATGACGTCTCCGACCCGTTCAATCCCCGCGAGACCGGCTCGGTGCGGATCGGCGGCATCGCCCGGCGCGACCCCCACCCGGCCGCCCCCGGACGAGCACTGAACGGCGCGCCGCAGATGGTCGAGGCCAGCAGAGACGGGCGGCGAGTGTACTTCACCAACTCGCTCTACCGCTCCTGGGACGACGTCTTCTACCCCGACGGCGTCTCCAGCTGGATGGTCAAGGTGGACATCGCCAACGACGGCTCGATCTCCCTCGACCCGGCCTTCTTCGTCGACTTCGCCGCCGACGGCCGCCGCGCCCACCAGATCCGGTTGCAGGGCGGCGACTGCTCCTCTGACTCCTACTGCTTCCCGTGACCGCGCCGGCCTTCCCACGGGGAGCGGAGCGGCCGCGATGGATCTGACGTCGGCCCTGATCCTGGCCGGGCTCGGCGCCTTCCACGGCCTGAACCCGGCCATGGGCTGGCTCTTCGCGGTCGCTCTCGGCCTGCAGGAGCGCTCGCGCGCGGCGGTGCTGCGCGCGCTGCCGCCCATCGTGCTCGGCCACGCGGGGTCGGTGCTGGTCACGCTCGGGCTGGTGTCCGTGGCACGCCTGGCCGCCCCACCCAGGCTCGTCTCGTACGGCGTGGCGGCCCTGGTGTGCGGGTTCGGGGTCTGGCGGCTGGTGCGCCGCCGCCATCCCCGCTGGGTCGGCATGAGGGTGACCGGCTGGCAGCTGGCCGGGTGGTCGTTCCTGATGGCCACCGCGCACGGTGCCGGGCTGATGGTGCTCCCGGTCACCCTGCACGGCGGGCACGGCGGGCACGGTGCCGCCGCGCTGGCCTCGCAGAGCCTGCTGGCGACCGCGATCCACACGCTGTCCATGCTCGCGATGACCACCGCCCTGGCCTTGGTCGTCTACGAGTGGCTGGGCGTCGCGGTGCTCCGCAAGGCGTGGTTCAACCTCGACCTCGTCTGGGCCGTCGCCCTCATCGGCGCGGGCGTCTCCGCCGCCCTCACCTGACGCCGCCCTCACTGGCTGAACCGCCCAGCGGCGACGCACGTTTTAGCGGCATGAATCGTCTTCTCACCGTCCTGCTCGCCGCCACCGCGCTCACGGTCTGCGGCATGGGCGAATCCAGCGTGGCCGCCGCCAAGGAGGTGGAGCGAGAGGCTCCGGCAGGCGCCCCGGTCGCGGAGACCGTACGCGGGCTGACGGCTTTCGGCCACAACCTGCTCACGACCACCGCCAAGCCCGGAGCCAACGCCGTCCTGTCCCCGCTGAGCATCGGTTACGCCTATGGCATGGCCAGATCGGGCGCGGCGGGGCGGACGGGCCCGGAACTGGACAGGGTCTTCGGGTTTCCCTCAGGAGGACCGCACACATCGTTCAACACGCTGACCCGGCGGATCGTCACACTCGACGGCCCGCCGCCCGCGCCCGCCCCCGGCGCGACACGGGACGCCCGGAGCGGCGGCCCGGCCCGGCCGCTGGTCGGCCTGGCCAACGGGCTGTTCACCCAGGAAGGACTGAGCGTCGAGCCGAAATTCCTGCGCACGCTCGCCGCCCAGTACGGCACAGGCGTGCGCGAGGTGGACTTCACCGGAAACGCCCTCGACGTCATCAACGCTTGGGCGCGCGAGCAGACAGCCGGACGGGTCAAGAAGGTGTTCGACCGGCTGGACCCGCGGATCAAACTCGTCATCGCGAACGCCGTCTACTTCAAGGCCGAGTGGGCGACGGCGTTCACCGACCCACCCGAGAAGAACGCCGCTTTCACCCGCGCCGACGGCACGACCGTGCGGACGACTCTGATGCGCCAGACCGGGAGCTTCTCCTACGCCGTGAGGCCGGGCTGGCAGGCTGTCGAGCTTCCCTACGCCAAGAGTGATCTGGTCATGTGGGTCCTCCTGCCGCGGGCGGGTGGATCTCCCGCCCGCCTGCTCGCCCCGCCCGTGATGGCCCAGGTGGCGACCGCGCTCAAGAAGACCCCGGTCAAGATCGCAATGCCCCGATGGGACTTCGCCACGAACCTGAGCCTGCACAAGCCTCTGAAAAAGCTCGGCCTGGCCGACTCGGACTACTCAGGCATCGCCCCCGGTGTCTCCCTCGGGGAGGCGGTCCACCGTGCCACCATCTCCGTGGACGAGTGGGGCACCGAGGCCGCGGCCGTCACCGGCCTCGCCTTTCCCAAGTCGGCCATGATCCCGCCCGGGACCGAGGTCCGCGCCGACCACCCATTCGCCTTCGCGATCGTCCACCGGCCGACGCTGACCCCGTTGTTCATCGGCCAGGTCGCCGACCCGACGGCGAAGGGCTGATCCCGGGCCGGGACGGAGGCGTCCAGTGGCTCGTCATCCGGAGGAGCGGCCCCAGGCGGAGAAGTTCAGCAGGCCCGCGTCCACCACGGCACGGCCGAAGATCCGGGTCAGCTCGGCCAGCCGGGCCAGCTCGTCGTCCGAGAGCGCGGCGTAGGCGGGCAGGGCCAGCTCGTCGGTGCGGTCCTCGATCCGCTGCCGCAGCGTCCTGCCCTCCTCGGTGAGCTCCTCGCCGTCCAGCAGCCCGCGCTCGCGCAGCCCTTCCTCGGCCGCGGCCCACTCCTCTTCCGGCCAGCCCCGGCTGACCTTCAGGAACACCGTGGGCGTGAGCCCGGACGCGCCGTGCAGGATCAGCGCGTCCAGCCCGCCGACCCCCTCGGTCAGCAGGGCCGCGACGTGCCCGTCACCCCGGAACTCACGCAGCAGGGTCTGGGCGTGCCAGAGCTCCAGCAGCGGATCGTCCGGCCACGGCAACGCGGCGTGCGCGGCGAACAGCGGGCGCCCCTGGGGGTGCTCACCGGCCCTCTCCGCGGCCCGCCTGACCAGCGCCGTCGTCTCGGCGAGGGCCGGGATCCCGTGGATTCCGGCCCGCCGCAGGGCCTCGCGGGCGGCGTCGAGACGGGCCTCGATCACCTTCTCGGGGGTCGTGACGTCCCAGGCGGCCGGGAGTGCCCGCCGTACCATGGCAGGGCAGAAGTTGTAGAAGGTCGCGATGACCAGCTCCGGCGAGGCCGGGCCGAACGCCGCCGCGCGGGAGGCGAAGTAACCCGCCCAGGTGTCCAGGCCGAGTGCCTTGTAGCGCTCGGTCGCCTCGGGCGTGAAATAGATCATCGCGTGGAGGGGTTCCAGGCGGCGCCAAGCCTGCCAGGCGAGCCGGGCGTCGGTCATCATGCCTCCAAAGAGTCGACGAAACGGGCCATCCCGGCCAGCCAGCGGTCCGGATCGTCGGCTTTGCGCCGGACGAATTCGGCTACCTCCGGGTGCGGGAAGATGTGGAACCGCTCGGCGTCGAGGCCCTCGACCACCTTGCCGGCCACCGTGTCCGGATCGAGGATGGCGCCGGAGGCACCCACCGCTCTCGCAGTGAGGTGGTCCTCGGCGATGCCCCGGTCGAACATGCCGGTGCGCACACCCTGCGGGCAGAGCACGCTGACCTTCACGCCCTTCGTCGCGTAGTGGATGGCCACCCATTCGGCGAAGGAGATCGCGGCCGACTTGGTCACCGCGTAGGGCGCGTCGCCGGGGCAGCTCACCAGTCCGGCGGCCGAGCAGGTGTTGAGGAGGTAGCCCCCGCCGCGTTCGACCATCCCGGGCACGACCGCCCGCGCCGCGTAGACGTGGGCCAGGACGTTGACCGCGATGGTCTGGGTCCACTCCAGGTTGGTGGCGTCCAGCCCGTGGCCGGTGATGATCCCGGCGTTGGAGCAGAACAGGCCGACCGGCCCGAAGGCCTCCTCGGCCGTGGTGACCAGGCCGCGCACGTCGTCCTCGACCGACACGTCGGCCCGTACGGCCACCGCCCGATCACCGATCTCCCTGGCCACCTCGGTCGCGCCCACCTCGTCGAGGTCGGCCACCAGCACCCCGGCGGCACCCTCGGCGGCGAACCGCAGGGCCATCGCCCGCCCTATCCCGCTCGCGGCGCCGGTCACCACGACGACCTTGTCCCGCACCCGCATCGAAGCTCCTTGAGACCGACCAGTCGGTATCTGGGAACCTATGCTTACTCGCCGGTAGCAGTCAACGGCGGCGCAGCACGAAGACGCCCCAGCCGAGATGTCGCCTGCCGTACGCCACGTGCGAGCGGCGGGCGCGGTCCAGGAACTCGCGCACCTCCTCGACATCGGGATCGTCCGGGTTGTCGCGCAGCCAGTCGCTCAAGGTCCACCACTGGCTCGCCACGTAGCGGTCCCAGCTGTCCTGATCGGCCAGGACCATCTCCAGCACCTCGACCCCGGCTCCCTCGAACCGTTCGAAGATCCCGGCCAGTGAGCTGAACGCCTCCGGGCCGAAGCCGAACGACTCGTACGCCTCGCCGGGCGGTTCGGAGATCCAGTACGGCTCGCCGACGAGGAGGATCCCGTCATCCTTCAACGCGGGGAGCATCAGCTCGATCGCCCCCTCCAGCCCGCCTCCGATCCAGGTCGCCCCGATGCACGATACGACGTCGAAGGCGCCCGGCTCGGCCCGGTAGGATCCCGCGTCTCCCCGCTCGAAGCGCAGCCGGTCGCCGACCCCGAGCTCCCGTGCCCGCTCTTCGGCCGCGCGCAGGAAGACCTCGCTGACGTCGACACCGACGCCCTCGATCCCGTGCCGCAGGGACCATTGGCAGAGCATCTCCCCCTTCCCGCACGCCAGGTCGAGCTGCCGCGTTCCGGGGCCGAGCCGGGCGACCTCCCCGAGCAGTGTCAGTTTCTCGTCGGTGAACGGGTTGAGGATGCGATGACCGCTCTCGGCGATCTCGTGGAAGCGCAATGACATGGCGGTCATGCTTCCCGCATGCCCTGCCCCCGGACAACCGGTTATATGGTTCACCGTCCGCGTCCTCACCCGCTCCGGACGGTGGCGCGTCCGCCCGTTCCCGCGCCGGGATCCCGTGTTGACCCTGACACCGTGTGAGGCCCTACACCTGGAAGAACCATGTTCAGTATCGGAGACTTCGCCCAGCTCGGCCGGGTGTCGGTGCGCATGCTGCGCCACTACGACGCGCTCGGGCTGCTCCAGCCCGCCCACGTCGACCCGGCCACCGGCTACCGCTTCTACCAGGCGAACCAGCTCTCACGGCTCAACCGTGTCATCGCGCTGAAGGATCTCGGTTTCACCCTGCAACAGGTGCGATCGATCCTGGAGGAGCAGGTGAGCACGGCCGAGCTGCACGGGATGGTACGGCTGCGCCGGGCGGAGCTGGAGGAGCGGATCGCGAGGGACACCGCGCGGCTGCTCCAGGTCGAGACGAGGCTCCGGGCCATCGAGAAGGAAGGGCGCATGCACACCGAAGAGGTTCTCCTCAAGCGGCTCCCGTCGGTCCGCCTGGCCGAGCTCAGCGCCGTCGCGGCGAGCTACGAGCCCGAGGACATCGGCCCCGTCATCCAGCCGCTCTACCACGAGCTGTGCGAGCGGCTCGACCGCGCCGGGGTTACGCCCACCGGGTACGGCGTCGCCTACTACGAACCGGGAACGGACGGCCAGGTGATCGTGCACGCCGGGTTGCAGGTCTCCGTGGAGGCGCGTGCGGACCACGACTTCACGATCACGGACCTGCCGGAGGCCGAGTCGGCCGCCACGATCATCCACCGTGGCTCGATGGACGAGGTCGGCACGACGTTCCAGTCGCTGGCCCACTGGATCGAAGAGCACGGCTATCGCAGCAACGGGCTGGCCAGGGAGTTCTACATCTCCTGCCCGCCCGGCGCGCACGACCAGTGGGTCACCGAGCTGCAGATGACCGTCACGGCCGGATAGCCTCCGGCCCGCGGCACGGCGGCCGTCTCGCCGGGGGTACCGCCGCGGCGCGAGGCGAGGGGGCCCGCCCCGCGTGCTTCGGAAAGCCCGGTCGGCACGCGTGACCCGATCACAGCGGATAGGCGACCCCGGTCAGGCGCTCGGACTCGGCCCACAGCCGGGACTGGGTGGCCGTGTCGTGGGAGCGGCCGCTGGAACGGACCCGGCGAGGGTGGCCGCGGAGTTCTCCGGCGCCGGACGGACCGTAGTACTCGCCTCCCCGGGCGGCGGGATCGACCGCCGCCCGGAGGGTGGGCAGAGCGCCCATCTCGGGACTCTGGAGGACCAGCGAGCCCACGGTGTCGCTGAGCACGCGCAGCGCGCCGGGCAGGTGGCGGGTGAGCTCGGTGCTGGACATCCCGGGGTGGGCCGCCAGCGCGATCGTCTCGGCTCCGGCGGCCGCCAGCCTTCGCTGGAGTTCGTAGGTGAACAGCAGGTTGGCCAGCTTGGACCGGCCGTAGGCGGCGACCCGGTTGTAGGAGCGCTCGGAGCGCAGATCGGCGAAGTCGATCCGGCCCCGGCGGTGGCCGAGGCTGCTGACGGTGACGATCCGGGAGCCGGGCACCGGCAGGAGGCGGTCGAGCAGCAGGCCGGTGAACGCGAAGTGGCCGAGGTGGTTGGTGCCGAACTGCAGCTCGAAGCCGTCGGCGGTACGGGTGAGTGGCGGCACCATCACCCCGGCGTTGTTGATGAGCAGGTCGAGCCGGTCGTGGCGGCCGCGAAGCTCCTCGGCCGCCTGCCGTACCGACGCGATGGAGGCCAGGTCGAGCCGGAGCACCTCGACGTCCGCGCCGATCCGGTCCGCCGCCCGGGCCGCCTTGCCCTCGTCCCGGCAGGCGATCACCACGCTCGCCCCGCGCGCGGCGAGCACCCTGGCCGTCTCCAGGCCGATCCCGGAGCTGGCGCCGGTGATCACCGCGACCCGTCCCTCCTGGTCGGGAACGTCGGCCTCCGTCCAACCGCTACTGGCCATCGAACGCACCTTTTCTTATTCAAAGCACGATTAACCGACAAGCCATAGTGAATCAATCATCGGCACGGCCTGGCCATGCCTGCGCGCGCACGCCGTACATTCGCCGCCCGCCGCAAACCGCTCCCGCCCGCCGCGACCCGGAAGTCAGGAACGATCATCAGGGCCGGCCGCCGCGGGCACGCGAACGGTGATGCCACCGGGAACGACCTCCGCCTCGAGCTCGGTGACGGTGTCCTTGGCCCCGCCGTCCAGCTCATACGTCATGGGGGCGCCGAGCTTGACGCTGACCGTGCGCGCCCGGGTCATCCGGACGAAGGGTGACTCGTCGGATCGCCCGGCGCTCATCCGGCCGAGCACGCGGGCCCACTGGATGGGCCCCTTCGCCGTGGTCACGCCGATCTCCAGCCAGCCGTCGTCGGGGCGCGCGTCGTCGAAGGCCTCGATGCCACCGGTGATGGTCCCGACGTTGCCCAGCAGAAGGCAACTCGCCTCTCCCTCGAACCACTTCACCCCGTCGATCTTCACCTTCATCGGCACCGGCTCACCCCGGACGTGCCGCAGCCCGGTCCAGACATAGGCGACCCGGCCCAGCCTGTCCTTCAGCCCCCGGTCGGCGTCCTTGATCATCTCAGCGTCGAAGCCGACCCCGGCCATGACGGCGAAGTGCTCCCCGTTGACCTTGCCGAGGTCCAGTTTCCGGCTCTCGCCGTGGAAGGCGATCCGTACGGCCTCGGGAAGGTCCTCGGGAATGCCGAGGTTCCGCGCGAAGAGGTTCGCGGTCCCGGCCGGGACGACGGCCATGGTCACGCCGGAGCCCGTGAGCGCGTCCACACAGCGCTGCACCATGCCGTCGCCGCCCCACACCACGACCAGTTCGGCGCCTTCCTTGAGCGCCTTGCGCACGTGTTTCGGAGCTTTCTTGCTCTTGGGCACCTCGTACCACAGCAGCTTGCCAACGCCTTCGCCGGCGAGGAGCGTGCGCAGCTCGTCCAGCCCGCCACCGATGGACTTCTTCCGATGGGCGATCACCGCGACCGTGCCGGCCTTCTGCTCGTGCCCCGGCATGAAGCCCTCCTGTCAACGTCGTCTCCGGTGTCGCTCTCAGCTGCCCCCGCCCGGAGGTCGCAAACAGGCCGTCCGTGATCAGCGCGACCGCACCGGCCGTGAAGACCACGACGGCGAGCGGGGCGAGGAAGTCGACGGCCGGCGCGGAGGCGGTCTCGGTCTCCGACCCTCTATCCTCCGGATACGGCAGGCAGGCTCGCTGGGGTGTGACGGATGATCGAAGGTGACGTGGGCCGGCGGGAGCGCAGGAAACGCGCGACCCGGGCGGCGTTGAGCGAGGCGGCGTTGCGGCTGTGCGCCGAGCGGGGCGTGGCGAACGTCACCGCCGAGCAGATCGCGGAGGAGGCCGGGGTCGCGCTGCGGACCTTCTTCAACTACTTCCTCTGCAAGGAGGAAGCCGTGGTGGCGGGCAACTCGGTCATCGTCGAGGCCATCGTCTCCGCATTCAGGGAGCGCCCCGAACCGGAGCCGGTGCTGGTGGCGCTGCGCGCCGCCGTACTGGACGTGGTGGACGAGGAGGAGCTGCGGTTCCGCGCCGAGCACCTGCGGGCCCTGCACGGCGACCCGGCGCTGCTGCCGCACCAGCTCAAGGCGTTCGCCGCGCACGAGCGCGCGCTGGCCGCCGCCGTGTCGGAGCGCACCGGGCTACAGGACGGCGACCTGTATCCCTCGCTGGTGGCGTCGTGCGTGCTGAGCGCGCTGAGGGTGGCGATCCAGCGCTGGCTGAGCGAGCCGGGCCCGCTCAGCGCGCTCATCGACGCGGTGGTCGCCCAGCTCGACGCCGGGCTGGGAGCACCACTCGACCGTCCTCGCGCCTGACCCCGGAGCGTCGGCCCCGGGATCAGGCTCTTCGTGGCCGGCCCCGGAGCGTCAGGCGTCCTCGGGAGCGTCCCAGGCGACCGGCAGGGAGCGCACGCCGTACACGAACATGTTCTCGCGCAGCGGCACCTCCTCCGGGCGGCAGGCCAGCCGCAGATGCGGGAAGCGGCGCACCAGGGCAGGAAGGGCGACGGTCATCTCCGCGCGGGCCAGTTGCTGCCCCAGGCACTGGTGGACGCCGTGCCCAAAGGCCAGGTGCGGGTTGCGCTCGCGAGTGAGGTCGAAGGCGGCGGGATCGTCCCAGTGGACGGGGTCCCTGTTGATCTCCGGTGTCGAGATCATCACCGTGCCGCCCTCGGGGATCAGCTCGCCGCCGACCATGACGTCCTCGGCGGCGATGCGGAACGGACCCAGGTGGACGATCGAGAGGTAGCGCAGCAGCTCCTCGACGGCCCTGTCGGCCACCTCGGGATCGCGGCGCAGCAGTTCGAGCTGCTCGGGGTGCTCCAGCAGGGCGAAGGTGCCCAGGCCGATCATGTTGGCCGTGGTCTCGTGCCCGGCGGTGAGCAGCAGGTTGGTGATGCCGACCAGCTCGTCGTCGGTGAGCTCCCCCGCGTGGTCGCCGTGGATCAGCCCGGAGAGCAGGCCGTCGTCGGGCCGGGCGCGCTTGGCGGCCACCAGCTCGTGCATGAACTGCCGCATCTCGTCGCGGACCCGCACCACCTCCTCCAGCGGTGTGTTCATGCTGAGGAGGAGCGCCGTGCGGCGCTGGAAGTCGGCGCGAGCCTCGTACGGGACGCCGAGCAGCTCGCAGATCACCAGGGACGGCACGGGCAGGGCGAACGCGCTGACCAGCTCCGCCGAGGTGCCCGCGGCCTCCATGGCGTCCAGGTGGGCGTCGACGATCTCGGTGATGCGCGGGATGAGCGCGCGCATCCGGCGCAGGGTGAACTGGCCGATGACCATCTTGCGCAGGCGGGTGTGCTCCGGCGGGTCCATGGCCAGGAACTGCCCGGCCCTGGCGCGCGGGTCGAACAGCTTCTCCCGCATCTCCTCGGGCACCGAGAGCAGCGCGTTGCGCCGGTTGAACCGGTCGGCGCTGAACCGGGGGTCGGACAGCACGGCACGCGCCTCGCTCAGGCCGGTGACCAGCCATATCACTTCGCCGGTGCCCAGCTTCACCTGACCGACCGGCCCCTTCGCGTGCATCTCGGCCAGCGCCCGTGGCGGATCGAACGGGCACTGCCGTGTCGTCAGCTCGGGAGGCAGCGCCATCCGCATCGTGGACTGATCAGGCGACGGGGGCTGCTCGACACGGGGAATCTCGGCTGCAGAACGAGTCATCAGCGCTCCTGTCGTGGATCACAGTGGATGGTGCGTCCTTTCCCGACCATACCCAGACTTGCACGCCATGCAACTTTAAATTTTTCCCCGCGTCGAGCCCACGGTCAGCCTTGTTCCTGGCCGGGCAGGCAGACGGTCCCGGCCGGCGGCAGCGTCAGATCGGTGAGATATCGGGTGGCGTGCTTGATCGCACACTTGTTGCCCGTCAGGTACAGGACATGTCCGGGCCCCTCGTAGCGGATCGTGGTCGAGCCGGGGATGTGCCGCACCAGGCTGTCGGTCCAGGGATGGTCGCCCCAGGTGCCCGCGCCCAGGACCGGCGGCAGGCCGTCGACAGGCAGGGGACGGGACGGGTTGGTGACCGGCAGCGGCCAGCCGGAGCAGGCAAGGGCGTCGAACGCCGCGCCGCCGAAATTCGGTGAGATCTTCCGCGCCTGGCGGCGGACCTTCTCATAATGGGCGTACCCGGTGTATCCCCGGTCGTCGGCGCAAGTCATGCCGAGGACGAGCGGCATGGTCCAGATTCGGATGTTGCCCAGGGCGACCTCCGCGAACCCGGAACCGTCACCGTGCCGGGCCTTGTCCACCGCGTCGGCGAAGGCGAGCCATCGCGTGTGTCCGGGCCCGGGATCGGCGATGAAGCCGTACCACCGCAGGTAGGACCCGGTCAGCTTTCCCTTGCCGGACTCCGCGGAGGTGACGGGGATCGGCGTGCGGTCCGCCCGCCGGGTGAGCCCGCGCCAGACCTTCCCGGCGTCCTCGCCGTGCAACGCGCAGGCGGTGGTGGCCGCGCACCAGGTGGTGAAACGGCCGAAGCCCTGCTCCTGGGCGCGGGCGGCCAGGAAGAACTGGCTGGTCCATCCGGCGGGCTGGTTGATCGCTCCGTCGAGATACATGGCGCGGATGCGCCGGGGGAAAAGCCGCATGTAGGCGGCGGCGGGCACTCCTCCGTAGGAGTTGGCCATGAAACTCAGCCGCTGCTCGCCCAGAGCGGTGCGGATCGCCTCCATGTCCTGGGCCACCGACAGGGAGTCCAGCCCCCGGCCGGGCCTGATCGGCTGGCTCGGATCGGCTCTCGGCGACCTCGCCGGCTGGCGCGCGGTGGCCTACCGGCTGGCCAAGCTGCCCGCCGCTCTGCTCGCCTCCGGGACCGCGGCAGGCCTGTGGGGTTCCGGCCTGATCCTGCTCAGTTGCCCGATCTGGTGGCGCGCCCCGGCCGCGGCGCACCTTCCCGTGGAGACCTGGCCACGCGCCCTGCTGGCGAGCGCGGCGGGGACGGCCCTGCTGCTCCTCGCCCCGTGGGCGGTGCGTGCCGCGCTGGTTCCCGATCGGCTGCTCGTGCGGGCGCTGCTCGGGCCCGCACGGGCGGCGGCCAGGATCCACGAGCTGGAGGTGACCCGGGCTCAGGCCGTGGACGATTCGGCCGCCGCCCTCCGCCGGATCGAGCGCGACCTGCACGACGGGACACAGGCGCGCCTGGTGGCCCTGGCGATGAGCCTGAGCATGGTGAAAGAGGAACTCGCCGAAGCAGGCCGGGACGACCGGCTCGACCGGACACGTGGCCTGGTCGACCTCGCGCACCGCAACGCCAAGAAGGCCCTCACCGAACTGCGTGACCTCGTGCGCGGCATCCATCCCGCCGTTCTGGACAAAGGTCTGGAGACCGCCCTCGCCACGCTCGCGGCCGGCAGCGCCCTGCCCGTGGACCTCCATGTCGACCTGCCCCGGCGGCCGTCCGCCGCGGTGGAGACCATCGCCTACTTCTGTACGGCGGAGCTGCTGACCAACGCGGCCCGGCACAGCGGCGCCCGGCAGGCCGTGATCGAGCTCCGGACGCGGAACGGGCTGCTGCGGCTACATGTCCGCGACGACGGCTCCGGCGGAGCGGCGATGGGCCGCGGGACCGGGCTGCGCGGCCTCGCCGACCGGGTGCGGGTCGTGGACGGGACGATGGAGATCAGCAGCCCGCCGGGAGGACCTACGGTGGTCACCGTGGAACTGCCCTTACCCACCTGGACGGGAGCCACATGCGCATCGTGATCGCCGAAGACGCCGCAGTGATCCGGGACGGGCTGTCCCTGCTGCTGACCACCCGGGGCCACCAGGTCGCCGCCGCCGTGGGCGACGCCGCGGCGCTGTGCGAGGCCGTGGCCGAGCACGGACCCGACGTCGCCATAGTGGACGTCCGCATGCCGCCCACCCACACCGACGAGGGCCTGCGCGCCGCGATCCGGCTCCGCCGGGACCACCCGGGTCTGGGAGTGCTGGTGTTCTCCCAGCACATCGAGACACGCTACGCCGCCCAGTTGCTCGCCGACGGCTCGCACGGAGTGGGCTACCTGCTGAAGGACCGGGTCTCCGAGGTCGGCGACTTCCTCAACGCCCTCACCCGGATCGCGGCCGGTGAAACCGTGCTCGATCCGGAGGTCGTCACCCAGATCATGGGAGCGAGCAGGCGCGCCGAGGCCCTGCGCGCGCTCACCACCCGCGAACACGCCGTGCTGGCCATGATGGCCGAAGGCCGCTCCAACGCCGCGATCGCCGCCGCTCTGTTCCTGTCATACGGATCGGTGGAGAAACACGTCACGCAGATCTTCACCAAACTCGGCCTGTCCCCCTCGCAGAGCGACCACCGCCGTGTGCTCGCGGTCCTGCGCTACCTGGAGTCGTGACCGGGACGTCCGCCCGGTGCGATTATCTGCCGCCTCTTGTCGGCCAGCGTCCCCGTCCGTGTTTCCGCGGTCCGGTACGGTCAGGGACCGTTGCCGGAGCGATCTGGGCTGTTCAGGCGACATACGGGGATGGACGGGGCGAGACCGGGGGACTCTTGGTGAGTACGGGAGTGCGTCGCGGGGTGATGGCGCCGGGGGTCAGGCGGGCCGTCACCAGCAGGGTGGACGACGACGACACGCTGCGGATCGAGTGGCCGGAGCCGGACGACGGCGGGCAGGTGACCTGGCGGCATGTGGAGACCGGGCAGGAGCACACCGGCGCCGGCCTGGCCGGGCTGCGGCCGGGGATCTGGATGGCGTCGTGCCGCGGAGAGCCGGTGGCCACCGATGATCCGGGGTTCTCGCTGGACGGGCTGGTGGTCTATGCCGGGCGGCCGCGGACGCGGGAGGTGCGGGCGTTTCGGACCACGGCCGGGACCCTCGGCCTGACGGTCCGGGAGGTCGCGCCGTACGTCGAGGTGACCGGGGTGGGATGTGAGGACGGGGTGATCGAGGTCGAGGGGGTGCTGGCCTACGGGGTGCCGGTCGAGGGGCCGGCCCGGCTGGTGGCGGTGGCCCGTAAGGGGTCCGACCCGGTGAGCGCTCCGGGGGTGTTTCGGGGCCGGGGGTTTTCCGGGTCGGTGCCGATCGGGCCGATGGCCGGGGGGCAGGTGCGGCGGCGGATGTTCTGGGACCTGCTGGTGGAGGTCGGCGGGGAGCGGTTGCCGCTGGCGGCCCGGCTGGATGACATCGCCGACAAGAAGACGAAGGTGCGGTTTCCCGCCCAGCACGTGGGAGCCCGGCACGCGGGACAGGTGCGGGTGCGGCCGTACTACACCGACACCGACAGCCTGGCCGTCGCGCTCACGGCCGAGGAGGAGAGCGCGTGAAGATCTCCTTCCTGACCCTCAACGCCTACGCCCTCGGCGGCACCGTCCGAGCCACCTTCGACCTCGCCTCCGAGCTGGCCGAGCGGCACGACGTCGAGGTGATCAGCGTCAATCAACGTGCCGACCAGCCCTTTCTGCCGGTGAGTCCCAAGGTTCGGCTGCGCTCGCTGGTCGACCAGCGAGAAGGGGCCAGGGTCCGCTGGCCGTACACGAAGAAGGCGGAGCGGCTGAGCAAGCAGAAGAGCGCGCTCATCCACCCCCACGAGCGTACTTACGGCTTCTTCACCGCCTGGAGTGACGAGGTGCTCCGGCGCGAGCTGCAGCGGCTCCGCACCGACGTGCTGATCACCACGCGGGCCGGGCTGAACATCATGGCCGCCAGGTTCGCCCCCGAGCGGGTCGTCCGGATCGCCCAGGAGCACCTGCACTTCGAGGCCCACCGGCCCGGGATGTCCAAGGAGATCCGGCGGTGGTATCCGAAGCTGGACGCGGTCGTCACCCTCACCGAGGCCGACCGGCACGACTACCGGACCATGCTCGACAGGGCGCCGACCCGGGTGTTCGCCATCGGCAACGGCCTGGCCGGAAGACCGCGCCCCCGCTCCCGGCAGGACAACCGGATCGTGCTGGCCGCCGGGCGGCTGGTGCCGGTCAAGGGATATACCCGGCTGCTGAAGGCGTTCGCCGAAGTCATCAAGGAACGTCCCGACTGGAAGCTGCGGATCTACGGCCAGGGCCGCAGCGAGGAGCAGCTGGCCAAACTGGTCGTCAAGCTACGTCTGCACGACAACGTCACGCTCATGGGCCCGACCGATGACATCGAGGGTGAGCTGGCCAAGGCCTCGATCCACGCGGTCAGCTCCCGGTTCGAGGGCTTCGGGATGACCATCATCGAGGCGTTCGCGTGCGGGGTGCCGGTGGTCAGCTTCGACTGTCCCCGGGGCCCTCGCGAGATCATCACCTCCGGTCATGACGGGTTGCTGGTTCCGCCCGGCGACGTGGACGCCCTGGCGGCGGGGCTGCTCAAGATGATCGACGACGAGGAGGGCCGCCTCCGGATGGCCGGGAACGCGCTGGAGACGGCCCGGCGCTACGACATCTCCATGATCGTGGACCGCTGGGAGAAGGCCTTCGCCGAACTCGGCCGCTGAGCCGAGCCGTACGGCACGCGCGATCGGGGCCACGGGCGCCGAACCCGCGAAACCGACGAGATCCCGCCCGATCAGGACGATCGGACGGGATCTGATGGCCATGCCCGATGCCGACCCTGCGCCGGTGGCCTTCCATCCGGGCCAGACGATCATCGGTGACCGGCACCGTCACGGCCGCCCGTGGGGCCGGTCCAGTCGGCGGGGACGTAGCCAAGGCGGACACGCTGGGGGTGGTCGCCGACCGGAACGGACGCCGTCTTCTGCCCCGTGGCGAAGTCGATGGCGGTGACCTTGTCGGCACCGCTCTCGGAGACGATGCACGCCCTGCCGTCGCCACTTACGGTCGCCCAGTAGGGCTTGGACGCGGTGATGAGCGCCCCTTCCCGGAGGGTCGCACGGTCGACGATGGTCGCGTAGTCGTCCATGGTCCCCGCGATGCACAGCTTGTCACCGCCGGAGTTCATCGACACGCCGTGGTGGCGGGAGTCGTTGATCCAGTCCTTGCGGTTCTTGCTGGTCGAAGGGTTCTCCGGCAGGGTCTTCACCCGGGTGATCCTGTCGGTGGCCACGTCGTATTCATAGAAGCCGTTGAAGAACGACACCTGGAAATACAGCTTGGACCCGTCGGGGGTGAACACGGCGGGCCGGACGGCGTCCGAGACGTTCCTGTGCCCGAACGCGTCCAGCCGCGCCCGCATATCGATGATCTTGACCTGCTTGAACGTCGAGGTATCGACGACGGTGATGCGCCGGTCGCCCTTCGTCCAGTCCAGCCACGGATCGTCGAGGTCGGTGTTCACCTCGCCGATCGACATGTTCCACAAGTACCTGCCGTCGCGAGTGAACACGTTCTCGTGCGGCTTGTCACCGGTCTTGAACGACCCGGCCTCCGCGCCTGTCTGGATATCGAGGACGTGGACGGTGTTGGACGTCGACGCCGACACCGCGACGCGTCTGCCGTCCGGCGAGACCGCCATGTGGTCAGCGCGGTAACCCGATACCGGGAACCGCCACCTGATCTCGCCGGTGACCAGGTCGATCGAGACGACGTCAGCGAAGCTGGGCCGGGACACGACCACGGCCGTGCCGTCGGGCGTGGTGTACATGTCGTCCGCGAACTGGTCGTGCCCTTCGCCCACCGTCTCCCGGATCCCGAGAAAGTAGGCGAGCTTGATGGGATTGGTGTAAATCTCGCTCAGCCGCTGGTCCTTGTCGGGGATGACGTCGACGCGGCCGATCTTGGCGAAGTCACCTGTGGACTTGATGACGTCCGCCGTGCCCTCCCAGTTGTTGCCGACGAACAGCACCTCCCGCAGGGCGGGGGTGTCCGCCTGCCGCTGGGCCGCTGCCGCCGTCCCGGGGCCCGCGACGGCCATCGCCAGCGCGACCGTCATGCCGCCGAGGATCCACCGTCCGGAACGCCCCATCGTCCACCTTGAGCGCCTGTTCTTGCCAGAGGACATCGTCACCCTGCCTTTCGCATGGGTCGGTCATCGTCTGCAGAAACGCGCGGAATGTCACACCACCCAACACATAGAACGTGTTCTATTTGCAGTGGCTACTTGAGAGTAAGTACTGCCCTTCACCCCCACAAGACCTGACTTCGGGGCTGCGTACCGGCAGGCGGGGAGGATCCCAGCCGGAGCCCTATCGGGGTTGCCCTTCGGGGGAGGCGAGCGGCACCGCAGGCTTACGGGGCAGGCGGGCGCGAACCCAGCCGAAGACCGGACCACCTCGTCACCGCCAAGGCGGCCACGAGGTCTCCGATATTTCGGGCTTGTCTTGGTCGGCCAACCACCTACCGGAGACCTCGCTCGTTGTCGATCTCTGACCCGTTCTGCACCGTCAGACCAGCCCAGACATCACAGTGGACTTTGATATAGGCCCTGGTTCCGGCACAAACAGTGACCGATCTACTCACAGCTCATGCCGCCCTGACTGCCGGCGGCTGTCGTCTCCCACTGACATCTCGTGATGTTGAACGCGGCGAAACGGTAGCGATCACGGAAAAATCGACGGGTATACCCTGCGCCAGGGCTTAGGAGAGATCTGCCCGCTTCGCGGACCCTGCCGCGATCAACGCCGCGCCGAGCTGCACGGCGACCAGCGAGCGGAGCGGGATCGGCGTGGCCACCGCCTCTGCTTCGGCCTCGGTGAACCACTCGTCGAAGCGCGCCCCGAGCCGGGCCCGCTCGGCCCGGATGGCCGGCGTCTGGTTGCCCGCGCCGAGCTCGGCGTCCAGCATGCGCAGGTAAGTCCCGCAGTACCGCAGCCGCATGCTGTGCACCATCTGCCGGTTGCCGACCGCCTCGGCCACCGTGGCGGGCCGGTCGGTGCCGGGGAAGCTCTCCCATTCGCCGATGAACTCGTCGTGGGAGCCGACGAAGTCCTCCAGGGCGCGGCGGAAGGGAGAGTGGACGGTCAGATCGGCTCTGAGGGAGGCGAGGGATTGCGCCAGTTCGGCGATCAGGGCGCGTTGCGCGGCGAGGCAGGCCTGGATCGCGTCACCGTACTTCTGGTCGGTGGGGGTCTGGTCGGCGACGCGGGGGTCGGCCCAGTAGGGCAGTTCGGTGACCAGGTGCAGGGCGCCGAAGCGGTCGGCGTAGTCGACGCTGGCGCCGCCGATGCCGTAGGTGGAGGCGACATGGGCACCCCTCGGGGTCATGTAGGCGGCGGGGCCGATCGGGACGGCGCTCGGCACCTCGGGCGGGCCCATGTGCAGGGGCAGGCCCTCCGCGGTCGCGATGGCGGCCATGCGGGCGGCGAGCGCGGGGTCGTGCTTGCTGAGGTAGTAGAACGCGCCTTGGAGCTCGCCGTTGTGCAGGGAGTAGACGAAGGCGGGCTTGACCTCGTCCATCAGCCGCATCAGTGCCTCGGTCTCGGGCATGGTGCGGTCGAAGAAGTAGTCCTCGCCGGTCAACGGGAAGGTCCATTCGACCTGGTCGGCTTCGGCGGGGCGGTAGAAGTGCTCGGCGTAGGCGCGGCGGTCGCTCGGCCGTGAGTACCAGCCCTCGTTGAGCCGGGCGCCGTCGGGGTCGACGCACGGGATGAGGTGCCAGCGAAAGCCGAAGTCCTCGCGCAGCGCGGCGTCCTCGACGAGTTGGCGCAGCAGCGTGCTGACGGTGAGTGAACCGATGGGCTCGTTGGGGTGAGGGCCACCGATGATCACCGCGTCGTGGGGGCCGGCACCGATGGTCGCCACGCGCAGCGGCTCGCCCAGACGCGAGGTGCCGATGCGGCGAAGCCGTACCAGGTCGGGGTGGGCGGCGGCGAGGTCGTCGAGCTCGGCGTGCATCTGGTCCACGGTGGGGAACGCGGTGTAGTCGGGCACCCGGCTCATGTGGTGGGTGACGTCCATCTTCGAGCCTCCTGATAATATGGATTATTCTAGTAAATCAGATTATCTTTACGGCATGCAGGAGATGTCATGCGGCTGACCAGAGCGGAAAGCAAGGCGGCCAACAAGCGTGCGCTGATCGAGGCGGCGCGCGAGGTCGTCGGCCGGGAGGGCTCCAAGGCGAAGCTGGAGGACATCGCCGAGCTGGCCGGCCTGACCACCGGTGCGATCTACTCGCTGTTCGGCGGCAAGAACGACCTGATGGTCGCCATGGTCGACGACTACACCAGTCCGCTCGACCTGCGCTCGATCGAGGCCGCCGAGCCCGGCATGCCGCTGGAGGAGGTCGTGGCCGAGGTCGCCCGCCGGTTCCTGCGCATGTCGGCCGACCCGCAGGCCGCCGGAAAGCTCCTGTTCGAGACGCGCGTGCTCGACCTCGCGCTCAACGACCCGGAGCTGCTCGGCAAGCTCAACGCCTCGATCAGGTCGACCGAGGTCGACTTCGCCGCGTTGTTCTCAGGCTGCGAGTACGGCGGGGCCACCGTCACGGACGGGCAGGCGCTCCGCCTGGCCCGCGCGCTGAAGGCCCTGTTGTCCGGGCTCGGCCAGGGCGTCGTGCTCGGCGCCCACGACGTTTCCGAGGAGTTCTTCGTCGAGACCGCCCAGGCCCTGATCACGCGGAGGGTACTCGGCCTGGCCTAGATCACGGCCAAGGGTTCGGGGGGACCACACGGCCGCACGTCACACCCCACCCCCGAAAGGCAGGACCATGTCCAGATCCGGATTCGGCATCATCGGCGCACCGGTGTTGTTCATCGGCGTCCTCCAGACGATGGAGATGACCCTCTCGCCCGCGCTCCCGCTCATCCAGCGGGACCTGGCGGCCTCGCCAGAGGCGCTCGCCTGGATCTTCACCGGCTCACTGATCAGTTCGGCGATCAGCACCCCGATCGTCGGCCGCCTGGCCGACATGTACGACAAACGGCGGCTGCTGTTCGCGCTGATGGCGATCAGCAGCGCCGGAGTCCTCCTCGCCGCCCTGGCGCCCAACGTCACCGTGCTGATCGTGGGCATGGCGGTGGAGGGCGTCTGGCTGGGCATGCTGCCCCTGACCGTGGGATTGTTCCGCGACACCCTCGAACCCGAACGGGCCGCCACGGGCAACGGCCTGGTCATCGGCGTCGCCGCCCTGGCCAGCGCGCTCGGCCTCATCCTCGCCGGGCCGATCAGCGCGGCGCTCGGCTACCGATCGCTGTTCTTCCTGGCCCTGGCCGGTGCGCTGGTGTCCGCGCTCTGGGCCTGGTTCGCGGTGCCCGCCACGCCTCGCGCGGCCGCCGGACGCGTCGACTGGGCGGGCGGGCGGGCTGCTGCTCGGCGGCGGTATCGCCCTGCTCATGCTGGGCCTGACCACCGCCTCCAGCTGGGGCTGGACGGCTCCCGCCACCCTCGCCCTGTTCACGGCCGCAACACTGACGCTGGGCCTGTGGGCGGTCGTCGAACTGCGCTCCGCCGACCCGCTCGTGGACCTGCGGCTGCTGGCCGGGCGCACTCCGGCCGGAGTGACGACGATGGGGGCCGTGTTCGGCTTCGCCTCCTTCGGGCTCGTGGTCGCCCTGCCGATGATGCTGGCCGCGCCCGTCGAGACCGGGTACGGCCTGGGCGCCGACATCCTGTGGATCGGGATCTACATGTTCCCGATGGGCGTCGCGGGCACCCTGATCGCGCCGCTGGTCGGGCCGATGACCAGGCTCCTCGGGCGGCGCACCGTGCTGGTGCTCGGCAGCGCGCTCGTCTGCTCCGGCACCGCCATGCTCGCCCTCTGGCACTCCTCCCCGTGGCAGATCATGGCCGGGGTGACGATCATGGGGCTGGGCGGCTCCATCGGCCTCACCGCCGGGCTCAACGCCGTGGCCGCCGACGTGGCCGCCGACCGCGCGGCCGGGGTCAGCGGCGTGGTCTTCGTCGCCAAGAGCATCGGCGGCACCTTCGGGGCGCAGCTCGGCGCCTTGACTCTGGCGGCCGGCGCGGTGGCGGGAGTGCCCACCGAGGGCAGCTTCGTCGACACCTACCTGCTGTCCGCGGCACTCGGCCTGCTGGCCGTCGGCGCCGCTTTCGTGATCCCCACCGCGGCACGGAACACCCAAGGCGGGCGCCTGGCTTCGGCCCCGGCGACGAAGCCCGCCGTCCTCCGAGAGGACACCCTGTGGTGACTCCTCCGCTCCCTGAAGAGAGCAGCTTCTCGCTTCCCTCGGCTGAGGTAGGCGACGGCCAAGCCCTGACCGTTTCAAACAAAGGAACCATAACAGGGGAGCGATTCCCCTGCCGGGTAAACCCGGCAGTCCCCTCGCTAGACACGATGGCGGCCAAGGAAACGGCCAAGGAAAAAGGAAGGGAGTAGCCAGTGCGGGTCTACATCTCCATCGACATGGAGGGCGTGACGGGCATCGCCACCATGGACCAGGTCGCCCGCGGCGGCCACGGGTATCCGCGATCACAGCGGCTGATGACCGCCGAGGCCAACGCCGCCATCGAAGGCGCGTTCGCGGCCGGGGCCGACAGCGTCCTGGTCAACGACAGCCACGGCACCATGGACAACCTGCTGCACGAGGAGCTCGATCCGCGCGCCCGGCTGATCTTCGGCACTCCCAAACTGGACTGCATGGCCGAGGGCATCTCGGCCGAGCACGACGTGGCCATGTTCCTCGGCTACCACGCCGCCGCCGGCTCGCCGGGCGTGCTCGCCCACACCTACTCCTCGCACTTCTACGGGGTGCGACTCAACGGCCGGCCGGTGTCGGAGGCCGAGGTCAACGCGCTGCAGGCCGCCGCGGTCGGCGTCCCGGTGGGGCTGCTCACCGGCGACGACGTCATCTGCGGCGTCGCGGAGAAGGCCTTCCCCGGCGTGCGGACGGTCGCCGTCAAGGTCGCGCACGGGCACACCGCCGCGGACAGCCTCTCGCCCGCCGAGGCCAGGCGGCTGATCCGGGAGGCGGCGGCGGAGACCGTACGGGGGGCCGGGAAGCTGACGCCGCTCCGGCTGCCCGAGGTGTTCGAGCTCGAGATCGACATGCCGAGCACGCCCGCGGCCGAGCTGGGGGCGCAGATCCCGGGCGTGCGCAGGGTCGCCGACAAGACGCTCGCCGGCACCTTCGCCACTCCCACGGAGGTGCTGGGCTGTGTGACGGTCTGCTCCCACCTCGCCGCCGACGCCATGATCAGCCGGATGGCCCTGTATGGCAGGCGCTAGCCGGCCCGCTGGCCCGTACGCCAACCAGACAGGCCACAGGTTTGCCGCTCAGGCCAAACAGTTCGCGCACGGGGATCCGGATACTAGAAAGATGGATCTTGAGCAGGTAGAACACGCCATCGCCGCCCTCCCCGGCATCCGTCAGGACACCCCGGGCCTGGCGGTCGGCGTCTACGCGGACGGCAAGGCGCTGCACACCTCGGCCAAGGGCGTGGCCACCGTCGAGTTCGGCGTCCCGATCGACTCCCGCACCCGCTTCGACATCGCCTCCATCAGCAAGCAGTTCACCGCCGTGTGCCTGCTGCTGCTGGCCAGGGACGGCAAGCTGAGCCTGTCGGACGACGTCCGGACGCACATCCCCGAGCTGCGGCTCGACGTGCCCGTCACGATCGCCCAGTGCCTGCGGCACACCGGCGGCCTGCCGGAGTGGTACGCCCTGCAGGCCGTCACAGGCGTCCCGCTCCAGGTGCTGGACGAGGAGCGGCTGATGAAGATCGTGACGGGCATCCGCCGGACCATCTTCGAGCCGGGCACCGAGTTCTCCTACTCCAACACCGGCTACATCCTGGCCGCCGTCGTGGTCAGGCGGGTCAGCGGGCAGTCGCTGGCCGAGTTCGCCCGCGACCGGCTGTTCGGCCCGCTCGGCATGAACGACACCGTCTTCCGCGACGACGCCTCCGTTCCGTTGCCCCGCATGGCCTTCGGCTACACCGGCGACGGCACCAGGGCCGACACCGAAGAGAGCGCGGTCGGCGACGGCGGCGTGGTGACCAGCGTCGCGGGCCTCGCCCCGTGGTTCGGCTTCCTGGCCGACGGCCGGGTGCTGGGCGCCGACCTGCGCGAGGCGCTGCTGGAGAGGACAGTGCTCGCCGACGGCGCCGTGCTGCCGTATGCGCACGGGATCTGCCACCTCACGGTCGGAGAGCTGAGCGCGTACGGCCATGCGGGAGGCATGCACGGCTATGTCGGGAACCTGTTGTACCTGCCGAAGCCCGGCCTCGGCGTGGCCGTGCTGACCAACCAGAGCGGGCTGGACCCGGTCAGCATCAGCATGCGACTGGCCCGTGCCCTCACCGGCCAGGCCCCGGCGGCCCGGCCCGCCCTCGCCGACGCGGCCACGGGTGAAGCGGGCAGGACCGCGCTGCTCGGGCACTGGCGCGATCCGGCGAGCGAGGCCACGCTCACGCTCGAACCCGCCGAGGAGGGCAGGATCTCCCTGATCGGCTCCGCCGCCGCCACCGTGTTCGCGCTCGGCGACGACGACCGCTGGCACGGGCAAGGAGACGCCGAAGGGCCCTGGCTCGCGCTGGAGGACGGGCGGCTCCTGCTGGGTGACACCAGGTCGATCCGGTGGCCGGCCTCCTTCACCCCGTGCGGCCCGCCGGGCGACGGCCCCGCGCCGGAGGGAGCCTGGCTCAACGACGAGCTCGGCGTGCTCGCCGTACTCCGGAAAGAGGTGCTGCGCGTCGGTCTCACGCTCGAAGTCCCCGTCACACCCGCGCCCGCGGGAACGTGGCGGGCGGGCCCCTTCACCTTCCGCCTCGACGAGGACGGTGACCTGCTTCTCAGCGGCTTCGGCCTGCGCGGGATGCGCTTCGTCGCGCAACCCGAGGGCACCGCGGCCGTCGGCATCCCCCCTGGCCTGGTCTAGGACGGGACGTTGGCCTGCAGCACGGCCGGGGCTCGCAGACAGAGTTCATCTTAGGAAAGGCTCACTCCATGCACGACCTCATCCTGCGCGGCGGCATCCTGCACGACGGGTTCGGTTCGCCGGGCCGTACCGCCGACGTGGCGATCGACGGCGGCCGTGTCACCGCGACCGGCCACGGCCTCTGGCGGGCGGCCCGCGTCGTGGACGTGGACGGACTGGTCGTCGCGCCGGGCTTCATCGACCCGCACAGCCACTCCGACACCGTGCCGTTCATGGCCGGGGCGCAGCCGTTCAAGCTGTGGCAGGGCGTCACCACCGAGATCGTCGGAAACTGCGGCTTCTCCTGCGGCCCGTCCACCCCGGAGTCGTCGGGCTTCACGCCGGAGATCCTCAGCGAGCGGGCCTTCTCCACCTTCGGCGGCTACCTTGACGCGGTGGAGAAGGAGGGCACGGCCAACAACCTGGCCGTGCTCGTCGGCCACAACACGCTGCGGCTGGCCGTCGGCGGCATGGACGCGGCGCTTCGGCCCGGCGCGCTGGAGCGGATGGCCGAGCTGGCGGCGGAGGCGTTCGAGTCGGGTGCGTGCGGGCTGTCCAGCGGCCTGGAGTACGTGCCGGGCGCCTACGCGGACACCGCCGAGCTGATCGCGCTGGCCCGCGTCGCCCGGCGCTGGAACCTCGTCTACGCCACCCACATGCGCAGCGAGAGCGAAGGGCTGGCCGACGCACTGGACGAGGCCGTGGAGGTGGCGTCGGCGGCCGGGGTGCGGCTGCAGGTCTCGCACTGCAAGGCGTCGGGCCGGGCCGTGCACGGCTCGTCGGAGATGTTGCTGGACAAGCTGGCCGCCGCGCGGGTCAGAGGAGTGGACCTGCGTGCCGACGTCTACCCGTACCGGGCGTTCGGCACGAGCCTGGTCGCCCTGCTGCCGCCCGCGGCGTGCGAGGGCGGTGAGGCGGAGCTGCTCAGGAGACTGGCCGATCCGGCCGAGCGGCGGGCGCTGCGCGCGCTCGCCGAGGATCCCGGGCGCACGACCGGCGTCGGCCTGTGGCGTGAGGTGCACCCCGAGGACGTGCAGCTCATCCGGCATGCCTCCGCCGCCGTGTCGGGCCGCAGGCTCGCGGAGGTGCTGGACGGTCGCGAGCCGTGGGACGCGCTGTGCGACCTGCTCATGGCCGACCCGCACGGAGACGGCGTCTTCCACACGATGCACGACGACGACGTGACGCGGATCATGAAGCATCCCCTCGTGTCGATCGGCTCCGACGGTGGGCCGCCCGCCGGGCCGAACCATCCGCGCACGTTCGGCACGTTCCCCACATTCCTCGGCGAGTACGTGCGTGATCGCGGGCTCGTGCCGCTGGCGGAGGCGATCCGCAAGGTGAGCTCGGCGACCGCGGCCCAGTTCGGCCTGGCCGGCAGGGGCTGGCTGGGCCCGGGAGCGGTCGCCGACGTGTGCGTGTTCGACCCCACGGCCATCAGGCACGACGGCACCTACGACGAGCCCGGCATACGGCCGGCGGGCGTCACCCACGTACTCCTGGGCGGCCGGATGGTGATCGACGACGGCGAGTTCACCGGCGGCAGGCACGGACGCCTCCTTCGCCAAGGCGACGGGGGCCTCCAGCCGCGGGAAGCCATGTGAGTGCACAGGGCCGGGTGACGCTCGGCGTGCTGCTCGACAGTCTCGGGACGGAGGCGGTGACCGCACTGTGCCTGCCGTCCGGCCGCCAGGCCATGATCGGCGCGCCCGTCATCTACGGCTCCGACGAGCCGCTGACCGCCTTCGACGGAGCGCTGCTGCTGGTCACCGTCAATCCGGAACCGTCCCTGCTGGAGCGCGCGGCCGAGGCGGGTGCCACCGCGGTCGTGGTGCGGGCCGGGCTCGGCAACGCCACCGCGCTGACCGAGGCGGCAGAGGGCGCGGGCGTGGCGCTGCTGGCCGCCGCGCCCGGCCTGTCATGGGGCCAGCTCTACGCGCTGGTCGACGCCCTGCTCGCGCTTGTCGCCCCCGCGGCCGACCTGGGTGGCGGCGCCCAGGCAGGCGACCTGTTCGCGCTGGCCAACCAGGTCGCCGCCCGGGTCGGCGGCGCCGTGGCCATCGAGGACCTGGCCATGCGCGTGCTCGCCTACTCCACGATCGGCGGTCAGCGCATCGACGAACTACGCAGGGAAGGCATCCTCGGCAGGCGCGTCCCCGAGCATCCGACGAACGCCGAAGAGTACGCCGCCGTTTTACGCTCCGACCAGGCCGTCTGGAGCTTCGAGCCACGCGAGTACCTGCCGAGGCTGGCGATCGCGGTGCGCGCCAGGGGCGAGGCGCTCGGCACGATCTGGGCCATCCAGGCCGACGAGCCGCTCGCGCCCGACGCCGTCGCCGTGCTCGCCGAAGCGGCCAGGACCGCCGCCCCCCACCTGGCACGCATCAGCCTGGCCGCCGACAAGACCCGCAGGACCAGGGACGAATGGCTGGGCTGGCTGCTGCGGGGCGTCGGCCCCGTCGGCGAGCTGGCCGCTTCCTTCGGCCTGCACCCGGAGGAGCCGGTCGCGGTCGTGGCGGTCGGCACCTGGGAGGCCAAGAGGCGTACCGACGTCTTCGCCGCCACGCACGCCGGAGACCTGCTGCGCACCGCCTACACCGCCTACCGGATCAGGTCTGCCGTCGGCGCGGTGGACGGCAGGACCTACGCCGTCGTGGCCGTCGAAGCCGGCACGCCGCTGCTGCGGCGCATCACCGCCGACACTCTCGGCCAGATCAACGACCGCCTCGGCGGTCGCTGGCGGGCCGGCGTCGGCAGGACCGTGGCCTCGATCGCGCAGATCCCCGCCGGTGCCAGGCAGGCCGACGAGGCGCTGCGCGCGATGTGCGGGCCGTTCGCAGACGGCGAGGTGGGCCTGCATGAGGAGCTGGCGGCGGCGCTGTTCCTGCTGGACGCGGCGGCGTCGATGCGCACCAGCCCGGTGCTGCTGGGCGAGCCGCTGTCGCTGGTGGCCGAGCACGACGCCAGGCACGGCACCGACTACGTCCACAGCCTGCGCATCTGGCTGGCCGCCCACTACGACGTGCCCAGGGCTGCCGAGACGCTGTCGCTGCACCCCAACACGCTCAGGTACCGGCTGCGCCGCATCGGCGAGCTGATCCCGCTCGACGACCCCGACGTCAGGATCGTCCTGGGCCTCCAGCTGCGGCTGGGCGAGATCCGGGCGTCGGGCACAAACAGCGGCGAGTGAAGTTTGGCTTGCGCACCAACGCCCCGGCGACGCCCCGGCGGAATGCTGGTGAGCATGGTCGAACTCCGCATCCTCCACGACACCTCCCAGTTCCAGGCCGCCGACCGGCTGCTGCGCCGCATCTGGGCCACCAGGCCGGGCGACGACCCGCCGCTGGCCGTCGACCTCATGTGCGCCCTTGACCACACCGGCGGCTACGTCGGCGGCGCCTTCCTCGACGGCGAGCTCGTCGCCGCCGCATCCGGGTTCCTGGCCGAGGGCGGCAGCCTGCACTCCCACATCGTGGGCGTGGCGCCCGAGGCGCGGGGCCGAGGGGTCGGCCAGGCGATCAAGGCGCACCAGCGCCGGTGGGCCGCCGAGCGCGGCCTGAACTCCATCTCCTGGACCTTCGACCCGCTCGTGCGCCGCAACGCCTTCTTCAACCTGGCCAGGCTCGGCGCACGGGCCGAGCGATACGTGCCCGACTTCTACGGGCCGATGAACGACGGCATCAACGGCGGAGACGCCTCCGACCGGCTGTTCGCGCACTGGCCGGTGAACCCGGGCCCGGCCCCGAGCCCGCCACGCGGGAGCGAGGCGGCCGTGGTGATCCTGGACGAGACCGGGTCAGCGCACGAGCCGGGCGGCGCCGCCGTACTGCGCTGTGCCACGCCCGCCGACGCGGAGCGGCTGCGGCGCGAACACCCCGGGGAAGCCGTGAGGTGGCGGACGGCGCAGCGGGCCGCGCTGGGCGGCGCGCTCGCCGACGGCTACCGGATCACCGCCTTCACCAGGGACGGCTGGTACGTGCTGGAGCGTGCGGCATGAGGATCGTCGAAGCCGAGCTGCGCACGGTCGCGCTGCCGCTGCTCACGCCGTTCCGCACCTCGCTCGGCACACAGACCGTGCGCAGGGCGCTGCTGGTGCGCGTGCGCGGCGCCGAGGGAGAGGAGGGCTGGGGCGAGTGCGTGGCCGATGACGAGCCCACCTACAGCCCGGAGTACCTGGAGGGAGCGGCCGACATCATCCGGCGTTTCCTCCTGCCGAGCCTGTTCGCCGTGCCCGACCTCGATCCGGCCGGCGTGGCGCCCGCGCTGGCGCACCTGCGCGGCCATCCGATGGCCAAGGCCGCCGTGGAGATGGCCGTCCTGGACGCCGTACTCAAGGCGCGCGGCCTTTCACTCGCCGCCTATCTGGGAGGGGTACGGCGCAGCGTCCGCGTGGGCGTGTCGGTGGGCATCGCCGCCACCCTCGACGCTTTGCTCGACACCGTCGACCGGCACGTCAGCGCAGGCTACGCCCGGATCAAGCTCAAGATCGAGCCCGGCTGGGATCTGGAGCCGGTCAGGCTGGTTCGCGAGACGTTCGGCACCGAGCTCATGCTGACCGCCGACGCCAACACCGCCTATGCCCCCGCCGACGCCCGCCATCTGGCCCGCCTCGACGCCTACGGTCTGACGCTGCTGGAGCAGCCCTTCGATCCGGACGACCTGCACGGGCACGCCCAGCTCGCCGCCCAGATGGAGACGCCGATCTGCCTGGACGAGTCGATCACCTCGGCCCGCGCCGCCGCCGCCGCGATCAGAGCGCGCGCCTGCTCCATCATCAACATCAAACCTGGCAGGGTCGGCGGCTACCTGGAGGCCCGCCGCATCCACGACCTGGCCCAGGCGGGCGACGTTCCGGTGTGGTGCGGCGGCATGCTGGAGACCGGGCTGGGCCGGATGGCGAACCTGGCGCTGGCCAGCCTGCCCGGCTTCACGCTGCCGGGCGACATCTCAGCGACCGCCCGCTACTACGAGCGCGACATCACCACCCCGGTCGAGCTGGAGGGCGACTCCATCACGGTGCCCGAGGGCCCCGGGATCGGCGTCGCGCCGGACCCGGACGCCCTGGAGATGTTCACCGTCGGCCCGCCCGTGCGCGTCATGTGACCCGTCACGCCCGGAAGCCGCCGATCGTCTTCCGGATCCAGCCCGCGTAGGCGGGGACACTGCTGTACAGCCCCGGCCCGTCCGCGCAGACCGCGTTCGTGTCGCCGGGGCCGGAGGTGGTGCGGTGGAAACCCTGCTGGAGGTCACCGAGTACGGCGAGGAACTGCGGCTGGATCAGGCGTGGGAGGCGATCGACGCGATCGTTCCCCGCCGGGAGCTACGGCACGCGGTCCTTCGATCTAGAGAAGGGCCAGCTGGCCGTACAGGATGTCCTCCGACAGGGTGCCGCCGTTGAGCGCGGGCTTGCGGTTGAAGCGGAACACCGGCACGGCGGTGACGTCATAAGCCCAGGGCACGCGGCAGGAATTGCTGACGCTGGTCAGCGGCGGCGCGGGGATGGCCGTGGTGGGCAACCAGGCCACGCGGTATCACGCCCGGCCGGACATCGTCTACGTGCCCATCTCCGACCTGCCGCCGATCGAGTACGGGCCGGTCTGGCCGGTCGGTGGCCAGACCAGCAGGGTGCGTTCGTTCATCACGCTCCTCCGCGCGGAACTCGATCGCTAACCCAGGAGTTGGCGATCGTTTCGGATCTCGTCGTTGTTGCAGGTAGGTGAGCTGCTGAGGATGGAGACATGGCAACGACGAAGGAAAACATCATGACGAACCCCATCCCCGAGGAGTACAAGGGCGGCGTTCCCTACCTCAACGTGCACGACGCCAAGGCGGCCATCGACTTCTACAAGAAGGCCTTCGGCGCGGAGGTGAGCATCGAGATCCCACGCCAGGGAGACAAGATCGCACACGCCGAGTTCCGGATTGGTGACGCGGTCTTCATGCTGCGCGACGAATACCCCGAATACCACTTCCGCAGCCCGAAGACGATCGGCGGTACACCGGTCAACCTGCTGGTCTTCGTGCCGGACATCGAGACGTTCGCCGAGCGGGCCATAGCTGCGGGAGCGCGCGTCATCCGGCCGGTGGAGATGCAGTTCCATGGCGATCTTCAGGTCGAACTGGAGGACCCCTTCGGTCACTCCTGGTTCTTCACCAGCCGGGTCGCCGACATGAACGCGGAGGAGTTGAAGGAGACCGCGTCGGCCGCGAACCTCTGAACCGGCCAAGCCACTGCTTGCTGTACGTGAGACAGTCCCCGGCGGGAACCGCGGGGGCCAAGGAGCGAACATGCGAGTTCTTGTCGCAGAGGCCACGGAGTGATCGGTGACCGGTCGGTTCCGCTACTGACCTCCGCCGGCATCACTGCCTCGTTCGCTGCCCGCACCCTTCCTGACGGCCGCCACACCCGCCCGGACGAGCCCGCCGATGGCAACGCCAACCTGGGAAACGACGAGGTCCCGTCCGATCGAGCCGATCGGACGGGACCTCGTCAATTACCTTCAGGCCGTCTTGAGAACGGTCCTCTGTGGGGTGTTCACGAGTGGCCTTGACTTGCGATGAAGTAGAGGCTGGAAGATCGCTTCCCGAGATGACGTTGATCGTTTCCCGGATTCGACGTAGCGTCCATCAGTGCTTGCGGGTGATGATCGCCGCGGCCAGGATGGTCACGACGGCCAGATCCAGGGCCATTCTGGCCATGTCGAGGGTGATCCAGAGGCCCACCCCGGGAAGGGTCGCACCCTGCGTCCAGCCGAGTACGGTGGGCGCGAAGTACAGGTAGGTGGTCAGGCGCTGCAGGTAGTAGACGGTGGCGGCGGCCAGCAGCAGCCGGCGCTGCCGGGGACGGTGCCAGGCCAGGGCCATGGCCGCAGGCATGAGCAGCCACTCCACCAGCGGGTTGAGCACCATGTACAGTCCGGTCGCGCCGCCGGAGGCGGGCGATTGCATCAGGCCGAGATATGCCTCGGGGGTCGGGTACATCACATGCTGGGCCAGCCCGGCGCCGAAGGTGAGCGTGACAACCAGCATCGCGGTGAGTGCAGGGAGGTCGGCGGCCCGGGTGTCGCGCAGCCGGAGCAGGGGGCGGGCCAGCAGGGCGGCCAAGCCGGCCCACAGCAGGCCGGTGGCCGCGCCGATGCCCACGATGGGGGCGGAGCCGGCTGCCAGGCCGCCGAGGGCTCCCAGGGTCACGGCCAGTGGGGCGGCGAGCAGCATCGGCTTGCGGGAGGTGGGGTGGGTGAGCGTCGCCATAGCGCTTCCTCTCGGCTGTCATGTATCTTGATATTCAAGGCATATTCATCTTGATTGTCGAGAGGCTTGAATGTCAAGAGATTCTTGGGAAGACCTCCGCCGCATGGTCGGCGAGGAGATGCAAGCGCTGCAGGCGGCCGTCGACGCCTACGACGAGGCCGCGGCACGATCGCTCGGCATCAACCGCACCGACCTGCGTTGCCTGGAGCTGCTCACCCAGCACACCACGCTGACCCCCAGCCGCCTGGGCGTCGAACTCGGCCTGACCACCGGCAGCGTCACCACCATGCTCGACCGGCTGGAACGGCTGGACTATCTGACCCGCTCTCCCGACCCCACCGACCGCCGCAAGACCCTCATCCAGATCACCGACTCCGCCCGGCAGCGGACCTGGGGCCTCTACGAACCGTTCGTCATTGAAGGCGACGCGCTCATGAAGGACTACACCAGCGCCGACCTGGAACTCCTCGCCGGGTTCCTGCGCCGCAACCGCGAGCTCTACGAACGCCACCTGGCCCGGGCACGATCACGCCCTTGATCGTCTTGTCGGGAAGCCCTGGCCCACGCCGACCACAGGTGGGGGCGCGATGCGGTGGGGGCGCTCCGCGGGCCACCGCACGGGGGTGATCAAGGGAGGCGGAAACGTCCCGGTCGAGGGATGCGGCGCCCTGGAGGGCAATGGACGGGACTGCGGAGCCATATGGATCTTCCGCTCGGTAGCGACTGCCGGCGCTCCGCCACTTACAGTGTGGAGTTGCAGGGTTGACATCGCCGTACCCAGCGACGCGAACGTGGATCTCCACCAGCGGCCTGACACCACCCAGGCCTTCCCGGACACCTGCTCTGCAGCTCCCGAACCAGGAGGAACCCGATTCGGAAACCCTGAAACGACAAGATCCCGCCTGATCTCGATGATCAGACGGGATCCCGTCGACTTCAGTCCAGCCGTTTCAAGAACGGCCCTTCTGTGGAGCTATGGGGATTCGAACCCCAGACCTCCTCCATGCCATGGAGGCGCGCTACCAGCTGCGCCATAGCCCCTTGCGATGCAGATGAAATCTTAGCCGACTTCGGACACTCCGCGCGCCATCGTGCCGGGGCATCGTCCCCGCCCGGATCATGTCACGCCGGGAAGTGCCGTGATAGGCCTCATGGCCGCCGGACGCTTTGCGGGATGTCACGACCGGCCCGGCAGGGCAGCCCGCCGGGCGGGGTGAACGGCATGGACGGAGGCGCGGGAGATCCCCTAGCCGACGACGGTGTGCATGACCAGCTCGGAGCCGTCGCCGGACAGCTCCAGGGTGGCGGTGACCGAGCCGAGCTGGGAGGTGCGCGACAGGTGGGTGCCACCGCAGGGGATGGCGACCTCTCCCTCGGGCAGGCCGCAGTGCCAGGTACGGCGGGCGATCAGCTCGGGACTCGGGCTGTCGATCCAGACCGGGACGTCGGCCGCGATCCACTCCTTGAGCCGCTCGTTGACCCGCTGGGCGATCCCCGGCAGGTCCTCCGCCAGCCCCTCGGTGGTGAAGCCCTTGCGGCGCAGGGACTTGCCCAGGCGATAGACGTCTTTGCTGCCGTCGGGCAGGATCCGCGAGGAGGTGATGGCCGTCTGGTCGAAGTCGGGGTGACCCAGCCCGTCGGCGGGGACCTCCTTGCGCCAGCGGCCGGCGAGCGCCGCGTTGAGCGCGAGCGCGGTGAGGTGGCAGGCGGTGTGCCCGGCCGACAGCGCTCGGCGGCTCTCCGCGTTCACCGCCAGCTCGACCTCCCGGTCCGGCACCGGAGCCTCGGTGACGTGGACGACCAGCCAGCTCCAGCCGGGGGTGCCCCGGCGCACCGGGATGTCCTCACCGAGGTGGACGGTTTCCCCGCCGTCCTCCACGGCCCCGGTCACGCAGTCGACCACGTCCAGCCCGCCGATCGTGCCCACGTCGGCGGGCTGGTCGGGCCAGGTGTGGTCCAGCGGATGGAACGGGGTCTCGGCCACGATGGTCCCGTGCCGATCCCCCACCGGAACGGTGCCCACGACCGTCGAACGTCCTCGAACCTCTCCTGCCGGATAGCTGACAAGTGTCGATCCACCGATTTCCATGCCCTCATCATGCCAGTACGGCTTGCACCGCCCCCGAGGAGGCGCAAGCCGTACCAGAACGAGGTGTCAGCCGGCGAGGGACCGCTCGTCCTCCAGGTAACGGGCGCGACCCGCGTACCAGCCGGTCGCGAACTGCACCCCGATCACCGCGAACAGGAGCAGGAACGGCAGCGTCCAGCCACCGGTCGACTCGTGCATCACGCCGACGATCAGGGGCCCGGCACCCGCGATGAGGTATCCCGCGCTCTGCCCGAAGGCGGACAGCGCGGCGGTGGCCTCCGGGGTGCGAGTACGCAGCGCGAGCATGGTGAGCGCGAGCGGGAAGGACCCCATCCCGATGCCGACCAGGATCGCGAACGCCCAGGCCACGGCGGCCGGAGCCAGCCAGAGGCCGAGGAAGCCGGCCACGTAGAAGGCCACGAACGCCGCCACCACGGGCCGCTGGTCGGAGAACTTCGAAGCGACCCAGGGCACGACCATCGAGACCGGGATGCCGATCGCGGTGAAAACGCCCAGCACCAGCCCGGCCTGTCCGGGGGTGTAACCACCGTCGGTGAGAATCTTGGGCAGGAAGCCGAACATGATGTAGGCCACCATGCTCTGCGTGCCGAAGTAGACGGCGACCGACCACGCCAGCTTGCTCCGGACCAGGGCTCGGGTTCCGAGCGCCCTGCTGTCCGCGTCCCGCTCCGGCTCACTGCGCGACAGCGCAAGCCACGGAATGGCGGCGACGGCGGCCAACGCCGCCCACACCCCGAGGGCAACGTGCCAGTTGCCGTCGGCGGCCCGCTCGATGGGCACGGTCGCGGCGGCCGCGAGCATCGTGCCCACCGCGAGGGCGGTGGTGTAGACGGTGGTCATGGTCCCGGCCCGGCCCGGGAAGTGACGCTTGATCAGCGTGGGGATGAGCACGTTGCCCACGGCACCGCCCGACAGCGCCAGGGCGCTGCTGAGCAGGAAAACCTCCGCCGAGTCCACCATCGCTCGGGTCAGCAGGCCGCTGCCGAGGGTGATCAGGGCGAGCAGCAGCAACCGGTGCTCACCCACTTTCCTGGCCAGCGCGGGCGTCACCGCGCCGACCGAAGCGAAGATGAGCACGGGAAGCGTGGTGAGGAGTCCGACCCCGACCCCGGACATGCCCAGTCCGGAGGAGATGCGATCGAGGACCGGTCCCACGCTGGTCACCGCGGTGCGCAGGTTCACCGCGGCGAGAACGATTCCCAGCACGAGCAGCCAGGCCAGGGGCCCGGTCGATCCACCAGTGCGGCCCCGTGTCTCTTGGGTTAGCACGCTCATGCGGGGTTCAATCCTCCTCGGTTGCTTCGTCCAATCATGGGATGATTGGCTGACTCAACTTTAACAGGAGCGAAAGCTTCCTTTGTTCCTGTCTCAGCGAACCCCTGACAAGGTGAAAACCAGGCCACGCTTCCACTTACAGGGCGTGACCTGGTTTCTTGCGGCTACAGCCGCGGGTGTCAGACGAGCGGTCCCGGGGCGGGCGGCGGTTCCTCGCCGGGGCGCCGGCCGACCGGCGGAAGCGGGCCGCTGCCGGGCGGGGGCAGCGGGGACTCCGGCGGATATTCCTGCCCGACGGTGCGCGGAGGCGCCGGCTCGTCGAAGCCGGCCCGTCCCGTGCCGCCGAGATGTCCCGCGTCCGGGTCCAGGCCGCCGTGGCCTGTCCCCGTCCCGCGATCTTGCGGACCGGGCACGTCTCCGCGCCAGCCGCCGGTCTCGCCGCCGCGCGCCTCGATGAACGCCTTGAAACGTTCCAGGTCACCGCGGACTCGCAGGCGGACCATCTGCAGCCAGTCACCGACCGTCTCGACGAAGCCTTCTGGGGCACCCACCATCATGCCTAGTGAGGGGACTGCCGGGTTTACCCGGCGGGGGAATCGCTTCCCTGCTACGGTTTCTCTGTTCGAAACGGTCAGGGCTTGGCCGTCGCCTACCTCTTCCGAGGGAAGCGAGAAGCTGCTCTCTTCAGGGAGCGGAGGAGTCACGAATTCGGGAAAGCTCTCGAACTGGGTCCACTGGTTGTACGCCGTCCGGGTCAGGACGTTCACATCGACGGATGTTCGATCGTGCTCACAGCTCTGCCTCCCTCTGCGGGTTCGGGGGCAGAGCTGCCCGATGCGCTCCGGGCCTAACTATCTGCGCCGCAAAAGCCAGTAAAGGCCCAGAACCGGCAGGACGAGCGGAATGAACACGTAGCCGCTGCCGTAGCCGGACCAGACCGTGGCTCGCGGGAAGGCCTCGGGGTCCACCATGCTCAGCGTGCCGATGACGAGCACCCCGGCCAGCTCGATGCCGCAGGCGGCCAGCGCCAGCCGCCGATCGCCCCGAGCCAGCGCCACGGTGAGCACGATGTAGACCGCCGCGGCGAACGCCGACAGCGAATAGGCCAGCGGGGCCTCCCCGAACCGGGTCGCGATCTGCACGGCCGCGCGCGACCCGGCGGCGAGGGCGAACACCCCGTAGACCGCGACCAACGCGCGTCCCGGCCCCGTGCCGATCGCCGGCTCGCTCATGCCGTTCCCTGCCAGATCTGCAGCAGCCGCCCGACCATGACGCAGACGGCGAAGCTCCCCACCGCGATCACGACCGCCCCCCAGCGCGAGCGCTCGGCGAGCCCGAGGAACGCCGCGGCCGGCGGGATCACCAGGGTGCCTGCGAGATAACCGATGAGGGTGGCCGTCTCGTCCGGCCCCTCACCTCGGATCATCCCGGCGATCACGAACCCCGCCTGGACGAGCAGTCCGAGCTCCAGCACCCCGAGCGCGACGAGCAGGACGGTTCCCATCGCCCGGTTTCGCACGGCGGTCACGACGGCGATCAGAACGATCACCAACGACAGCGTGATCAGGCCGGTCGCGAGCGGGCCGATCATCGGAGCATCACAGGGGCGGCGGACATGACCAGTAGCGTACTGCCCGGCCCACTCGCCCTCCCCTCCACCGCGCATAGGCTGAACGGGTGGAGAGAGTTCTGGTCAGTGCCTGCTTGATGGGACGCAAGGTCCGTTACGACGGAGCCGCCAAGACGAGCGGCGACGCGCTGCTGGCCACCTGGCGGGAGGAGGGGCGACTCGTCCCGTTCTGCCCGGAAGTCGAGGGCGGGTTGCCCATCCCCCGCCCGGCCGCCGAGATCGAGGGTGGCGCCGGGGGCTCGGCTGTGCTCGCGGGAGCCGCCCGGGTCCTGGCCGCCGACGGGAGCGACGTCACGAACGCCTTCCTCGCGGGGGCCCAGTCGGCGCTCGCCACCGCCCGTTCCTTCGGCGTCAATGTGGCGATCCTGAAGGAGGGCAGCCCCTCCTGCGGAAGCCTGACCATCTACGACGGCACCTTCCGCGGCCGTCGCATGCCCGGCATCGGCGTCACCACCGCCCTGCTCGAACTGCACGGCATCGCGGTGTTCGACGAGGATCACATCGCCGATGCCGGAGTGCGGCTACGCGAGCTCGAAGAGGGCTAGGGAGCGCGACCGGCGCAGGCGGGGTCGCTCCAGGCGACCCACCCCCTGGGCGGCCTGCCGCTTCCCGCCATGACCCAGCCCTGCGGGCGCGACGGCCAGGACTCCGTGGCCTCCCGTCCGTCCGGCCACGGGACGACCACCGTGCACGTCCCGGGCGGCGGGGACTCGCGGGTCACGTCGAACCGCCTGATCTCCGTCCACCAGACGTGATACGCCAGGGAAATCCGCGCTCTCCAGTCCACTCCGCGTTCCACGGCCACACCGCCCCCGTGCAGCGGGGGAATCCAGCCTCCTCCCGTGGGCGTGGAGCTCTGCCCGGCGAGGACAGCGGCGAAAAGCACGTTCACCACGGCGAGGGCCGCGCTCAGCAGCGGGACGCGAAACCGGGACAGCACGGACACGGCGAAACAGGCGAGCAGGCCGGCGGCCGCGGCCGACGCGCCCATCATGTTCAGCGCGTCGTATCTCCCGGTCAGGAACGAGGTTTCCGGAAAGTCGAAGGCGACGAAGTTGTAGCGCCGGATCCGGTCCCCGGCGTACAGCGCGGCCGCGGTCCCGGTGACGGCCAGAAGCACGGCGGAGGCGAGGGCGTGGCGTGCCGCCGTCTTCCCGGACGTCCGGGCCAGTACGGCGAGGCCCGCCAGCGCCCAGGCGATCGCCACGCAGGCCAGGTAGCGCCCGTAGACGTAGTTGCCCACTCGCTGCTCGTCCGGCAGCGCGGCCGAGGAGGCGTAGGCGATTCCGGCGGTGGTGACCAGGAGGGCCGTCGCGGCGACCCGGAGCCTCAGCGGGGCCCGGCGCCGCACCACGGCGGCGACCCCCGCCGCCAGGCCCGCCCCGGCCAGCCCCCAGGTGCTCACGACCAGGTACCACAGCTGGCCGAGGGCCCCGCTGAGCGCCCGCAGCTGACCGTCGAAGCTGGTCACCCGGGTCCGCAGCAGACCGGTCAGGTCACGTATCCCGTCGGGGTAAAGGGCCGCCTGCAGTTCGGCGTTGAGCACGTATCCGGCCGTTCCCGTCATGACCGCGACGGCCACGGCCACGAGCCCGGCCTTGCGGGGCACCTTCCGGCCGGCCACCAGGAGCACCGACATCGCCAGATGGACAACGAAGATCACCGTGCCCCGCAGATGAACCGCGAAGCCGTACCCGGCCAGGACGCTCGCCAGGACACCGCTCGCCGCGGCCCCCGATCGCACGAAGGCGTCCAGGGCGAGAAGCCAGGCCAGGACCAGCGTCGGCAGGACGGCGTCGGCCAGCGCGAACTGCCCGAAGAACACCGTCGCCGGCAGCAGCGTCGCCACGAAGGCCAGCGCGCAGGTCGCGCCCGAGCCGGAGCCGAGGCGGCGCAGGGCCAGATAACCGAGTGGGAAGAGCGCGGCGCCCACCACCGCGCCGACCCCGACGACGAGGCGGTAGGCCAGCGCGGGGTCATGGGTGAACCAGAAGGCAGGGGTCAGTAGCAGCGGATATCCGCCCTGGTAAAAGGTGCTTCCCGACATGTCTCCCCCCGCTCCGCCGGCCAGCCATCGGGCCGCCAGCAGATATCCGGTCTCATCGGGGTTCGCCACGGGCCCGGTCCGCCACCGGGCCAGCCAGAGTCGCAGGAGGAGATGGACGACCCATCCGGCGGCCAGCACCCACCCGATCCGGGAGGCCGGGGCCTTCTGAACTGTCTCGGCACCGGGCGGCGTCGGTCGCGTGGTCGTGAGTGTCATGGAGGAGAGACTCGGGCGGGGTTTCGACCGAACCATGATTGAAATGTCTTGGATTCATGACATTTCGGCCGTCCACATTGGGATGGCGACAACAATGACCGAATGGCCAGCATCGTGTTCGTCGAAGACGATCCCCTCGTCCGGGCGTCCGTGGAATTCGCCCTCTCCCGCCAGGGGCACAACGTGACCGCGCGCGCCACCGGCGAAGAAGGGCTTGAATGCATCCGCGCGCGGCGTCCCGAGATCGCGGTCCTCGACGTCATGCTGCCCGGAATCGACGGGATCGAGGTCTGCCGCAGGATCCGGCGCGCCGACACCCTGCCGGTCATCCTGCTCACCGCGCGCGGCGATGATCTCGACGTGGTCCTGGGCCTGGAGGCGGGCGCGGACGACTACGTCATCAAGCCGATCGAACCGCGTGTCCTCGACGCCCGGATCCGAGCCGTGCTGCGGCGGGTGGAGACCACCCACGGCGACGTGTCGACCTACGGGGACCTGGTCGTCGACAGGGGGGCGCTGAAGGTGACCCGCAACGGGCAGGATCTGCGGCTCACCCCCACTGAGCTGCGCCTGCTGCTGGCCCTCACCCGGCGCCCCGGCATGGCCATGACCCGCCAGCAGCTCCTCGGCGAGGTGTGGGAGCTCACCTATCCCGGGGACTCGCGGCTCGTCGACGCGTGCGTCCAGCGCATCAGGGCGAAGATCGACGACGAACCGTCACGACCCGGCTACATCGAGACCGTTCGCGGCTTCGGCTACCGGTTCACCACTCCATGATCACCGTACGGCGGGCAGGCCTGCGCCTGCGGCTGATCACCGGGTTCGTGCTGGTGGCCGTGCTGTCGTCGCTGACGGCCTCGGGCATCGCCTACTACCTCCTCCAGCGGTCCATCATGGAACGCGTCCAGACGAACGCGATCGAGGACTTCAAGAACGCCCTCGGCCAGTCCATCCCCCCTGACATGCCGCGGTTCGACTACGACTTCGGCAGCCGTGCCGCCGTGGAGTTCGCGTCGCAGCTGAAGTCGGTGCTGAGCGTCCAGGGCCGCCACGACGTCAAGCTGGCGGAGGTCCGGGATAACAACGTTCGCTTCTTTCCCGACATAGATGTCCGCTACGGCGTGGAGATCCCCCGCGACTTCGCGACGGCCGCCAGGAACAACACCGTCTACCGGCGCGTGGAGCATCGCGGCGCGCCGTACCTGCTGGTCGGCGCCCAAGTGTACGCCCAGAGCGACCAAGGCGCGTTTCGCACCACCCCGATCATGGGCTTCGTGATCGTGAGCCTGAGCCGTGAGGCCGCGGACCTGAGCACGCTCACCACGGCGCTGGTGGTCGCGAACGCGGTGACGCTCGCCGTCGCCGTCGTCATCGCCCTTTTCGCGGCAAGACGGGTGCTGGAGCCCGTGCGCAGGCTCGGCCGGGCCGCACGCGACCTCGGCGACGGGCAGCTCGACACCCGCGCCGACGTGGTCGGCGACGACGAACTGGCCGACCTCGCACGGACGTTCAACCGGACGGCCGGGGCACTGGAGGACAGCATCGCCGAACTGCGTGCCATGGAGGCCTCCTCCCGGAGGTTCGTGGCGGACGTCTCCCACGAACTGCGCACCCCGCTCACCGCGGTGACGGCGCTCGCCGACACCCTCGCCGACGAAAACATCTCCGCCGCCGACCGCGACAGGGCGGGATCTCTCGTCACCGAAGGAATCTGGCGCCTGCGCAACCTCGTGGAGCATCTGATCGAGATCAGCCGCCACGACTCCGGGACCGCGACCCTGGTCCCGGACGACGTCAAGGTGGCCGAGGCGGTCGCGGCGTGCCTGGCGGCGCGGGGCTGGACCGGCCAGGTCGAGGTGGAGGGGGCCGACGATCTGATGGCGCGGCTCGACCCCCGGCGGTTCGACGTGATCCTCGCCAACCTCGTCGGGAACGCGCTACGGCACGGCGCGCCACCGGTGCGGGTGCGCTGGGAACCCGAGACCGTGGAGGGAGTGCCCGGTATGACGTTGACCGTGACCGATCACGGGCCCGGCATCCCCACGTGGCTGCTGCCGCTGGTGTTCGACCGTCTGGTCAAACTGGACCGGGCCCGTGCCAGCAGCGAGGGCAGCGGGCTGGGACTCTCCATCGCCCGTGCCAACGCCGAGCTGCACGGCGGCACGGTCACCGCCGCGAACCCCCTCTCCGGAGGAACCGTGTTCACCGTGTGGCTCCCCCTGGAAGGACAGGAATGAGACGGCACCCGATGAGCTGCCTGATCGCGCTGATCACGCTCGCGGCGGGGTGCGGCATCCAGCCGACGGACACCATCACCGCGGGAGATCCGCCCGTGGCGCAGGCATCGTCCCGGACCAACGTCGTGTTCTTCGTGAAGGATGACAAGTTGGTCAAGGTCACCCGCCCCGGCCTGCCCAACGTTCGGGATCTCGCCATGCAGCAGTTGCTCGACGGACCGTCCACGGCCGAGCGGGAGAGCGGTGTCACCTCTCCTATCGGGACTGACTCCTATGTCACTCTTGAGATCACCCGTGAAGGCGACGACATGATGACCCTGACAAGGGAGCAACCAGCGAAAGGGCTGGCGCTCCTCCAGCTGGTGTGCACCGCCGACGCCATCCCCGGCATCAAGCGCGTCAAGGTGACCAACTGGGCGGGAGACAAAGTGGAATTCCACACGTGCAAGGACCTCGCGTCCTGACCGGCGGCGCGGCCCGTCCACGGGGCGAAGGCCCCTCGGCGGGGATGCCCCGCCGGGACGGGACCCCCTGGCGGGTGGCCTGTGCCCGGCGAAGCGCCGAAGCCCGTTGACCTCTGGTCATGAAGGATTCTCGGTCGCGTCCGAGGCGTGTCAGCCCTTGCCGGCGGGCGGAGTGCCAGGGCAGGCGGTGTCGCGGGCGGGCATGACGCCGTCGGTCAGATAGCGGTTGACGACGTCGTCGATGCAGGCGTTCCGAGGGGCGAAGAGTCCCCCGTACACGGTGTGGCGGAAGGCTCCGCGCAGGGTGACCAGGTGGGAGCCGGCCAGGGCCCGGTGCGCAGCCTGCTGGCCCGGGTAGACGGCCGCCGGGTCGCCGGTGGCACCCACCATCAGGACCGGGACGTTGTTGCGGACCCGGGTGGGAGGCTCGGCGGGATCGGCCGGCCAGAACGAGCAGGGGGTGAGATTGCGGGTCAGCGGGCCGAACACGGGCTCGTCGGCGCGGTGGGCCTGGATGTCGCGGTAGTAGGCCTCGGAGTCGCGGGACGCGGCCCGGTCCGCGCACTGGATCGCGGTCTGGACGCTGGCGGTTCCATCCGCGTCCGGAGCGGACAGGCCGGTGAGAACCTGCTCCAGGACCGGGGTGGGGGTGACCTTGACGCCGCGGGCGGCGTCGCTCAGAACCCGGACGTCGGCGGCGAAGCTGGCGTAGGTCTCGTCGCTGTCCCCCGCGGTGACGTTCCACAGGAGCTGGGGCAGCACGCGGCTGTCGACCTCGTGGCCGCCGACCTTGATCGGGCCGCGGTTGACGGTCTGGTTGATCCGGTTCACGGCGGCCAGGACCTGGGCGGTGGTGGAACCCAGGCGGTAGCGGTCGTGATGGCGGGCCGCCCAGGCCGCCCAGTGCTCCAGGGCCGCGGCCACGGCCGGCCCCTGCGTGCTTGTCAGGTCGGGGCCGAACAGGTCGGGGTTCAGGGCGCTGTCGAGCACGACCCGGTCGGCGCGGCGGGGGAACAGCTGCAGGTAGACCTCGCCCAGGTAGGTGCCGTACGACGAGCCGAGGTAGGACAGCTTCGGCTCGCCGAGGGCGGCCCTGATCACGTCCATGTCGCGGGCGGTGTTGCGGGTGGAGGCGTGGGGCAGCACATCCCGGTGGGCCGCGCAGCGAGACGCCAGATCCTTGGCCAGGGCCGCGCTCTGCTCGAAGGTGCGCCGGTCCGGGCCTGCGGAGCCGACGGCGACGCTGGGCCACCCGCAGTTCAGGGGGGTGCTGCGCCCGACGAACCGAGGGTCCATCCCGATCAGGTCGTAGCGGGCCGCGACCTCGGGCGCGGCCCGCTTGACCTGGAGCGTGAGATACATCGCGGGAACACCGGGACCACCGGGGTTGTACAGCAGGGCCCCCCGCCTGCGTCCGGGATCGGTGGCTTTCAGCCGTGACATCGCGACCTTGACGGTCCGCCCGCCCGGACGGCTGTAATCCAGTGGCACGGTGACCTCGGCGCACTGGGCGTTCGCCTCGTCCAGCTCTTTGCCGGTCGTGTCGTCCGGGCCGGTCTGGCAGCGATGCCAGTCGATCTTCTGCTGCCGGAACCGGGCCGGTCCGCCGTCCGGGACGTGACCGCCGGCGTCTGCCCAGGTCGTCCCGGCCGCCGGCGGCACGCCGAGTACGGCGGTGCCCGCAAGCGCCGCCACCGCGGCTCCGGCCACGGCCATCCTTCGTCCACGCATCGGATTTCCCTCTCGTAACTGTCTCGGACATGACTGATCGCGGCGCACGGGCGGCTTCTCGGCGCCCTGAACGATCCGCGGGGATCGCGGGCCGCACCGTCACGGGGTACGAAGCTAGGGCGCACGGCCGGCCCGGCGCGTCAGCCCCCGGTCGGGTTTTCCGGAGCCGCCGAGTGATCTCCCTCCCGCCTCTGAGGCTGCCGACCACCGCACCTCTGACCAGCCGGTTCTTCCTGGCGGGGCCTCGCCGGGCACCTCTCCGGGGAAATCCGCGTACGACTTCAGGCTGACGCGGGCCGGTCGGCCGGGCCGTCCGCGCGCTTGCCGCCTGCCTGCGGGAGCCGACTATGGTGACGCCATGAGCCGGGCTCACCGTCTTCCGTCTGTGGGCGGCGGCCCCGGCCGGGGCCGCGACGCCCTGGAAACGACAGGACGTGTGATGACCGGTGGGGCGGTGACCATGACGGAGACGGCGCGACCGGTGCGCTCCCTGCTCCGGGCGGGATCCCGGCTCCCGCCGGTGGCGCTCGACGCGTTGCTGGCGGTCGCGCTCTTTTTCGTGACCGTCGGCCTCAACGGCGAGGTCTACCAAGGCCCCCCTGTCCCCCTGATCCTCTACGTGGCCCTGTCCGCACCGCTGGTGTGGCGGCGCCGCGCGCCCCTGACGGTGTTCTGCGCGGTGGCGGCCGCGGCCTTCGTCCAGTGGCTCATCGGCCTCCAGCTGCTGACCGATGTGGCGCTGCTGGTCGCCCTGTACACGGTGGCCGCGCACTCCACCTGGCGCCGCACGCTCATGGCCGGAGCCATCCTCGAAACCGGCGTCCTGCTGGCTTCCGCGCGCTGGGCGGCACCCCACGGCGCGTTCCTCAACTCGGCCGTCTTCCTGACCACCGTGGCCGTCGCCGTCGCCGTCATCGGCGTGAACACCCGGATCAGGCGCGCCTACCTCGCATCTCTGGAGGACCGGGCGGTTCGCCTGGAACGTGAACGCGACCAGCAGGCCAAGCTCGCGGTGGCGGATGAACGGGCCCGCATCTCCCGCGAGATGCACGACGTCGTCACCCACAACCTGTCCGTCATGGTGGCGCTCGCCGACGGCGCGGTCTTCGCGCAGGACCGCTCACCCGGCAAGGCGACCGCCGCCATGCGCCAGATCTCCGGAACCGGACGTCAGGCCCTCACCGACATGCGGCGTTTCCTGGGCCTCCTGCGGGCCGACGAGCCGGACGCGCTGCGCCACCCGATGCCCGGCATCGCACAGCTGGGGTCCCTCACCGACCAGATGCGGGCAGCCGGGCTTCCGACCCGCCTCGACCTGGAAGGCGATCCCATCCATGTCCCCGCCGCCGCGCAGCTCACCGTCTACCGACTGGTTCAGGAAGCCTTGACCAACGCCCTCAAGCACACAACGCCCGGCACTCGGGCCGAGGTCCGGGTGCGCTGCGCGCCCGAGGCCGTCACCCTCGACGTCACCGATGACGGCCGCCCCGCGCGTACCGCCGGCCCCTCGTCCGGGCACGGCATCCCCGGCATGCGCGAGCGCGTGGCCGTGTACGGCGGGACCTTGGAAGCCGGCCCGCTCCCGGGCGGAGGCTGGCGGGTCTCGGCACGCCTCGACCTCAGCATGGCCGGGGAGGGAGCCGCATGACGATCCGCGTCCTGCTCGTCGACGACGAGCCGCTGCTCCGCATGGCGTTCACCATGGTCCTGGAGGCCCAGCCGGACATGGAGGCGGTCGGCGAGGCCGGGGACGGCGCCGAAGCCGTACGCCTCGCGCGGCAGCTGCGCCCCGACCTCGTCCTGATGGACGTACGGATGCCCGGCACCGACGGGATCGAGGCGACCCGTCGGATCACCCGGAGCTGCCGGCAGACCCGGGTCCTCATCCTCACCACTTTCGACCTCGACGAATACGCCTTCGCCGGGCTCAAGGCCGGCGCGTCCGGTTTCCTCCTCAAGAACGCCCTGCCCGAGGAACTGCTCGCGGCGATCCGGAACATCGCCGCGGGCGACGCGGTGGTCTCCCCGCGGATCACCCGCCGCCTGCTGGAGAACTTCGCCCACCAGCTTCCCAGCGGCGACGTCCCGGCGAGTGACGAGCGGCTGCAACGGCTCACTCCCCGCGAGCGAGAAGTTCTCATCGAGGTGGCCCGCGGCCTGTCCAACACCGAGATCGCCGCCGGCCTGCACCTCTCGGAGGCCACCGTGAAGACGCATCTGGGCCGGATCCTGCTGAAATTGGAGCTGCGTGACCGGGTGCAGGCCGTGGTCTTCGCCTATGAGAACCGGCTCATGCGCCCGGCATAGCGATTGACCGGTCGTGAGGAAGGCTCGGGAGCTAGATATACCAGTAGGCCCATGGGGCCTACCTGGAATCGAACCAGGTTGAGAAGGAAGCCCTCGAATGGCCTCACGACCGGGGCGAGGAAAGCGGGAAGCCTAGAAGATCAAGTGAAAGCTTGAGAAGGAAGCCCTCCCATGGCCTCGCGGTGTTCACCGTATCAGGCGGGGATCAGTTCGTGCAGTGTCGCGGGCGTGTACACCCGCGACCCCGGCGGGAGGTCGGCCGGAGCCTCCAGCCCGATGTAGGTGACGTGCGCCGCTGAAGAGCTTTTCGTGCGCAGCAGGTCGGCCAGGTAGCGGACCCGCAGGTAGTCGCGTTCCACGATCGAGCGCACCAGCAGGGAGGCGGTGACCCGGTTGCCCTCCACCTGGTTGAAACCGGGATGCCCCTTCAGATAAAGATGCAGCCATTTCGCCCGCCATCCGCCGTCGTCGCCGCGGAGGAAGACGAGCGGCAGGGCGATCCGGCCGGATCCTCGCAGATCGGACTTCATACGCACGGTGCGCGGTTCGAACGGCCTGCCTTCCTGCGCGGCGTCCCTCGTCATGTAGCCGAAGAACGCCTCGGCGGCCTCGTCGAACGGCTCCCCGGAGTAGATGTTGACCTGGGGAATGATGATCGGCCGGGTCGCGTCGGCGAGACGGATGTTGATGAACTCCGACGCGCCGTGGGGAGCCTCGGTAAGGTCGCCGGAGTACTCGGTGAAGCCGTTGCCGTAGTTCGTCCACGAGATCTGCATCGCACCGCCGTACGAATCGTCGAGCATGAGCGCGGACAGGTCGTAGTCGGTGCGCCGCTCGGCCTGGCGCCAGTGGACGAAGAACCTGAGCAGCTCGCCGTCCACCGTGGAGAGGGAGCCGCGGGGCAGCACGCCGAGTCCGGGCGAGACGGCCTTGCCCGACAGCGGCAGGGCGACGTCGAGCACGTCGGGGTCGACGATCAGCTCGCCGGTGTCGGGAAGGCGGCGGATGATCTCCTCGTCCAGAACGGCCAGCGCCCGCGACAGGACCTTCTCCTCCAGCGGCGAGCGCGAGTCGGGTGTCGCCCATGCCCTCCCGTGCCGGTTGGTGAAGACGCGGCCGGCGGCGGGGACGAGCCGGTTCTGCAGGTGCTCGCGCAGGGACAGCAGGACACGGCCGGAGGCACCCGCCGCGGCTCTTTCCGCGGCGTCCAGCACGACCGACTCGGAAAGGCCGCTCCGCAGCAGGTGGTCGAGGCGGCGCAGCAGCGCACCGGGGGCGTTCTCCAGCAGCTCGACGGCATCGGCGGTACGGCCCGCCGACAGGGCGGCCTCGACCCGGCTGCCGATGCCGGCGGCCTCGCGCACGCCCCTGGCCACCTCGAAGACGCGGGCGGCGCGGGGGAACTGCGGGTACTCGTGGGGATGCAGGCGCTCGCCGAGCCGCTTCCACTGTTCCCGGTGGCGCGGCACGTCGCCGAGCTTGGCCGGGGAGGCGACCGTGTCCAGGGCCTGCAGGAGGGTGCGGCGCTCGGCGCGGCGGAACGAGCGGAACCTGGTGGGGGTGGTCAGCGTGACATCGCCGCCGGAGCATCCGCAGGCGAGCCGGAGCACGTCGGTCACCGTGTCGACGAGCAGGGGACGGCCGGTGGCCAGCCGTGCCTCGTTGACGACGGCGCGGTTCTCGCGCACGGGGATGCGCTCCGGCTGGTCGGTGCAGAACGAGGCCAGGGAACGCAGCGCCGCCAGGTCCTCGGCGGCCAGTGGCGCCTCGGAGCCCGCCAGCGAGAAGTAGAGCTCGCGCGCCTCCGACTCCAGGCTCCCGCCCAGCTCCAGAACGGTCACCCGATCCCCGGCCAGCGGGATCAGCTCGGCGTGCGCGGCCAGCAGGTCGGCGTAGGTGTGCTGGTAGCGGCCATAGCCCGGCAGGGTCAGCAGGTCGAGCGTCGGCGGCTGGACGCGCGCGGCGGCGACCGGGTCGAGCAGGGCCTCACGCAGCAGGCCGGCCCAGAACTCCAGGGTGTCGGGCACGTTCGCGGGAAAGTCGATGAAGTAGGCGTTGTGCTGGACATGGTCGCCCACCAGGCCACGGATGGTGGCCAGAACCCGCACTCCGAGATCCACCACGGTCTCGCCGCGCAGCCCCGCCAGGCGTTCGAGCAGGGCCGCCGAGCACTTGAAGCCGACGCTCAGCAGCGCGGCGTCGAGTTGGCGGGCAGCCACCTCTCCCCAGCCCTGCGCGGAGTCGGCAGGGGTGTCGACGGGAATGCGCAGCCGCCTGGCGATAACGAGGCTTTCCAGAATGTCCACGAACGGCACTCTATAGCCGGAACACGCCGCGCTCCGCGGATTTTCCGGGCGCGTGATCACCACGTGGACGCCACGCGCAGCCCACGGACCTGTCGCATCCGTGGGAGATGAGGTCCCATGCCCGCCCGGTCGCAGTCGAGGAGGAAGCAGCCAATCATCGTTTTTGCTTATTTCTATTATATCATTAATTTCATGCACTGGCCCTCATTTTGCGCCTCCAGTCATTGATTTCGCAAAAATAAAGAATCTCTGTATATTCGCGGCCATGGTTATAGGGAGCGGTAAATTCGCCACTTCTGGGAATCTGCGGCTGTGGACCGAGCGGTTCGGCGATCCGACGGATCCGGCGGTGCTACTGATCATGGGCACCTCGGCTCAGGGGATCGGCTGGCCGGACGAGATGGTGGAAGCACTCGTCGAAGGGGGCCGGCAGGTGATCCGCTTCGATCATCGTGACACGGGGCGCTCCGACTGCGTCGACTTCGCGACGCGCCCTTACACGCTGGCAGACATGGCCGCCGACGCCGTGGCGGTGCTGGATGCGCACGAGGTCGCCGCGGCGCACGTCGTGGGGGCGTCTCTGGGCGGCGCCATCGGTCAGTGGCTTGCGGTGCATCGCCGTGAGCGCGTGCTGACCCTCACCGCGATCATGACTTCTCCCATGGGCAACAACGCCGGCCCCGCCTGGGCACGGGCCATGGCCGGACAGGCACCCGACCCCGACGAGCTGCCACCGCCCGCGCCGCGATTCCTGCGCCATCTGACGCGCCTGGTGAGCACGCCGGTCACGGCGCGCGAGGAACGCATCGAAGCGGACCTGGAGACCTGGCGTGTGCTCAACGGTGAGGCGTTACCCTTCGACGAGCCCGCCGCGCGACGATATGTCGAGGTCTCCTACGACCGGGCCGGCGACCACGCCGCCGCCGCTCATCACGACCTCGCCGCACGGCGGATGACCGGCGACAGGCTCGCCCCGTTGTCTTCGATCACCGCACCCACCCTGGTCGTCCACGGCACCGACGACCCGCTCCTCCCCCTGCCACATGGTCAGGCCGTCGCCAGGCAAGTGCCCGACGCGCGCCTGCTGACGATCCCCGGCATGGGACACGGATTCTTCTCCCCCGGGCTACCCCGCCAGATCGCCGAGATCGTCCTCGGACACACGTCCACACGCTGACGAGGCCCGCGTGAACAAGCCAGACGGCGAAGAGGGCGGCCTTAAGCGCCGGCTCGCACTTGAGAGCGCACTTCAATCACACCCACCATAAAAGGAGAAGCGATCGCCCCCTCGGATCCATTGTCGACATTCCACGCCGGCAAACACCTGCACCTGTACAGCTGTCGTTCCCGCGCCGATAATCAGGGAGTCGAGCCCATGCGATCCGAGGTCGGCCGGACGTGTCGAGTCACCCGTCGATGACGGAAAAATATCAAGTCGATTTCTTTCTATAGCTAGATAACACCCTATATGTCACCATTCGCAGATGGCCGAATCAAAGGTGAACGCACCGTCGACAGGCGAGGAATCCACCAAGCGGATGGTCATGGCAGGCGCGGTCGGGATCATTCTCCCCGTCGGCCTCCTGGCGTGGGCGGCCCTCATGGCCGCCCTCTTCAGGGACTCTCCGCGATGCGGGCACTACACCGGATGTCTCATATTCCTTGTTGAGACGTGGGTGATCGGGCGCTGGATCGCGATCGTCCTCGCCTGGCCGTTGCTGTATCTCCTGCGAGTACGGCCGACCTGGCCCGTCGCCATCCTGGGCGCCCTCTTCCTGGTGGCGATCTGGCGATTTGCCGAAGCGCTGTCGTCCCTGTGGCCCGTCGCCATCCTGGGTACCCTCTTCCTCATCGTTTTCAGCGGCGTGATCGCCTACCCGCTCGCCGCCCGGCTCACCGTGCCGCACTTCCCCAGGCGGTTGCTCGTCATATGCGTCGCCCTGTTCTTCGCGCTCTACGTTTTCTCCGCCCTGCTCCCCGGCTGACACCGGCCGGCCGCTTTTGCCGTCAGGTCCGCGCCGACCCCGAATTCCCGAGTTGATGTGATTACTGCCGAGTGACAGGTTGAAGCGACAAGGACTGGCGCCGCGAGTCGTGCCGCCCTGAGGTTATGTCATCCAATAGGTATCGATGTGCAAACGTTTCCCGATTTCTGCGTGAAACTGCCATCGCTGTTGCGCTGGAAGAACCGGAGACAGATCAGTTCGCCTTGCGCGAAGTTCCTGCCAATGTTAATGAAGCGGACTGGATCCGGCGTAGTAATGTCGGTCTTCTTCCAGTTGTTCCGGGCGAACACCTCGAAGAATCCGGTCCTCCCGAGGAGTGGTCCGCCTCTCTGCGCTTCGACGAAATCGACGTAGGCGCCGTTCCCCCAAGTGATATTGCATATATCGCCATCGCGGCTACAGGCCCGCTCGGGCACATTGGCCGACGAAGCGCTTGCGGCCGCCAGTGATGCCCCCGCGGGCACCACTGCCGTGGCGATCAACGATGCGCACAGTATGCTCACACGGGCAGTCGACCTGGCCGTTGTCGATTTCATAATCCCCCTTTTCTCCTACATTGCAGCTCTCCCGGGCGTTCATGATCACTTGTCCTGTGTGCATTATTTCTGTACGCGGCAGGCAAAGATGACAACGCTCCGCCGTGAAACTTCGCAATGAACCCAATACCTTGATCGGGATTGGCTTCAGAGAAATGAACATTCGAGTTGGAGCGTACCTCAGTGCCAGCTATCACGCCAGAGTCAGAACTACCAACGGAATTCCGTTGAACCGACGCGCCCGCATTGAGCCGACCACAGAGAGTGAGCCGACCCCGAACGGGAGGACGCCAACGGAACGTTGACGCGAATGCGGGGCGCTACAGCGGCCGCCCGGCTCGGCGTCGGCTGAGATTGGTCGCCGGACCGTCTGGGAATTTCATCGCCATCGTCAATCCATTGATCAATTCTTGATCGGCGAGACGAGCATGGGAGAGCGATATTTTCGCCTGCGATGTGCCTGTTCGGTGCTATTCGGCTTGATAGGCGGCAGTTGCGGCAATCAAGAAATTTTCAACGAAAATACCGCTGACCTGCGCTCCGGCAGGGCAGCTTCGGCATGTTGACGGCGAGGGCGTTGGCGATCGACGGATCGGCGCCCGGTAACTGGTCGCGGCGACCAGAGGGCCACAGCGTGCTGTGGAAATACGGCGACCTGTTCACGGGATCGGCCGAGGCGCACCGCTCGCGCCACCTCGTCGTGTCCAGGACCTGCCGCAGCCGGGCGGCCACCACTGCGGATGATCCGGTTCTGTCGGAGCCGATCTCTACGGTGTGCGGCATGACGACACACCCCCCTGAGAGTGGGGCCTGGCCGGGCGTGCGCACGGCCATCACCGCCGGCGACCCGGCCCTGGTCGCGGACGCTGTGCTGGCCCTCGACGAGGCCGGGCGCCGTGAGGTGGCTCGCGAGCTGCCCGGCCACATCAGCGTCGCCAGGAAAGCGATCGCGGAACGCGACCGACGCCGGGGCGTATGGACCACCGGCGAGGAATGGATCGAGCCCATGCGGGTCGCCGGTGCGGGTGTGCTCGGCGGGGCGGCGGCCGTCGCGACCTGGCTCTACCGGCGCGACTTCACCCGTTGGCGGCGGCCGCTCGACTCCGGGCCGCTGCTGCGTGTGATCGCCGCGCGGCCACCGCAGTGGCAGTCCGACCTCGCGGTACGGCTGGCCCTGCGGCTGCGCGGCAGCCGGGCCCAGGCCAGGGACGACAGCGTGCCGCTGGCCCTGGAGCTGCTGCGCCGCACCGACGCCGTCCCGCCCGACCACGATCCGCTCACGACCGTCTGGGTGTCCCAGCCGCCGGACCTGGAGCACGATCCGCTGGCCGAGCACCTGGTGCCCCGGTTGTTCGAGGCCGAGGGCGTGGGCCGGGCGCTGCGCGAGGACAACATCGACCCGCCCTTCTGGGACCCCAGCCGCCGCACCTGGTTGGGGGCCCTGCGCGCCGCGGTCGCGGCCGGCCGTTTCGCCCCCGAGCCGCTGGTCGACGGCTGCGTACGCCGGTTCCTGCGCGGCGGCAGCGCCACCGACCTGCGCTTCTTCGCCCGCCTGCACGAAATGCTCGCCCCGGCGCCGAGCAAGGAACGCACCCGCGACTACCTGCGGCTGCTGCCCGCCGCGCCGGGCCCGGTGGCCGAGCTGGCGCTGCGGCAGCTGCGCGGCGCGGGCGAGCTGAGCGGCGAGGAGGTCAATGAGGCGGTGTCGGCGCTGCTGTTCCGCCCCGAGGGCAAGCTCGTACGCGCCGGCCTGACCCTACTGGACCAGGCCGCCCGTGACGCAGCCGACGACTTCGACGACCTGGCCGCGGCGCTCGCCTCGGCATTCCTGTGCGAGTCGTACGAGGTGCGCGAGCGCACGGTGCGCCTGGCCGTCAAGCATGCCGGACGTTTCACGCCCGCCGGGGCCGAGGCCGTGCGCGAGGCGGCGAGCGTCCTGCCCGCCGAGCTGGCGGCGCGGCTGTCGGAGGCGTACGGCGTGGTGGCGGCCGAGCCGGAGGTGGCCGACGACTTCGAGCCCGGACCGCTGCCGCCGTTCGAGCCGCTCGCCCGCGAGCCGTTCCCGTCGGCGCTCGACGACCTGACCGCCACCTACGACCAGGTCGGCGACGGCATCACCTTCGAGCGGTGGCTCGACGGTTTCGTCCGCGACCCGTCCAAGCGGCCGCGTCCCGGCCGGGGCCGTATCTACGAGCAGCGCCAGTGGTGCCGCCTCGACGAGTGGACGGAGGCGCTGCTACGCGAGGCCACCAACCCCGGAGAGGAACCGCCCATCCCCGAGCCCGAACGTGCTCCCGAGTACGCCAGGCACGTCATCGGCGTGCGCACCGCCGAGGGCGACGTCGAGGTGGACTTCGGCCGGCTGCCCGCCGAGCTGCGAGAAAGCATCGCCGCGGGCCTCACGGAGAGCGGCATTCCGCTGGGCAACCTGGAGCACTTCGAGGAGTGCCCGCCGCTCGAAGCAGAAGTCCTGAACGTGTCGATCATTTCGTCGGGCCACTGGAGAGACCGTGACGAGGAGGAGGACAAGCCGCGGGACCGGCTGCCGGACCCACGCCGCGTCTCGCCGCCGCACTATGCCATGCTGTTGCGCTGCGCCGAGGTCCACGCCGCGCTGAAGGCCGGGACGCTGCCGCCGTACCTGCTGGCCACCCCGACCCTGACCTCCGGCCACCTCGATCCCGCCGAGCTGGTGGCCCGCCTGGAGGGGTACGAGCGGGTCGGCGTCCAGGCCCTCCCTTCCGACCTGGGGCAGGCGTTGCTGCGGCTGCCGCGCGAGGTGGACCCGGAGGTGATCGACCGCGCCGGGAAGCTGACCTCGGAGGCGGGCGCCACGCTGGCGCGCTGGCTGGCCGACCGGCCGGAGCCAGAGCTGCGCGTGGACTGGTCGCACGCCGGCGGCGACTACACGCACGACCGGCAGAAGGGCGGGCACAGTCCCCGGCTGCACCCCCGCATCCGGATCGAGCCGACGGGGCTGGCGCTGATCGACGCGCTGCTGTCCGATCCGTGTCCCTGGACGGGCGAAGGCGACGGCGTGTACATGGAGTCCTGGCGGCTGACGCTGCCCTCGGACCGGGAGGCGGTGGCCATGCACCTCCTGCCGCACCTGCTCAACACCTGGGACCGGCCCGGCTACTTCCACGAGCACGTGGCCGCGCTGTTCTCCCAGGACGGGCCGGTGGGCGAGGCGATGGCGCTGCTGATCGCCGTTCAGCTGACCGAGCGCGGCATGTTCGCTTGGCCCGAGCGCGGCCGACGGCTGCTGCTGGGCGCAGCCGCCGCCGACTGCCTGCCTACCGTGGAGTGCGGACGGCAGCTCGGGCTGTCCCTGCGCAGGGACGTGACCAAGATGAGCCACGTACGCTCGGCGCTGGAGGAATGCGCGAAACAGGGCGCGCACCGGCAGGTGTGGGAGATCATGACCGGGCTGCTGCCCGTCTACCTGCCGGGACCGGACGAGCGGCCGTATTCCGGGCACACCCAAGCGCTCTCCTTCGCGATCGACGCCGCACGCTGGGCCAGAGCGTGCGGCCCCGTCCCCGCGGTTGCGGAGGTGGCGGCCCGCAAGGGGTCGAGCGGCTTCGTGCGCGCCGCCCGCGCCCTGCACGAGCAGTTGCTCGGCGGACAGGGGCAGGCCGCGATGCGGACGCGCGCCTAGAGTGCCCGGAACTCGGCGGGTAGTCGGAGCGCATCACTGCGCCCGCTCTGCCTGGTGAGCAGCCGGAGCGTATACCCGTCAATGGGTGGTTTGACTCGTCTTCGCCGTTCGACCCAATAGCGGGGTGTTCACAAGTGGGCCTGGCCTGCGAGGTAAGAGGGGGCCGTTGATCGTTTCCCGGGATTGGGCTGGTTCTTGTCTATGTGCCGATGGTTCCGTCGATTCGTTCGCGCAGGATGTCGGCATGGCCGTTGTGGCGGGCGTATTCGCCGTTCATGTGGACGAAGGCCCATCGCAGGCACATCGGACCCCAGCGAGGGCTGACGAAAACGGCATCAAACGGCATGTCCGCAGTGGCCTGCCGGGCGGCGTCCTGCTCAGCGATCAAGGCGGCCAGGTCTTCGGCCGCTCGCGCGGGATCGACCTCGTCGAAGGCGGCATCCGGCTTGTCGGGCCGGCTATAGAGGCTCGGCACGGGCTGGGCGGCGAAACGGCGACGGAACCAGGTGCGTTCGACATCGGTGAGATGGCGAACCAGCCCGAAACCGCCCCCGCGCCGGACGACACCATCACCGAGCTCAAGGATCAGACCGCTGCCCGGCCAGCAGCGAGAACGGGGAGACCACCGCCGGAGACTTGACCCCCAAACCGGATCATCGACACGCTGCGCCACACCGATCGCGGGCTTCGCTATGCCCATCGGCCTATGCACCGCACCAGCACCGCCGCGCGACAGCACCCGAGCCTTCCACCACGCCCGTCCCCCAAGGTCCCAAACCCCGCCGAACCAGGCTCGGAAGCCCCTGAAACGACGGGATCCCGCCTGATCGTGATGATCAGACGGGATCCCGTCAACTTCAGTCCGGCCGTTTCAAGAACGACCCACCCCGGAGGCTGTGCGGGTTTCGTCGAGATCCCGTGCACTGCGCGGTTACGGCACCGCGATGCTGTCATGATCTCGGTGGCACCTCACCGATGGGATCCGTGATGTCTGCTCGCTCACTCGTGCTGCTGGCCGCCTCGCTCTGCGCGGGCGGCCTCGCAGCTCTGGCGTACTTCCACGACTCCGACCTGGTGCTCTTGAGGGAACACCTGAACCACCCGTTCGCGCTCGGTGTGCTGGCCTGCCTCCTGATGGCGTTGGCCGCCGTCGGGCTGCGGTGGATGTGGCTACGCGTCGTGATCATCATCCTTGCCGGGCTGGGCGCGAGTGCCGCGCTGTTCGGAGGGTGGGTCGCCCTTGTGTTCACCTCCACCGAGGAGGCCGGCTTCGTCGACGGGCCGGCCCCGTACAGGATCCGGCTTCAGCAGTCGCTGGCGGGTCTCGGGCCGGACACGGTGATGTGGCTCAGCGTCCGCAGGGACGGCGGGTTGCTCAGCAGGGAGTGGGACCTCGGCTGCTTCAACGACGACATCCCCGATGACGCCTTCGACTCGGTCAAGTGGACGGGGCCGAGTTCGGTTGAGATCCGGGTGGCCGACGGGCGAACATTCCCCGTGGCCTTGGACCCCGCCTCGGGCCGGCCCCGGACCACCGCCACCCTCAATTGCTAACAGCAGCTTTTTCCTGCCTCACGACAGAACGGTCAGCAGCCGGGCCGAGCCCGGCTGCCAAGAGCCGTCGTGCAATCAGGCCGAAAGGTCGGCGGGCCCGCTCATCGAGGCCGTTGCGGTAGCGGGGCCCAGGTGAGGCCGTCGGCGCCGGGCGCGGTCGGTCGGCGCATCAACACCCGGGCGGCGCGTTTCAGCCCGGCCGCACCGGCGACCTCCGCAGGCCCCGCACCCGAGCGCAATGCCCGGTGGTTCGCCAAGCCCGGATCCCGCGGCAGGCCGCCGGTGAGAGCATCTCAGGTGGTGCACCGTCTCCATGACAGGTGGTAGATGGTTTTGAAACTGCCGTCGGTGGAGTCCATGGTCATGAAACTGGTGGCAGCCGGATCAAAGGCACCGGCGTTCACTTTCAACTGGGTGTTGATGTTCAGGTTGCGGATCTCGCCGCAGGGCGACCAGACCAGGGATTCGACGTTGGTGGCGTCGGTGACCTGCCAGTTGTCGTCCATCGGGCCGGAAAAGGAGCGCGCGACGTTGGAGGTGTTCGACATTCCCTGGAAGTAGTAGCTCGCCTGCTGCTGGCCGCGGGCGCCGGGGGCCAGATAGGCATAACCGCGGTAGTCAGCCTTGACCACGGCGTAGGTGTACCCCTGAGGGGCGTTCACCTGGACGGTGAGCTGGCAGTTCTTGCGGAAGTCGGTAGGTTTGGCACCCATGCCGACCTGGGCGAGATATTTGCTGTAAGCCACGGTGAAGGCGGTGTAGTCCGGGGAGGTGGAGACCGTCGCGGTGCCGATGGGGCAACCGGATCCGTTGAGACTGACCAGTCCGACGGTGAAACGGCCGGGCGGATCGACGTCGGGGGTCAGGGCCTGGGCGGCGGGACCGGACATCAGCGAGGCGGCGAGCAGTGCCGCTGCGCCGCCACCGGCGACTAAAACGCGAAGCATGAATATCCCCTTTTCGTTTGGTGCGCTTCCACATTGGACGCGTGCGTTTTATGCGTCAACGACAACCACGTCGCATCGATCAAAAAGTGATTCAAGGAAGGCAGCGAATCGCGAGCACAGCTCGATTTGCCAGTCGATTTCCGCTTCGCCTTGAGAGTCGAATTTTGGATATATTCTCGGCGAATCGCCCGGTTCACAATCGCGGGCATGGCCGTCGGGAAATTCGATCAGCCCTATGAGGTCTACGACGCCGAGGAGCACGAATCAGGCGACCTGGCGACCCGGGTGAAGATCAAGGAAGAGCCGCAGGTCGGCCTCAGCCATGCGCTGGGCGATGCCGTGCACAGCATGCGAGGCGCCGACCGCGAGCACCTCGCCGCTCGTGAGGACCCGGAACAAGAAAAAGCACGGTAGTGACGCGCAGCGGTGTCGACGCTGACATCGAGCACGGCGGCGATCTCTGCACAGGTGGCCCTGGAGGCGCGATCGGCGGCCACTGCGGCCGCCAGCACGGCGGTACGGGCGGATGGTGGTCGATCGAGCGGGGCGCGAGCACACGTACCCGCCGATCGCTGAGGAGCAGAACACTGACGCCATCTCGTCTCGGTTCCTGCCGGAGGACGAGCGGATCCTCATCGTCTGCAGGGTCGCGCCCACCCGGTGAACGAGCGCCACAGGGTGGACACGGACTGCTAACCCGCCTTCTTCATCAGTTTCACCAGGCTGGAGAAGCTGTCGACCGCGTGTCCTGCGTCCATCCCGCGCCGGAACAGGTCGACTAGGACGGCGGGAAGCGCGGTGTCGACGCCCGCGTCGGCGTTGGTGTGCAGGACGTGCTCGACGCTGGCCATGCCCATGGCCAGGCGGTCCACGTCGCCGCCGTGCTCGTCGGCGTCGATGCGGGCCGCGTAGAAGGACAAGAAGTTCGGCATCGTCGCCATGGTCTCGGTGGCGTGCGGCAGGATGTCGGCCGCGGTGAGGCCGTTGGCGTCGGCGAGGGCGATGGCCTGCCAGTAACTGAGCATGGACGTCCAGAACATGACCATGCCGATCTGGTAGTACAGCGCGGCCAGCCCGGGGTCTTCGCCCCTGAAGTCGGTGCCGGTCAGGGCTTCGAGGGTGGGCCGGTGTGCCTCGAAAGGCTCGCGGGGGCCGCTGTAGAAGGTGGACGACTCGGGCTGTCCGATGCCCGACGGCGGCACGGTGACGCCACCGGTGAGGTGGACCCCGCCGTGCTCGATGATCCACCGGGCGCCCGCGCGGGTCTTGTCCGGGGTGTCGGAGCTGAGGTTGACCAGCACACGGCCGGAAAGGGCGTGCGATGCCGGTTCCAGCACGGCGTACATCGCGTCGTAGTCGGTGAGACTCAAGATCACCAGTTCGTTGGCCCTCAGCGCCTCCTCAACACTGCCCGCGAGCAGGGCGCCGCGCTCGACCAGTGCGTCGGCGCGGGAAGGGGTGCGGTTCCAGACGGTGACCCGATAGCCCTTGTCGAGGAAGGCGTCGGCCATCGCCTGTCCCATGGGGCCGAGGCCGATGACGGTCACGGGCTGCCTGCTGTTCACGATGAAGACCTCCATGGTGGATGTGCTCAACGACTAAAACGAACGCTCTACCTAGAGAGCGAGTAGACCGTAGCACAGCTCTAAAACGAACGCTCTAACTACTATGCTGAGAGCATGGACCAGACCAGCACCCGGGATCGGATCATCATCGCCGCCTCTCGTCTCATGCAGCGCCAGGGGTATGTCGGTACGGGCATCAAGCAGATCGCCAAGGAGGCGCAGGCCACGCTCGGCTCGGTCTACCACTTCTTTCCCGACGGCAAGGAGGCCGTCGCAGTCGCCGCCATCAAGCACGGCGACCAGGAGTTCGCGGCCATCCTCCGCGAGGCGCTGGACAGCGAGCAAAGCCCGGGTGCCGCCGTGGAGGCCTGCGCCCGGCAGCTCGCCGACTCCTTGCGCGAGTCTGGCTGGATCGACGGCTGCCCGATCACCGCGGCGGCGCTGGAGACACTGGGTACCGACTCGGAGATCCAGCAGGTGTGCGCGGCAGCGCTACGCAGCTGGGAGGGATTGGTCTACGACAAGCTGCTACGTTCAGGCCTTCGCACCGAAGACGCGCGGGACCTCGCGACCACGATCATCAGCACCCTGGAAGGCGCCGAAGTGACGGCCCAGGTCAGGCGCAGCGAAGAACCCCTGTGGGCGGCGGGCCGACAGCTGGCCCGCCTGGTCGGCTCATACGAAGTCGCCCCGTCCGTGGCCGAGTAGGAACTCGGCCGGGCACGACGCCATCTTCTTGGACAACGCACCATTCCACATGCCGTACCGGACAGAACCGGCCGATAGTCCCGACAACGGGGACGGCTCCGGTCTCGGCTACTTCCCGCACGATGCCGCGGATCGGCTCCATGGAGTCCTCCACGTTCATCGCGTCGACGGCCGCGTCGCCGTAGTCCACGACGATGAGCTCGTTGAACGGGTTGATCCTGGTATCGGAGTCCATCAGCATCGCCGGCGTACGTGCCACGACCCACTCATTCGCGCGGATCGCCCTGGACCCGAAGGCCGCCCCCCGGCGTCCGATGCCCATGTCGACCGGGGCGCCCACAACGGCAACCTCGACACCTCCGGCCCACAGGTCCTCAGGGGTCAGGCACAGCGGCAGGCCGAGGAAGGTCGCGATACCCGAATGGGCGGGTACGAACTGGTAGCGCTGCACATTGATCAGCCCAGGCTTGCGGTGCGGGAAAGCCGAGGGGTCGACCCGGGCCTGCCAGCCGCCTGGAATCAGAGAGGCCATGCCCGCGCCTCCATTCCGCCGCCGCATTCACCGGCCCGGCGTGCCAGAAAGCGTCAACCGTAACCAAACAATCGATACTCTCAGTAATCAAATGTAATCATTGAGTGTTCAAGCGGGATGTTGGATGGCTTGTGTTGTCGGAGGCCTCCAGGCGCAACCGGGTTGAGCCGGGGTGCCGCTTCGGCTACACCAATGACCGCCACCTCAAGCTCTACACCCGCGCACCCGACGACATGGCTGCCGACCAGGTTGAAGTCCTCTGGTCGCCGAAGAGGGATGACAACCACGCTCTCGCAGGTCAGGGCTATATCTATCTGTTGGATCTTTCGTCAGCACTACCGGGACCCCGAGAAACCCCAGAGTTCCCGCTAACCCAGCGGGCGCGATCGGGCCGTTGGGGTGGTCTGGGAGATTATGCACCCTTGGGTCCGCCGGAACTCAGGGCTGCCTACGGTCAGCCGGTCCCGGAGCGGCACGGGACGGCGCCAGGAAACGGCGACGGAAAACGCCCTGGCTCTGAGGTTGGATGCCTCGGAGAGACGCTGGGAAACCGAGGGCTTATTTCTTAGTCCCAGCAGAACTTCCGGGACCAGCCCCGTGGTGACGGCTCGGGCAACAGCATCCGGCAGTTCAGACACCGATCCATCCGCCGACTCATCGCGATCACCCGTCTCCAGGTTTTCATGGCCCGCACCACTGCGACTCGACCCGCCTCAGTAATCCCTTTCCGAGACCAGATGACCCACAAACGTGCAGGTCACAAAACCAGCGTTGGTGAGCTACCGCCGGTCGTCGCCTTCCAGGGCCCGATACAGGGTGAAGCGGCCGACCTTCAGCGCCCTGGCGATCGCGGTGACCGACTCCCCGCGGGCGAGGCGGGCGCGGGCGATGTCGAGCACGTGCTCGGTGACGGCGGTGGGGCACCCGCACACCGCCGGCGCCCTTCTCCACGGCCGCCACACACCCGGACGAGCCCGCCGACGGTCACGCCGACCCGGAAAACGACGAGATCCCGCCCGATCAAGTCGATCGGACGGGATCTCGTCAACATCCCCCAGACCGTTTCAAGAACGGCCCTCCTGTGGAGCTATGGGGATTCGAACCCCAGACCTCCTCCATGCCATGGAGGCGCGCTACCAGCTGCGCCATAGCCCCTAGTCACCGCTCCGAGTCCTCTCGTTGCGGCGCTTCGGAAGCATATAGGGATATCCCCGCGTTCACCTAATCGACGGCCGTACGGCTCGCGCCCGTCATTTCGAGCGCAGGCCGTGTCACGCGATCAGACCTGCGTGGCCTCGGGACTGTCGTCGCTCTGGATCGGCTCGGGAAGGGTCCCGGCGTTGTGCTCAAGCAGGCGCCAGCCCTTGCGGCCCTCCTCCAGCACCGACCACGAGCAGTTCCCCAGACCGCCGAGAGCGGGCCAGAGCTCCTCGGGAAGACCCATCAGCCTCGCGATGCCGAGCCGGATCGCCGCCCCGTGGGAGGCGATCACCAGCATGCCGTCGGAGTCGAGCTCCGCCGCCCAGCGACGGATCGACGACGACACCCTTTCGGCGACGTCGGCGACCGGCTCGCCTCCCGGAGCCTCCCAGGCGGCGAACTCGCGGGGCCAGCCGGCGGAGATCTCCTCACGGGTGAGGCCCTCCCACTCGCCGCCGCCACGCTCGCGGAGATCCTTGTCCACGGCCACGTCGAGGCCGGCGAGGCGGCCCAACGCCGAGGCGGTGTCGTAGGCCCGCCGGAGATCGGAGGAGACGATCATGGTGGGGCGGAGGGAGGCGAGCAGCGAGGCGGCGCGGGCCGCCTGCGCCTCGCCCGTGGCATCCAGCGGGATGTCAGTGTGGCCTTGAAAACGATGTTCGACGTTCCACAGCGTCTGGCCATGCCTCAAGCAGACGACACGACGACTCACTCAGTTACCGCCTCGCGAGCACGCTGGGCGGCGACCCGGGCCACGCTGTCGGGCATGGCGATGGAGGGGCAGTCCTTCCACAGGCGCTCAAGCGCGTAGAAGGTCCGGTCCTCCTCATGCTGGACGTGAACGACGATGTCGATGTAGTCCAGGAGAACCCAGCGGCCCTCGCGCTCTCCCTCACGGCGGACGGGTTTGGCGTCGGCCTCGATCCGCAGGCGATCTTCGATCTCGTCGACGATCGCGCGGACCTGGCGGTCGTTGCTTGCGGAGCAGAGCACGAACGCGTCGGTGATGACGAGCTGATCGCTCACGTCATAGGCAAGAATGTCATCGGCCAGCTTGTCGGCGGCGGCCTCGGCGGCGAGCCTGACGAGCTGGAGGGATCTGTCGGTTGCTGTCACGGTGTCGGTTAGTCCTCCTGTAGCGGGCGTTGTCACCTATCAGGGTGCCCGGTCCGGCGCTCTCGAAGAGCCACCACAAGTACAACGCCTATCGTGCGCCACCCGATTCCAGGCCGCAAACGGATTCACGGCACGATCAGGGGCGCATGTCGCGGTAAAGACCACGTTTATTGATGTACTGAACGATACCGTCAGGCACGAGATACCAGATGGGCTCCCCGGCGGCGACCCGCTGCCGGCACTCCGAGGACGAGATGGCCAGCGCCGGGATCTCCACCAGGCTGACCTTGCCCTCCGGCAGTCCCGGATCGTGCAGGACGTGACCGGGCCGGGTGGCGCCGACGAAGTGCGCGATCGTGAACAGCTCGTCGACATCGCGCCAGCTCAGGATCTGGGCGAGGGCATCGGCTCCGGTGATGAAGTACAGCTCGACGTCCGGACCCCAGGTGGCGGCGATCTCTCGCAGCGTGTCGATGGTGAAGGTCGGACCGGGGCGGTCAATATCCACCCGGCTGACCGAAAATCGAGGGTTGGAGGCGGTCGCGATGACCGTCATCAGATATCGGTCCTCAGGCGCGGAGACCGTTTTGTCGGCCTTCTGCCATGGGCGTCCGGTCGGCACGAAAACGACTTCGTCGAGATCGAAGTGGTGGGCGACCTCGCTGGCGGCGACCAGGTGACCATGGTGAATGGGGTCGAAGGTGCCGCCCATAACGCCCAGACGTCGCTTTCCCTGACCGGTAGGAGCGTTCATCATGGAACGGACCATACGCGTAAGCCGTACACAGGTTTTAATCACCCCCCGCGCATGCCGGACGGCCCCGACGTAGCATGCCGGACATGACCACCACCCCGGACCGCAACCGCGTGCAGCTTCCCGGCATCAGCTCGCGCGCCTACGAACATCCCGCTGACCGGTCTGCGCTGGTCGCCCTGCGCTCGCTCAGCGGATTCGACACGGTGCTCAAGCAGATGTCCGGCCTGATCAGCGAGCGCCGCCTGCGCCTGATCCACCTCGCCTCGGCCGTGCGCACCAGCGACACCCAGTTCCGCGCCCTGCACGACATGGGCCGTGACGCCGCCTACACGCTCGACCTCCACCGTATTCCGGAGGTCTACGTTCAGCAGAGCCCGATGGTGCAGGCGAAGGCGATCGGTTTCGACGACCCGTTCATCGTCGTCTCCACCGGCCTGCTCGACCTCATGGACGAAGCGGAGCAGCGCTTCGTCATCGGCCACGAGACCGCGCACATCCTGTCCGGTCACGCGGTCTACCGCACCATGCTGGACATTCTCACCCGCCTGGCCACCCGCGTCGCCTGGATCCCGCTCGGCTACATCGGCCTGCGCGCGATCGTCGCGGGCCTGGAGGAATGGCACCGCAAGTCCGAGCTCTCCGCCGACCGTGGCGGCCTGCTCTGCGGCCAGGATCCCGACGCCGCCCTTCGCGCCCTGATGAAGCTGGCCGGCGGCTCGCGCCTGCACGAGATGAACATCGAGGCGTTCCTCGACCAGGCGCGCGAATACGACACCGCGGGCGACGTCCGCGACGGCCTGCTCAAGGTCCTCAACCTGCTCGGCACCACCCACCCGTTCGCGGTCTCCCGGGTCGCCGAGCTCGACAAGTGGCGCCGCAGCGGGGAGTACGACCGGATCCTCGGCGGCGACTACCTCCGCCGCACCGACGACGCCAATGCCAGGATCTCCGAAGAGGTCAAGGCCGCCGCCCGCTCCTACCGCGAGTCCTGGTCCCAGTCGCAAGACCCCTTCATCGGCGTCCTGCGCGACGTGGCCGAGGGCGCGGTCAGCGCCGGGGAGCGCATCTTCAACCGCTTCTCCCGCCGCGACGGCAACTAAGTAAAATCCGCGAAAGGTCTAAGGGGTTAACCCTTGGGCCTTTCTCATCTAATGCGACATAGCCCTTGACGTCATGGTTTATCATCATGGCTCACAGGGATTCCCTTGATCATCTCAGTGACCGCCGTGGCGGCGCTGTTTCTTCCGGGTGCGGCGCACGTCCATCCGGCCAAGGTCTCCTGGAGGCGGCCCTCAGACCAGGAGGGCGATCACGCGCACGGCCGCCGAGCACAGGGCGACGAACCCGCCCAGCACGGCGAGGGCACGCAGCCCCTCCTTGCGGAGTTCGGGGATCTCGGGGCCGACCCGTTCGATCTCGCGGCCGATGACCCCACCGCAGGCGACACCGAACATGACACCTGCGACGGCGATGGGAGCGGGTCGCAGCCACCACTCCGGCGGCAGCGACCCGCCAAGGGTGAGCCACGAACCGATGCCGGCGAGCCCCGCCGCGGGTAGTCCGGGCCAGACCAGCACGGTCACCAGCGACACCACGAAGGTCAACGGGAAGCTCACAACGCGCAGGACGGCCCGTGCCCTGGCTGACTTGCGCTTTCTGACCAGCCAGTGCCCGGCCCAGATCGCCCGGGCGAGGGCGGCGAACACCCCGGTGACGGCGAAGGTGGCCAGCGGCCAGATCACCGTGGCCACCACGCACGGAACGGCCAGCACCGCCAGCAGGAGCAGGGCCGCGTTCCCGGTGGGCAGCGGCCCCGTCCTGCCCTCGGTGCCCGCCCCCTCGCCGGCCGCCCGCCGTTTTCCAGTCACCCCTCGGGCAGGCTTCGCCCCCGCCCCTCCGGACTCCGGCCGAACCCCCCTGGGCGGCTCACCCGCCCCGGAGACCTGCCGCCCGCCACGGGACTGCCCTGCTCTGCCCGCAACCGGACGCTGATCGTGTACGGTGCCATCCATCCCGGCGGAGCGCCCGCCACGGGGCGGCTCACCCGTGGCGGTGGGTCGCCCGCCACGAGAGGCCCCGTCCGCGCCGGCGTCCTGCCGTGCCCGGCGGACGGTTCCGTCCGTCACGGTGCCCTGCCGCGCTCCCTGTCCGGACTCACCCGCTTTGGCGGCGGACCGGCCACCACGCGAGGGCTCCTCCGCCTTGGCGCCGCCTCTCGCCCGGGTCTCGGGCTTCTTCGCCATGGCCGCGCCGGCCTTCTCCCCCACCGGTTCGGCCGTCTTCGAGGATGACGGCCCCGTCGAAGCGGCGCGGGCGAGACGGGCGAGACGGGCGGCGAGGAGAGCGGCGGTGGGGCGTTTGGCCGCCTCACGGTGAAGGGCCGCGCGGACCAGGGGAAGCAGGGCGGCGGGGATACCCTCAAGGTCCGCCTGGCCGTTGAGGATCGCATACATCTGCGCCTCGACCGTGCCCCGGCCGAAGGTGGGGCGTCCGGTCGCGGCGAAGGCGACCGTGGCCGCCCAGGCATGCACGTCGGCGGGCTCACCCACCGGCTCGTCCGCGAACAGTTCGGGGGCGGCGTAGCTCGGGGTACCGAGAAAGGTGCCGGTCAGGGTGAGCCGGGTGGCGTCGAGGACCTGGGCGATGCCGAAGTCGATCAGGACGGGCTCGTTGCCGGCGTTGATCAGCACGTTGGCGGGCTTGAGATCGCGGTGGACGACTCCGGCCGCGTGGATGATCGACAGCGCGGTGGCCAGGCCCTGGGCCATGGTGATCAGGCTGGTCCCCTTGAGCGGGCCGCCGCGCCGTACGCGGTCGAGGAGGGTGTCTCCCTCGATGTGCTCCATGACCAGGTAGGGGCGATCGCAGGCCAGGTCGGCGTCGACGACACGGGCGACGTAGGGGCTTTCAACCCTGCGAAGGGCGCGAACCTCCCGCTCAAGCCGTATTCGGGCCTCCGAGTCGGCGTCGACTGCGTCGTGGAGCACCTTGAGGGCGACGCTTTCGCCACGGCGGTTGGTGGCGCGATAGACCTCGCCCATGCCGCCTCTGCCGAGGCGTTCCACCAACGTATAGGGGCCGACGCGCCCGAGACGACCCATGTGACCTCCTGCGTCGGCCACATGGGTCCAAGACCGCTGTGCCTACCGGGTCGCTCGCTCTCGCTCGCTTCCCTGCCCTCCAGCCATAGGAGACAACACCATAGCGGGCGAGTATGTCGAATTTCCGGCGGCACGCCGTACTCGCCTGGAGATCAGCGCCCTGCGTCCTCACCGTGTGTCGGCCTGGACTCGGACGGGGGGTGGCCTTCGGCAGGGGGAACGGAAGGAATCGGCGGCTGCTGCCGGGCTTCGGCGGCCGGGGCCGGCGGTGGCTGGGTCGCGATAGGCGGGACGTACCCTCCGAGGGTCTCGCTCTCCCGGAGGCGGCGTTCCCTCCGGCGGCCGAAGATCAGATGATCCAGGCTGAACCGGCCCGCGCCCGCGGTGGCCAGCAGCAGCGCGGCAGAGCCCAGCGCGGCGACCAGCTCGAACCCGCCGCTTGTCACGAACACGCCGCGACGCCCGTGCACGAAGACGAACGCGCCGAGCATCACCGCGGCGATCATGGCGCCGGCGAGCGGGGTCAGCAGGCCAAGGATGATCAAGGAGCCCGCGCCGAACTCGGTGAGCATGGTGAACGCGGCGGCCAGCCGAGGCGCGGGGGTGCCCGCCCCGGCGAAATCCGCGGCGACGGCCTCGAAGCCCGTGTTCGCTTTCTGCCACCCGTGCGCGAGGAGGATCACGCCGAGGGCGAGCCGCGCGATCAGCGCGGCCAGGTCGTACAGGAGACGTCTCATGGCTGGTGCGTGCGCTCGCGGGACGAACTGACCAGCAGGCTGTCCAGCTTGGCCGTGGGCTCGGCCGACAGGTCCCGGCGCCGGGTGCGGCGCCAGTTCAGGTGTCCCCGGCTCTCCAGGCCCAGCATCAGCCGGTCGACGCCGAAGAGCACGACGGCGACGAACAGCAGTGCAATCACGATTTCCATGAAGGCCAGTCAAACCACATGCCATCGCGATTACTCAGAGCGACACGCTGCCACTTTCGGCGACTCACCCGGTGTCGCGGACAGCGGGTCCCGGGTGATGTCGACGCGCTTGTACGGCCGCGGCGGCGAAGACTCAGGCCGGTGTGGGCCCGCCCGTTCCACCCGAGGCGACGACCGTGCCCGTGCTGGTGCGCAGATGGCCCTCACCGGTGTAGATCCACTTGGTGGAGGTCAGCTCGGGCAGGCCCATGGGACCACGCGCGTGCAGCTTCTGGGTGGAGATGCCGATCTCCGCGCCGAAGCCGAACTCGCCGCCGTCGGTGAACCGGGTCGAGGCGTTGACCGCCACGGCCGCGGAGTCGACCAGCGCGACGAACCTGCGGGACGCGCTGACCGAGCGGGTGACGATCGCGTCGGTGTGGCCCGAGCCGTACTTCCTGATGTGGGCGACCGCGTCCTCCAGCGAGTCGACCACGGCGGCGGCGATGTCCAGCGAGAGGTATTCGTTGAAGAAGTCGTCCTCGCCGGCGGGCACCACCTCGCCGTAGGCCGCGATCCGGGCGTCACCGTGGACCGTCACACCCTCCGCGGCCAGCGCGGCCAGCGCGCGCGGCACGAAGGCGTCGGCCACGGCGGAGTGCACCAGCAGTGTCTCCGCGGCGTTGCACACCGAGGGCCGCTGGACCTTGGAGTTGAGCAGGATCTCGATCGCGAGGTCGGTGTCGGCGTCGGCGTCGACGTAGACGTGGCAGTTGCCCACGCCGGTCTCGATCACCGGGACGGTGGACTCCTCGACCACCGAGTTGATCAGCGAGGCCCCGCCGCGCGGGATCAGCACGTCCACCAGGCCGCGAGCCCGCATGAGCTCCTTGACCGAGTCACGGGTCAGCCCGGGCACCAGCTGCACGGCACCCGCAGGGACCTCGGTGCCCGCCAGCGCGTCCTGCATGACCCTGACGAGGGCCGTGTTCGATTCGTAGGCGCTGGACGAGCCGCGCAGAAGAGTGGCGTTGCCGCTCTTCAGGCAGAGCGCCGCGGCGTCCACCGTGACGTTGGGGCGGCCCTCGTAGATGATGCCGACCACGCCGAGCGGCACCCGGATCTGGCGCAGTTCCAGCCCGTTGGGCAGCGTGTTGCCCCGGATCACCTCGCCCACCGGGTCGGGCAGGTCGGCGACCTGGCGGACCGCCTCCGCGATGGCCTCGACCCGGGCCTCGTCGAGCCGGAGCCGGTCGATCATGTATTCGGAGGTGCCGCTCTTCCGAGCCTTCTCCACGTCGACCGCGTTGGCCGCCACGATCTCGGCCGACCGGGCCACCAGGGCGTCGGCGACCACACGGAGCGCGGCGTCCTTGGGCGCCCGCGGCAGCGGGGCCAGCTCGGCGGCGGCCTCCTTAGCCGCCAGGGCTACCTTCAGGAAGTCCTCGGACATCTCGCGCTCCCAAAGAACTAGTGGTGAGACTCCAGTATGACGATGTCGTCACGGTGGATGAGCTCGCGTTCATATTCCGGACCGAGGCTGACGGCCAGCTCCCTGGTGGAGCGGCCGAGCAGGTCAGGGATCTCCCCCGCGTCGAAGTTGACCAGGCCCCGGGCGACCACCCCGCCGAGCGGCCCGCACAGGTCCACCGGGTCACCGGCGGCGAACTCGCCCTCGACGGCGGTGACCCCGGCGGGAAGCAGCGACTTGCGGCGGCGCACCACGGCCTCCACCGCGCCGGAGTCCAGGTGAAGCCGGCCGCGGCCGGTGGTGGCGTGGGCCAGCCAGAGCAGGCGGGTTCCGGGATGGCGGCCCTCGGGATGGAAGTAGGTGCCGATGTCGGTGCCCGCGAGTGCCTGGGCGGCGTGCGCGGCGGCGGTCAGGACCACGGGCACGCCCGCCCCAGTGGCGATCTTGGCGGCCTGCACCTTGGTGATCATCCCACCGGTGCCGACCGCGCCGCCCTTGCCCAGCTCGACCCCGACGAGGTCTTCCGGCCCGCGCACGTCTCCGAGCCTGCGGGCGCCAGGACGGCGGGGGTCGCCGTCGTAGAGCGCGTCCACATCGGACAGGAGCACCAGCGCGTCGGCGCGGATCAGGTGGGCGACCAGGGCGGCGAGCCGGTCGTTGTCGCCGAAACGGATCTCGTCGGTGGCCACGGTGTCGTTCTCGTTGACCACCGGGACGATGCCCAGCTCCAGCAGCCGGTTCAGCGTGCGCTCGGCGTTGACATGGTGCGCGCGGCGCATCATGTCGTCTGCGGTCAGCAGGACCTGGCCGACGCGCAGGCCGTACCGGGCGAAGGAGGAGGTGTAGCGGGCGACCAGCACGCCCTGGCCGACCGAGGCGGCGGCCTGCTGGGTGGCCAGGTCGCGCGGCCGGGCCGACAGGCCCAGCGGGCCGAGGCCGGCCGCGATCGCACCGGAGGAGACCAGCACGATCTGCGTGCCGGTCTTCCGCCGGGCGGCGAGCACGTCGACCAGGGCGTCCACCCGGTCGACGTCGATCGTGCCCTGCGAGGTCGTGAGCGAGGACGAACCCACCTTCACGACGAGGCGTGAGGCCGTACGGATCCGGTCACGCACAGATTCCACGACACGTACCTTTCACAGGAGCTTTCATGTCTCTCAAAAGGAAAGCGGGCTATCCGAGCCGGTTGTCCGTTCCGCGCGGGCCCTGGTGCACGGCCTCCGCGTTGAGCGTCGGCTGCCAGTCGAAGATGTAACCCGTCTCCATCGATCCGATGACCACCTCGGCCCCGGCCTTGGCCCCGGCCTTGGTGAGTTCCTCCTCGACACCGAGCCGCTCCAGCCGGTCGGCCAGATAGCCGACGGCCTCGTCGTTGGTGAAGTCGGTCTGGCGGATCCACCGCTCCGGCTTCGCCCCGGTGACCTGGAAGGTGTTCTCGTCGACCCTGCGCACGGTGAAGCCCGCGTCGCCGAGCTGCTTCGGCTTGATCACCAGGCGGGTCGGCTCCGCCACCGGTGCGGCGGCCCGGGCGGCGGCGACCATCTCGCCCATGGCGTAGGTCAGCTCCTTGAGCCCCTCGTGCGTGGCCGCGGAGATCGAGAAGACTCGCAGCCCCCGCTCCTCGAGCATCGGCCGGACGATGTCGGTCAGGTCGCGGGCGTCGGGCACGTCGGCCTTGTTGAGGACGGCCAGCCGCGGCCGGTCCTCCAGCTTGCCGTATGCCTTGAGCTCGGCCTCGATCACCTCGTAGTCGCTGATCGGATCACGGCCCGGCTCCATCGTGGCGCAGTCGATCACGTGCACGATCGTGCTGCACCGCTCGACGTGGCGCAGGAACTCGTGCCCCAGGCCCTTGCCCTCCGAGGCGCCGGGGATGAGGCCGGGCACGTCGGCGACGGTGAAGATGGTGTCACCGGCGGTGACCACGCCCAGGTTGGGCACCAGCGTGGTGAACGGGTAGTCGGCGATCTTCGGCCGGGCCGCGGAGAGGGCGGCGATGAGGGAGGACTTGCCCGCGCTGGGGAAGCCCACCAACGCCACGTCCGCGACGCTCTTCATCTCGAGCATCACGTCGATCTCGTCGCCGGGCTCGCCGAGCAGCGCGAAGCCGGGGGCCTTGCGCTTGGTCGAGGCCAGCGCGGCGTTGCCGAGCCCTCCGTGCCCGCCCTCGGCGATCACGTAGCGGGTGCCGGCGCCGACCAGGTCGACCAGGACCTCGCCGGTGTCGGCGTTCTTGACCACGGTGCCGTCGGGCACGGCGAGGATGATGTCGGCGCCGTTGGCGCCGTCACGGTTGGCGCCCTGGCCCTGCTTGCCGTTGTCGGCCTTGCGGTGCGGGCGGCGGTGGTATTCCAGCAACGTGGCGGTGTTCGGGTCGACCTCCAGGATCACGTCGCCACCGCGGCCGCCGTTGCCCCCGTCGGGTCCGCCCAGAGGCTTGAACTTCTCCCGATGGACAGAGGCGCAGCCATGTCCCCCGTCACCGGCCTTGATGTGCAGGACCACCTGGTCCACAAAGTCCGGCATGTCTGCTCTCCTACCCCCATCTACGGGACTACCCGCTTACAACGCGAACAGGGGCGGACCGCCGTACGCGATCCACCCCTGCCTGTAACGTCTGTCGGTGCGGATCTACTCCGCGACCGGGACGATGCTCACCGCGCGACGACCGCGCTTGAGGCCGAACTGCACGTGGCCCGCGGCCAGCGCGAACAGCGTGTCGTCGCCACCACGGCCGACGTTGTCGCCCGGGTGGAAGTGGGTGCCACGCTGGCGGACGATGATCTCACCGGCGTTGACCAGCTGGCCGCCGAAGCGCTTCACGCCGAGCCGCTGGGCGTTGGAGTCACGGCCGTTCCGAGTGGACGACGCGCCCTTCTTGTGTGCCATCTCGCAAAACTCCCGAAACTCAGGCCTGGTTGATACCGGTGATCTTCACCTGGGTGTACCGCTGGCGGTGACCCTGGCGCTTCTTGTAGCCGGTCTTGTTCTTGTACTTGAGGATCCGGATCTTCGGACCCTTGGTCTCGCCGAGAATCTCGGCGGCAACCGTGAACTTGCCCGCTTCGGTGGTCACGTCGCCATCGTTGACGACGAGCACCGTCGGCAGCGAAACCGTGGAACCGACCTCGCCGGCGACCTTGTCCACCTCGAGGACGTCACCGACGGAGACCTTCTGCTGCCTGCCGCCGCAACGAACGATCGCGTACACCGCGGAACCCTTCTTCTGACTACGTGCTCGCTGGATGCTGCGCCCCGCATCCGGCTATGGTCACTGGTTTGACCGACGAACCGGGTAGGCGCGCGAACAGGGCGCGCCATGAGCGCACCGGTTCACCAGGGTACCGGATTATCGGTGTCCTGGTCGAACCGGGCGGAACGTCGGGGTGCCGACCCTAGGTCGTGTCCCTGTAGATCTTTCGCTTATCGCGATCGGGACACAGCCTAATCAGCCGACTTAGCCTTTCGGGAGCGTCGCCGCCCCCGGCCGGAAGCCTGTATGGCCTGCGCGTCCTCAACCGGGACGTCATCAAGCGCATCGGTCACGGTATCACGGCCAGACTGCGCGCTGGCCGCCACAGCCTGACCTCCGTCCTTGGAGAGCTTCTCCGCGACGGCCTTCTCTATGGCCATCTTGCCCTGGGTGCCACGCGGCTCAGGCTTGCCCTCGACCGGCTCGGTCGAGACGTGCAGGCCACGGCCGTTGCAGCACTCGCAGGTCGTGGAGAACGCCTCCAGGAGGCCCTGACCGACCCTCTTCCGGGTCATCTGGACCAGACCGAGCGAGGTGACCTCGGCGACCTGGTGCTTGGTCCGGTCGCGGGCCAGGCACTCCAGCAGCCGCCGCAGCACGAGGTCCCGGTTGCTCTCCAGCACCATGTCGATGAAGTCGATGACGATGATCCCGCCGATGTCCCGCAACCTCAGCTGGCGGACGATCTCCTCGGCCGCCTCCAGGTTGTTACGGGTGACGGTCTCCTCAAGGTTGCCGCCCTGGCCGGTGAACTTGCCGGTGTTGACGTCGACCACGGTCATGGCCTCGGTCCGGTCGATCACCAGCGAGCCTCCGCTGGGCAGCCACACCTTGCGCTCCATCGCCTTGGCGATCTGCTCGTCGATCCGGTAGGCGGCGAAGACGTCGCCGTCCTCGTCCCACCTCGAGAGCCGGTCGGCCAGGTGCGGGGCGACGTAGTGGACGTATTCGTCAACCGTCTCCCACACCTCGTCACCCGCCACGACCAGCGAGGTGAAGTCCTCGTTGAACACGTCGCGGACCACCCGGACGGTCAGGTCGGGCTCGGAGGACAGCAACTCCGGCGCGCTGGCCGACTTGGCCTTGCGCTGGATGTTCTCCCACTGGGCCGACAGCCTGGCCACGTCGCGGGCGAGTTCCTCCTCCGACGCGCCCTCGGCGGCCGTGCGGACGATGACCCCGGCGTTCTCCGGCATCACCTTCTTCAGGATGCCCTTGAGACGGGTGCGCTCCTTGTCGGGAAGCTTGCGGCTGATCCCGGTCATCGAGCCGTCGGGCACGTAGACCAGGTAACGGCCGGGAAGGCTGATCTGCGAGGTGAGCCGGGCACCCTTGTGACCCATGGGGTCCTTGGTGACCTGCACCAGCACCGACTGGCCCGACTTCAGCGCCACCTCGATCCGCTTGGGCTGGCCCTCCAGCCCGACGGTGTCGAAGTTGACCTCGCCGGCGTACAGCACAGCGTTGCGGCCCTTGCCGATGTCGATGAACGCCGCCTCCATGCTCGGCAGCACGTTCTGCACCTTGCCGAGATAGACGTTGCCCACGTAGGACTGGCTCGCCTCACGGTTGACGTAGTGCTCGACGAGGACGCCGTCCTCCAGCACCGCGATCTGGGTCCGGCCGCCGACACGGCGGACCACCATCACACGCTCGACGGACTCCCGGCGTGCCAGGAACTCCGACTCGGTGATGATCGGCGGACGCCTCCGGCCAAGCTCGCGGCCTTCCCTCCGGCGCTGCTTCTTGGCCTCCAGGCGGGTCGACCCGCGCACGCTCTGCACCTCGTCCACCAAGGTGCTGCGTCCGGCGCGAGGCGCGCGGATCCGCACCACCGTGTTCGGCGGATCATCCTGCACATCGCCCACGTCGTCGGCGCCCCTGCGCCGACGCCGGCGACGGCGGCGCGAGCTGCCGCTCTCCGCCTCGTCGTCCTGCTCGGCCTCTGCCTCGGCCGGCGCTTCCTCTTCTTCCTCGGGCTGCTCGGACTCGTCCTCTTCGGCCTCGTCCAGCTCACGCACCTTGCCCCGGCCACGACCGCCCCTGCGGCGACGCCGACGGCGGCCACCGGCCTCGTCGTCGCTCTCGGCGCCCTCGTCTTCGGACTCCTCCGGGGTCTCGGCCTCTGCCTCGGCGGCCTCGACGGGCTCGGCCTCGGGCTGCTGCACCGGAGCGGGCCTGGTGACGGGCGGCTCGGCCCGGTAGGGGTCGGGAGCCTGGAACAGCGGCTGGAAGACCGCTGCCGGAGCCTGGAAGGCCACCGAGGGAATCTCGGCGCGTTCCTTGGCCACCAGCCCGAACGGGTCGGCGAACAGCCCCGGACGCTCCTCTACGACGTCCTCCCCCGCGGGTTCGTCGTCCAGCGCCTCGTCGACGGGCATCGTGAGCAGCAGCGCCGCCGCGACCTCCTCGGCCTGGGCCGTGGTTATGTCGGCGATGTGCTCGATGTGCTCCACCACGACCGGCGCGTCCTCCTGGACGGCCTTCTTGCGGGTACGGCTACGCCTGGCCGGGGCCTCCTGCACGACCGGCTCGGGCGCCGCCTCGGCCGCGGTCTCCGCGACCGGTTCGGGGGTCACCTCAGGAGCCGGCTCAGCGACCGGCTCGGAAGCCGCCTTCTTCGTACGGCTGCGCCGGGTGGTGGTCGTGCCCTCCGCCGTGGCCGTCTTACGCCGGGTGGCACGCTTGGGCGCCGTCTCCTTGACCGCTTCGGGCTCTGCTTCGGGCGCCGGTGCGGCCTCAGCCGCCGGTGCGGCCTCTGGCTCGGCGGCCAGCACCACCGGAGCGGCCGGCTCCGGCTCCTCCGGCGGAGGCCCCGCGGGCCGGCTGGCGGATCGCCTGCGACGCGGCGATTGTGTCTGTTCCGTTGTGTCCCCGCCAGGGCCGTTGGCCCCGGCGTTGGGCTCGTTGTCGAGCATGCGGGCGCTCTCCCGTCAGCTCCCGGGCGCGTCTCCGCGCCGCGCGGGAGCTCTCGTCTCTCGCTGTACGCCGGGCGTTGAGCCCAGCGTCAAGTCCTATAGGTCGCCGCCGACGTGCTCGCCCGCCGGTTCCGTTTCGCCGCCGCGCGTAGCGTCGCGGTCCAGGTCGAACGGGTCGGCGGGCTCACCGGTGCGCACGTCGAGCGGTCCCTGCGCCAGCCTGGTCACCTCGGGGGGCACCGGCGGCGCGAAGTCAGCCACAAGACGCAATCCAGTAAGAACGTCGTCGGGTCGAACGGCAGGAGTTGCGTGCCGTACAACCATGCGAAGTATGACACATGGCTGACTGGACGCCTGACCTGCTGTTGTCTCAGTTCCCTCAATAACCTCAAGGCGCAGCACCGCCTCTCGCGCGTCGAAGCGGCGCAGCCCCTTCTTCGTCAGGCGCTCCACTTCGACTCGCTCGGCGGTGTTGAACCGTTCGACCGCCACCCTCGCGAGGGCGAGATCGGCGTGCGGCAGCCTCAGCTCCCACACCGAGCACTCCAGCTGGTCGGCCAGGTTTCCGGCGCGCGCCTCGACAACGGCGAGAACGTCGAGACCAGGCGGAAGCGACGCGTCCAACGCGGCACGGAGCCGGTCGGGATCACACTCCCGCGTCACACTGATCTCGCAGTATTCCGCCTCGCTGGCGACTCCGGTGGGTGCGGCCGCGCCCAGATAGGAGATCTTCGGATGGGGCGAGAAACCCGCGCTGAACGCCACCGGGACGTCGGCACGCCTGACGGCGCGCTCCACGGCTCTGGAGATGTCACGGTGACTGGTGAAGCGCAGGCGGCCGCGCTTGGCGTAGCGAACACGAAGACGCTGCGCCACGGGCGCGGGCGGAGGCCCATCGGGAACGGGTTTCAGGGTGGTGTCGTCCTTCCCAGGTTGTGATCGTCGTTTCAGGTCAGGCCACGCTCACGCACGGCCTATCTCAGACAACCGTCAGTGGCAGCAGCTTCTTCCCCGTCGGCCCGATCTGGATCTCGGTGCCCATGGCGGGGCAGACACCGCAGTCGTAGCACGGCGTCCAGCGGCAGTCTTCGACCTCGACGTCGTTGACGGCGTCCTGCCAGTCCTGCCAGAGCCACTCGCGGTCGAGACCGGCGTCGAGGTGGTCCCAGGGCAGGACCTCGTTCTCCTCGCGCTCCCGCGTGGTGTACCAGTCGACGTCGACGCCGGCCTTGGCCGCGGCGTCCATCCAGCGCTGGTAGGAGAAGTGCTCGCTCCAGCCGTCGAACCGGCCGCCGTCCTCCCACACCGCGCGGATGACCTTGCCCACCCGGCGGTCGCCCCGGGAGAGCAGGCCCTCCACGATCGAGGGCTTGCCGTCGTGGTAGCGCAGGCCGATGGCCCTGCCGTACTCCTTGTCACCGCGCAGGGCGTCCTTCAACGCCTTGAGCCTGTGGTCCACGGTCTCGTGGCCGGCCTGACCCGCCCACTGGAACGGGGTGTGCGGCTTGGGCACGAACCCGCCGATGGAGACCGTGCAGCGGATGTCCCGGGACCCGGTGGCCTCGCGCCCCGCCTTGATGACCTTTCTGGCCAGATCGGCGATGCCGAGGACGTCGGCGTCTTCCTCCGTGGGCAGGCCGCACATGAAGTAGAGCTTCACCTGCCGCCAGCCCTGGGTGTAGGCCGTGGTGACGGTCCGGATCAGGTCTTCCTCGGTGACCATCTTGTTGATCACCTTGCGCATCCGCTCGGAGCCGCCTTCGGGAGCGAAGGTCAGCCCCGACCGGCGGCCGTTGCGGGAGAACTCGTTGGCCAGGTCGATGTTGAAGGCGTCGACCCGGGTCGAGGGCAGCGACAGCGAGGTGTTGGTGCCCTCGTAACGGTCGGCCAGGCCCTTGGCGACCTCTCCGATCTCGGAGTGGTCGGCCGACGAGAGCGACAGCAGGCCGACCTCGTTGAACCCGGACGCCCTGACCCCCGCGTCGACCATGTCGCCGATCGTGGTGATCGAGCGCTCCCGGACCGGGCGGGTGATCATCCCTGCCTGGCAGAACCGGCAGCCGCGGGTGCAGCCGCGGAAGATCTCCACGCTGAACCGCTCGTGCACGGTCTCGGCCAGCGGGACCAGCGGCTTCTTCGGATAGGGCCACTCGTCCAGGTCCATGACCGTGTGCTTGTGGATCCGCCACGGCACGCCCGACCGGTTCGGCGCGACGCGCTGGATCCGGCCGTCGGCGTGATAGCCGACGTCGTAGAACTTGGGCACGTAGACCCCGCCGGACTCGGCCAGCCGCATAAGCAGCTCGTCACGCCCACCGGGTGAGCCCTCGGCCTTCCACTCGCGGATGACCTCGGTGATCGCGATGGCGATCTGCTCTCCGTCGCCCAGCACCGCGGCGTCGAGGAAATCGGCGATCGGCTCGGGGTTGAAGGCCGCGTGGCCGCCCGCGAGAACGATCGGATCGTCGTCACCTCGGTCCGCGGCCTCCAGCGGGATGCCCGCCAGATCCAGCGCGTTGAGCATGTTGGTGTAACCCAGCTCGGTGGAGAAGGAGACCCCCAGCACATCGAACGCCCGCACCGGCCGGTGCGCGTCGACCGTGAACTGGGGAACGCCCTCCGAGCGCATGAGCGCCTCAAGGTCGGGCCAGACCGCGTAAGTCCGCTCGGCCAGAGTCTCCGGCATCTCGTTGAGGATCTCGTAGAGAATCTGGACACCCTGGTTGGGCAGACCTACCTCGTAGGCGTCGGGATACATCAGGGCCCAACGGACCGTCGCCTCGTCCCAGCTCTTTACGGTCGAGTTGAGCTCACCTCCGACATACTGGATCGGCTTCTGCACCTTGGGCAGGAGCGCTTCCAGGCGGGGAAACAGCGACTCGACAGACATGCATCAAGGGTATCCGCCTAGAAAGGGTGCCACAGGCGGTCGTCATCCGCTCGCAGCGAGCCGAGCCGGTGCCTCAGCTCGTCGTGGGCCGTCCGGTCACGGTGCGCGTTGCGCAACACGGCGGTGAGTGTCTGCAGCTCACGCATGTCGCGCAGCACCGGATAGCCCTCCCACGCGGTGGCGTCGTAGCCGTAGGCCTCGCTGAAGTTGGACCGCTGGCGCTCGGTCAGGCCGAATCGCACACCCTGCAGGGTCGGGATCAGGTCGATCTCCCGCGGTCCCGCGCACACCCCGTCCCAGTCGCACAGCAGCAGGCCGTCACGCGTGCGGATCATGTTCCCGCGGTGGGCGTCCCCGTGCACGAGCCCGTACGGCAGGGCGAACTCCAGCCGCTCGTAGTAGGCCTCGGCCAGCGCCTCGCACCGCCTGAGCAGCCAGCCCCGGTCGTTCTCGCCGAGCGCGAGGCTGGCCTCGATCGCCCCGCGCACCGCCCCGAACGGGTCGTGGGTCGGCAGCTCGAACGGCATTGGCGGCAGATCATGCAGCCGCCGCAGCAGCGGTCCCAGCTGTGCCGGGTCGGGCGGCGGCCCGATGTGCTCCTCGTGGCGCCAGAAGGTCGCCAGGAACCCCTTCGCGACGACCGGCTGCTTGAGGCCCAGCGGCCGGATGGTGGGGAACCCCTGCTCGACCAGCCAGCGCGTCACCCGCACCGAGGTCACCAGCCGGTCGAACTTGCCCGGCGTGGTCGCCTGCGCCAGCCGTACCACCACGCCCTCGGCGGGCAGGTGGTAGACGGTGTTGGCGAAGTCGCGCATGAGCGTGAAGCCCCGGATGTCCAGCCCGGCCTGCCTGCAGGAATCGCTGAGCGCCGCGGCCGCCCGGGTGAGGAGCGAGCTCTCAGTGATGATCGTCATCGTCCGCCCCTATCCGAGATCGCGTGCCGGGCCTGCTGCGGCAGTCCCACGGCACAGAAACCCTCGATCTGCCTGGCCAGTTGCTCTCCGCCCGGCCGGGAGGAAAGAAGCGCGCGGCCCGTGCCGAGGGTCGCGCCCAGACTGCTGATGCGCCGGTCGGGCGGGAGCGCGAGGACCGACCCCATGGCCTCCTCCGCACCCGTGGAGTCGCTCTCCATGAGATGAGCGATCACCAGATGAGCGCTGGCCATGGATTCGCACCCGTAGGAACGGTTCTCCGGCTCTCCCGAGGCGTACAGGGACAGCGACTCTCGCGCCGACTCGATCGCCTTCGCCGAGTCACCGAGGTGAAGGTGGGTGACTGCGGCGTAGTAGTGCTCTTTGGCCGGGAGGAACGCGAACTCCCCGGCGATCTCGTCGTGCAGCTCGTCGGTCCCGGCCGCGCGGACGTCGGCCGCCTGGCACAGGGCCTCGGAGGCCTCCCTGTCGCGGCTCAGCATCGCGTACGAGCGGGCTCGCAACATGTGCAGCCGGGTGGCCCCGGAGCCCGTGTGCAGGCACGTCAGCCCCTCCTCCGCGTATCTGGCGGCGTCGGCGTAGCGCCGATCCCACAGCGCCACCGAGGACTGCATCCCCCGGGCCCACCCCATCAACGCCGCGTGCCCCGCCACCTTGCCGTAGGTCCACGCGGCCCGTGCCAGGGTGTCGGCGGGAATCCGGCGATCCATGTCCATGCTGACGTTGGCCATCAGCCCGCACAGCGCGCCGGTGAGAAAGTAGAGCTCTCGTGCCTGTCCCGGGTGAACGCGCTTCTCCAGCGCCCGGCGGGTCCGTTCCTGCAACTCCCGCATCTCCACGAACAAGGGCAGCGGGGCCTCCGAGACGTAACGTTTGCCGACCCAGATCACCTGGGTGCGCAACCGTTCCAGCGCGCCGGAACCGAGCTCGCTCGCCTCGGCCGCCTCCGCGTGCGCGCCGGCCTCGTCGGCGGCCACCGAGATCAGGTCCAGGGTCAGGGGAGCGGACGGCGCGGACCTCAGCTCCTCCGGGGTGTAGTCGTTGGCGAAACCGAGCTGGACCGGCCCGGTCTGGTAGAGCCGGCACAGCAGATCCGTGTAGTCGCGATCGGGCCGTGCGCCCGCCTCCCACTCCCGCCACGAGCGTTCGGTCAGCCCCCGCCGTTTGATCCCTTCCCTGTCGCACATGGCGTGGAAGTGCTCGATGGCTTCCTCCACGGTCCACCCGTGCGCGAGCCTGCGGCACTTGAACCTGGTCTGCCGCGGGCAGCAGGCGTGGATCTCGTCGACCATCTGCTGGATGACGGCCGCCGACGGCGGACCGGGGACGGAGGCCAGCGTCCGATTGCGGATGATCGTCGCACAGGCCAGCGCGGCGCGGTCTCCGCCACGTGAGGTCTGGGTCATCGGTTCTCCCAGCCGTTCTTCGTACAGGGCGTTCTCACGCCAGTGCTGTGATCATCCTCGGGTGGACCTGAGAGCCGGCCGCAGGTTCGAGGGGAGCGGCCCCCTCATGAACCGGTGCCGCCGAAGGGCACGACCGTCCCGCCGTTGCGGAGCTGAGCCTGGAAGAGCTGCCCGCACAGACTGCTCGGTGTCTCGGCGAACCAGACCGTCGGCGGATCACCCGCCGACACCGCGGCCCAGCGGCCCTTGCTGAACACGATCCGGTAATCGGGAAACGCGGTGCGCAGTAGCTCCAGTGCCCGTTGCCGCTCGGCGAGCTCCGATGTCACGGTTCCTCCGTCATCGCGAGTTCCGTCCTCGTTCCCAGAATGTTCGCTTGACATCTGAAACGCCAGTGAGAGCCGGGAACCACGGACATGCGGACGGCTCTCATGTTGGCCGGGTTAGAAGGGTTGTTCGCGGATGTGGATGGCCTGGAGCAGCCCGATGGCGATCATATTGGCGAAGGTCGCGGTGCCGCCATAGGAGACGAAGGGCAGGGGAAGGCCGGTGATCGGCATGATCCCGATCGTCATCCCGACGTTGACGAAAGACTGGAAGGCCAGCCAGCACACGATCACTCCGGCCGTCAGCGTGCCGAACCGGTCACCGCACTGCCGTGCGATCCGCATCCCGCGCAGCAGGATCACGCCGAGCAGCGCCACCACGGTGACCGAGCCGAGGAAACCGAACTCCTCCCCCGCCACGGTGAAGATGAAGTCGGTGTGCTGCTCGGGCACGAACCGGCCGGTGGTCTGCCCGCCGTCGAACAGCCCCTTGCCGAACAGGCTTCCCGACCCGATGGCGATCAGCGACTGGGTGCTGTTGTAGCCGACGCCGCGCGGGTCGCTGGCGGGGTTGAGGAAGGCGGTGAATCTGGCGATCTGGTACGGCTCAAGCACGTCGAGGAACCACACGGCCACCGCTCCGCCGATCACGACGAGGGCGAGCCCGATGATCCAGCGCTTGCGTACTCCGGCGATGACCATCGCGCTGGCCGTGATCACGCCGATGACCATCGTGGTGCCCAGGTCGGGCTGGAGCATCACCAGGCCCATGGTGAAGACGGCCAGCACCAGCCCTATCACGACGTCCAGACCGCGCGGCCGCTCGGTGCCCGAGGCGGGCTGGGCCAGCAGCATGGCGAGCATCAGCACCAGGCCGAGCTTGGCGAGCTCCGACGGCTGGAAGGCGAAACCTCCGCCCAGCATGATCCACGAGTGGGCTCCGTTCACGGTGGCGCCCAGCGGCGTGATCACCAGGAACAGCCCGATCAGGGTCACGCCGTACACCAGCGGCGCGTAGGCCCGCAGCTTCCGGTGGTTGACCGTCACCGCCGCGCTGGCCAGCGCGCCCCCGATGCACAGGTTGAGGATGTGCTTCTTGACGAGCCCGGTGGAGCCGGGCGCCCAGGTCCTGGTGGACGACCAGACCAGCATCGTGCCGATCACCGACAGTGCCACGACCGCGACCAGCAGCACCCCGTCCATCCGCCACACCACCGACGACGCCGCCATCGCCCTACGGGCGAAGGAGCGGCGTGGCGCCGCCATCGCGCGGCTCATCGCGCCACCGTCCCGTCCCGCTTGATCATCGGCAGCTCGGCCGCGGGGCGTCCGTTCGCCAGCGCTGCCGGGGCCGGCTTCCCCTCGGGTGTGAAGCCGTAGATGCCCTCATAGATCTTCCGCGCGGCCGGAGCCGCGGTCTGTGCGCCCATCCCGCCTTGGGAGACCATGACGACGACCACGAACCGGGGTTTGTCAGCCGGTGCGAACGAGGCGAACCAGGAGGTGTCCTGCTTGCCGTAGACCTCGGCGGTGCCGGTCTTGCCGCCGATCTTCACCTTGTCCATGGGGAACCCGGAGAAGGCCCCGGCCGCCGTGCCGTCGGAGGGGACCTGGCTCAGCGCCTCCTTGATGTAGGCCCGCTCCATGGGGGAGATCGGAAGTTTGCCCACCACCGGCACTTTGATCTCCTTGACCATGGTGCCGTCCGGCCGCACCAGTGCCCAGCCCAGCCGGGGGCTGCGCAGCTTGCCGTCCCCGGCCAGCGCCGCGTAGGCCGCCGCGAGCTGCAACGGGGTCACCAGGACGTCGCCCTGGCCGATGGAGAAGTTGGCCGCGTCACCGGCCCGCAGCTGGTAGCCCTCCAGGCAGTTCTCATACGCCAGCCGCTTGAGGAAGGCGGCCCGGCCGGCGTCGCTCTTGGCCACCTCCGGATAACCCGACTTGGCCCGCTTGCAGTTACCTTCCTTGGTCGCGGCCCAGATCTCCTTCTTCCACTCCCGGTCGGGGATCCGCCCGGCCGACTCGCCCGGCAGGTCGATGCCCGTCGGGCGGCCGAACCCGAAGGCCCGCGCCGTGTTCGCCATGGGCTCCTTGGGCTTCCCCTTCGGCTTCAGTCCGCCGTCTCGCAGCCACTGCTCGTAGGCCGCCTTGTAGAAGATCGTGTCGCAGGACTTCACCAGAGCCGTGTGCAGGGTGAGCGTGCCCAGCCCGATGCCCCGGAAGTTGTTGAACGGCCGGCTGCCCACCATGAAGGAGCCCGGGCAGTCGTAGTGCCCGTGCAGGGGGTAGCCGTCTTTCAGCATCGCGGACACCGACGACACCTTGAACGTCGAGCCGGGCGCGAACTCCCCCTTGATCGCCCGTGACACCAGCGGCTTGCCGGATTTACCGGACAGCAGGCGCTGATATTCCACCTCGGAGATGCCGCCGGTCCAGATCGCCGGGTCGTAGGTCGGCGCGCTGGCCAGGGCGATCACCCGGCCCGTCTTCACGTCGAGCACCACGGCCGCCGCGCCGTCGGCCTGGGGAGCGGACTTCATCGCCTCGGCCAGGGCCTTCTCGGACACGGCCTGCACCTTGGCATCGATGCTGGTGATCAGCGTGTCGCCGGGCGCCGGGGGCGTCTGGCGCTCCACCCCGATCACCTTGCCCAGCCGGTCCACCTGCACGCGCCGCACTCCCGGCACGCCCCGCAGAGGCCCGTCGTACACCGCCTCCAGGCCGTCTCGGCCGACCAGGTCCACCCCGGAGAACATCGCCTTGAACCCGTCGCGCTTGTCCAGCTCGGCCTGGGTGATCGGCTGCAGGTAGCCGAGGGCCTGCGCGCCGGCGCTGCTGCCCGGATATTCCCTTACCGACTGGACCTCCGCGGTGACCCCGGGAAACTCCTCCTGCCGCTCCAGGATCTGCAGGGCCTCCCGGGTGGTGACGTTGTCGTCGATCGGGATCGGCTGGTACGGCGAACCGGGCCAGCACGGCCTGGCGACCCCTGGACCGCACGCCCTGATGCGCTCACGCAGTTCCGTAGGGCGGCGGCCCAGCACGGCGGCCAGCCGCTGGAGCACGGCCTTGCCGTTTCCCTCCATCCGGTTCAGTCGCGTCCGGTCCACCGACACCACGAGTCTGGTCCGGTTACGCACCAGCGGCCGCCCCGCCGAGTCGAGAATCTGCCCGCGCACCGCCGGCACGATCACATCGCGGGTTCGGGTCTCGGTCGCGGCCACCGTGAACTCCGCGCCGCGCACCACCTGCACCTGCCAGAGCCGTACGGCGAGCAACGCCAGCAACGACACCACCAGCACCTGCAACACGACCAACCGGCCCCGCATCAGCGTCATGCCTGCCCCCCGGCTGACAGCTCCTTCGAGCATGATCCGAAAACGCCGTTCCCACCGGCCCGCCCGCTCACGTCCGGCTCCGCGCGAGATACCCCACCGGTTGCGCGGCTCGCGCCCGGGGGCCCTCGAGAATTCTCTTCACCACCCACACCATCAGCGGGGCGGCCAGCAGGTTGTAGGCGACGGCCTGGGGCAGCGTCGCGGTGAACATGCCCTCGCTGAGCCGGGCGTCGCCGAACAGGGCACCGGTCACCACGGCCACCAGCGGCCCGGCCGCCGCACAGACCAACGCCGTGATCATCGCGGCACCCGGATGGCTCTCCGCCACCCGCCCGGCCGTGAACCCGACCAGGCACAGCACCAGCGCGTACTGCCCGAGAACGTGCACGGCCGGCGGCAGCACGTCGCTGATCAGCCCGGCGCAGAAGCCCATGACCGTTCCCGCCGCGGCCCCCCGGACCAGCGCGTAGCCCACCACCGTGAGCAACACCAGATCGGGCGCGACCTCTCCCGGAAGCGGCAGCCAGTTCACGATCGTCACCTGGACGACCATGACCAGCAGGAGCAGCCCCACGGAGATCACGTCACGGCCCACCGGTCAGACCCCTTCCTTTTCCTTCCTGGCACGGGGCAGCACCGCGTCACGCGGATCGCGCCGCGGCGCCTGCACCACCACCCCGACCACGTCAAGTGCGGTGAGGTCGGCGTACGGCCGCGCGTAGGCGATGCGGGTCAGCTCCCCCGGTGTGGCCTCCACACGCTCCACCACCCCGATCGGCACCCCCGCCACGTACGGCGCGCCGCGCTGGGAGCCGAAGCTCACGATCCGGCGCCCTGGAATGATCTGCGCGGTCGAGTCGAGCAGCCGGAAACGGATCAGGCGGCCGTTCTCTCCGATGCCGTGCACCACCCCGATCTCGTTGCTTCCCTCCAGCCGCGCCCCGGCCGCCGAGGCGGGATCGCTGAGCAGCACCACGGTCGAGGTGGACGGACCCGCCCGGATCACCCGGCCCACCAGCCCGTCACCGTTCAGCACCGTCATCTCCGACCGCACCCCGTCATTGCTGCCGACGTCGAGCTCGACGGCCTCCTCGAACCCGGGCGTGCCACGCCGGGCGATCACCTGCGCGGGCACGATCTTGTATCCGGCGATCCCGGCGACGCCGAGCAGGCGGCGCAGCTCCGTGGAACGCTGGCGGTCCAGGGTCTGCGCCGCCAGATCACGCTTGAGCCGCTGGTTCTCCGCGCGAAGCTCCTCGATGCGGCTCTGCGCCCCAGGCGCGCCCGTCATCATCTCGAAGAACCTGCCGACCGGCTTGATGACTCCGGCGCCCGCGCTCTCGACGGCGCCGAACACTGTTGTGCCGACCCCGCGGAGCGGGCCGAACGGAGATTCCTCTCCCGTCCGGTGATCCACGGTCATGAGCACGAGAGCCGCGGCCAGCAGCAGCCCCAGACTCATCCGTGCCCGGCGCGTGTCCTTCATCAGTGCCGCGGCTCAGGGACAAGAACCTGCTGCAAGGCCTCGAAGTCCTCGACGCACTTGCCCGTGCCGAGCGCGACGGAGTCGAGCGCGTTGTCCACCAGATGGATCGGCATGCCCGTCTCGACCTTGAGCCGCTCGTCCAGCCCCTTGATGAGCGCTCCACCCCCGGTGAGCGCGATCCCCCGGTCCATCAGATCGCCGGAGAGCTCGGGCGGGCACCTGTCCAGCGTGGTCTTGACCGCGTCCACGATCGCGTTCACCGGCTCCTCGATGGCCTTGCGGACATCGGCGGCCGACACGACGATCGTCTTCGGCAGGCCGCTGACCAGGTCACGCCCCCGGATCTCCGCGTGACCCTCCTCCGGAAGCGCGCAGGCGGAGCCGATCGCCATCTTGATCTCTTCGGCGGTCCGCTCACCGAGCATCAGCGAGTATTCCTTCTTGGCGAAGCTGATGATCGCCTGGTCCAGCTCGTCGCCGCCCACCCGGATCGACTGGCTGGCCACCACACCCCCCATCGAGATGATGGCCACCTCGGTGGTGCCGCCGCCGATGTCGACCACCATGTTGCCGGTGGGCTCGTGAACGGGGAGCCCCGCGCCGATCGCGGCGGCCATCGGCTCCTCGATGATGTAGACCCCCCGCGCGCCCGCCTGGTAGCCGGCCTCCTTGACCGCTCTCTGCTCGACCCCGGTGATCCCGCTCGGCACCGCGACGATGATGCGCGGCTTGGCGAACTGACGACGCTTGTGCACCCGCTGGATGAAGTAGCGAAGCATGCGTTCGGTGACGTCGAAATCGGCGATGACGCCGTCCTTGAGCGGCCGGATCGCCACGATGTTGCCGGGGGTCCGGCCGATCATGCGCTTGGCCTCGATGCCGATGGCAACGATCTTTCCCGTGTTCGTGTTGATCGCGACGACGGACGGCTCATTGAGCACTATGCCACGGCCACGCACGTAGACGAGCGTGTTGGCGGTACCGAGGTCGACCGCCATGTCGCGACCGAGAAAAGCAAGTTTGCTGCTCATGGGGAAGGCGGCCCTCCTTCCGGTCAGGTCGTCGACGAAAACTACAGAACGCACTCGAATCGTAACGTGACGTACCCACACTTGGGCGCAATGAGCCCCCCAGTTGCAGGAAAATCTTAAGTTGCGCTAAATACGTCAGGCCCCGCCACTCCCTCGGGGAGTGACGAGGCCCGGCGACACCGGAGACTTAGAAGCGGTCCGGGAAGAAGATCTTGATCTCCCGAGCGGCGGACTCGGGCGAGTCGGAGCCGTGAACCACGTTCTCACCGATCTCCAGGGCGTGGTCGCCACGGATGGTGCCAGGCGCGGACTTGACCGGGTCGGTCAGGCCGGCCAGGGCGCGGAAGGCCTCGACGGCGCGGGGGCCCTCGGCCACGAGCGCGACGAGCGGGCCAGAGGTGATGAAGTCGACCAGCTCACCGAAGAACGGCCGCTCGGAGTGCTCGGCGTAGTGCGTCTTGGCGGTGTCGACGTCCAGGGTGCGCAGTTCCATCGCCACGACCTTCAGGCCCTTGCGCTCGATGCGGGCGACCACGTCGCCGATGAGACCGCGCGCGACACCGTCGGGCTTGATCAGGACAAGAGTGCGCTCGGACACTGAAGTTCTCCTTTGAACATGAATAGGAATGTCTCGCAGACTGCGGTGAACGCGCGAAGTTTACCGTCCCCGGCTCGATTCCCTGTGGTCGGCGGTGTCAGGCGCGGGCGGGACCGTCTCCCAGCTCGTCCTCCGGGGACGGGGTGGGCGGCGGCACCACCGGCAGCGTGCCGATTCTCTCCGGCTCCGAACCGGGCTCCGGATCATCGTGCCCGGCGGGCTCGTCGCCTTCCTCCGCCTCCTGCCCGGCGTTGGATCCCGTCTTTGCCACGGGGGTCGTCCGCGAAGCGGCGGACTCCCGTGGGAACCGGATCTCGGTGCCCATAGGCTCCAGTTCGGTGGCGGGCTCGGGAACCGCGGGAGCGAGGGCGGACTTCGGTCCGGCGACCGGCACGTCCGGCTTCACGACCGCCTGCGGCGCCGCGACCGGCCGCATCTCGCCGGTGGGCGCCGACGCCGTGTGAGGCTTCTCCGCACGGGCGTCGTCGCGCCCTTCGACCGGGGACGGTTCGTCCGGGGAGACCGCGTCGGAGACCGTCGCGCCCGCCGTACCGGAGACGGCCGCCGGGGCACGGCGAGCCAGGAGCGCTCCGAGCACGATCACCATGACCACCAGACCACCGCCGATCAGAGCCCACAGGTGAAGGGCGTCCACGAACGCGTCGACCAGTGCCTGCGGGGTCGTGGCCCCGTTCAGTCGGACCACCTGGATCCCGCTGCCCAGCAGGAAGCCCGAAAGCACCCCGGGGAAGAACAGCGACAGCGCGAAGAGCGCGGTGCCCGCGCCGGGCGAGCGCAGCGCTGAGGCCAGCGCCGCCGCGGCACCGACCGCGAGCAGCGCGAACGGGAAAATCAACGCGGGTCCGTCGGCGGCGGGAAGGAGCAGCCTGACCGAGCACAACCCGGCCACCATGATCACCAGGCCGCCCGCGGCGACCAGGGGCATGGCGGCGTCGCCCAGCCGGTTCGCCGTCCACGCGGCCAGGAGACCGAAGACTCCCGCGATCACGAAAGCGTGCCACAGGCCGGACAGCCCGGGGCCGCCCAGCCCACCGAGCTCCACGTAGGTGACCTGAGCCGCGGTCGGCAGGACCACGACGCCCACCGCGAGCATCGTGTAAGCCGATGCCCTCCCACCGGCGCCTTCGAACGCTCCGGCGGAGGCGAGCGCGAAAAGCGCGACGATGGACAGCGCCGCCGCCGGAACCAGCAGCTCCGGGGGCCAGTCGAAGGTGGTGCCCAGAGCCAGGGCGGCGATGCCCACGGCGGGCACGGCCGCCATCAGCAGACGCCCGCGCTCGGCGTCGCTCGGTCCGGGGCCCGCCACAGCGCTCCCACCGCTCCTCATCCAGAGGATGAGGTAGACAGCGGCCAGAGTGAGCGCGACGCCTGTCAGCATCGGGTACGGCTGGAGCGTGACCTTCCAGGACCTGACCTCGTCGAGGGGCCACAGGGCGAGCGCCTGCGCCGCCAGGAGACTAGCCGCGAGCATCGCTCCCCACACCGCGCGCAGGATCAGGGGGCGCTCCCACACCGCCACCAGGGTGGCGGGCACCAACAGGCCGGCGCCGATCCCGTGAAGGACCCGCAGAACCCCCACCAGGAGCGTGGAGTTCGCGTATCCCCCGGCCGCGTCGGCCAGCGCGAGCACGGTCAGCCCGGCGATGAGGAGCGGGGCCGCTCGCATCCTCCGGACGGCGACCGCGGCCAGCGGAACGGTCAGCATCATCGCGGGCAACGCCAGCCCGTGCGCCCGCATCATCTCGATCTGCGAGATGCCGGGCGGGAGCAGGGAGGCCACCACCGAGATGGTGTTGGGGATGGCGACGATTGCCAGCGGAAGCGCCACCGCGACGAGCAACCCCAGGACGACATCGAGCAGCACCGACGCACCAAGCGTGCGCACCAGACCCGCGGGCCCGGCGGTCACCGCCCGAGTCGGCTGAATGGGAGGGACGGCCATGTAAGCCGACTTTAGCGGGAAGTCACGCCCTCGACACGGCGAGCGACGAATATCGCAGTGATCCACAGGGCTGCGAAGATCGCACCGAGGAAGAACATGGTCGGAACCAGGAAGCCCGCGGCGATGGCGAGCACCTGGACGACGCTTCCCGCGATGTAGGCGAACGGCCGCTTCAGCATGCCCGCGACCAGGACGCACAGGACCGCCAGACCGATCCCGACGGTCACCGCGACCGCCGGTTCGACGCCCTGGACGTTGATCGCCACCGGGGTGAACAGCCCGACGACGATCGCCTCCATGCCCAGCACGCTGGCACAGAGCCGCCGCATGCCCGGAGTAACCGTGATCATCTCTCGCTTCCCCGCCGTCATCTGGCTGCCGTCATCTGGCTCACGTGGCCTCGCCGGCCTTGAGCAGGAGCCGCGCGTCCCCGGCGGTGACCACCGATCCGGTGATCAGCACCCCGGCTCCGCCGAACTCCCCGGCCTCATCGGCCAGCCCGATCCCCATGTCGATCGCCTCGTCCAGCCGGCCGACCCGGCGCACCCGGTCCGGACCGAAGATCTCCTCGGCCAGCACCGCGAGTTCGTCGACGTCCATGGACCTCGGTGAGGAGTTCCGGGTCACCACGATCTCGTCCATCATCGGCTCCAGCAGTTCCAGGATGCCCCGGACGTCCTTGTCCGCGAACATCGCCACCACGCCGATGAGCTTGGCGAAGCCGAAGGACTCGTGAACGGCCTCCAGGGTGGCCTGCATACCGCCCGGGTTGTGCGCGGCGTCCACGAGCACCGTGGGGCCCCGCCGTACGACCTCAAGCCTGCCCGGCGAGCGCACCTGGAGGAACGCCTGCCGTACCAGCTCGGGGTCGAGCGGTTCGTCTCCGACGGACAGCGCCTCCACCGCGGCCAGCGCGCAGGCGGCGTTGCTCGCCTGGTGCGCGCCGTAGAGAGGAAGCAGCACCTCCTCGTACGTCTCCTTGAGGCTTTTCAGGTGAAGCAGCTGCCCGCCCACCGCGAGCTCCCGGCCGAGCACGCCGAATTCCAGTCCTTCACGTGCCACGGTGGCGCCCGCCTCCGCCGCCTTGCGCATCAGCACCTCGGCCGCGGGGAGCTCCTGCTGCGCGAGTATGGCCGTCGCTCCCGGCTTGATGATCCCGGCTTTCTCCCCCGCGATCGTCGCGATGTCGGGACCGAGATAGTCGACATGATCAAGGGAGATAGGAGTGATGACGGCCACCGCGCCGTCGGCGACATTGGTGGCGTCGAAGCTCCCGCCCATGCCCGTCTCGATGACGGCGACGTCGACCGGAGCGTCGGCGAAGGCCGCGAAGGCCATCGCGGTGAGGGTTTCGAAGAAGGAGAGCCGGCGCCCCTGGGCGTCGATCATCTCAAGGTAGGGCGCGATGTCCTCGTACACCTCGACGAAACGCTCCTCGCTCAGCGGGGCGCCGTCCAGGCAGATGCGCTCGCGCATGGAGATGAGGTGCGGGCTGGTGAAGCGGCCGACGCGGAGGTTGCGCTCACGCAGGATCGTCTCGATCATCCGAGTCGTGCTCGACTTACCGTTGGTGCCGGCGACGTGGATGACCGGGTAGGAGTGCTGCGGAGAACCGAGCACGTCCATGAGCGCGGCGATCCTGTCGAGAGTGGGCTCGAAGTTCCACTCGACGCCGCGTTCCATGATTGCTCGTTCAACTGCTCGATAGTCCACGTCTCAAGCCTACTGACCTCGTCGACGGGCTCCAGACAGGGTGGTGGACACGACACCCCAGCGGCCCCCGGAACCCCAACAGGGCCCCCGGAACCCCCGAAAAAACGGGGGGTGTCCCGGTTCCCCGGGAACACCCCCCAAAACGCAGGAAAGGCCACCCCGAAGGATGGCCTTTCCCACAATGATTGTCCGGCGGCGACCTACTCTCCCACACCGTCCCCG